>DAIDHX010000248.1 GCA_027451885.1 Planctomycetales bacterium
GCCTGGTCGAGGCCGGGGTGCGGTTCGTAACCCTCACCTTCGGCGGCTGGGACTTTCATTCAAGCCTCGAAAAGGGCATGCACAGGGTGCTGCCGCCGCTCGATGCCGCGGTCGGTTCACTGGTGCAAGATCTCGAGTCGCGCGGCCTGCTCGATTCGACCATCGTGATGGTCATGGGCGAGTTCGGGCGCACCCCGCGCATGAATCGCGTCGGGGTGCCAGGCTCGGACGCTGTACCCGGGCGCGACCACTGGGGCAACTGCATGAGCGTCCTCATCGGCGGCGGCGGACTGGCCAGAGGGACGATCGTGGGCGCGTCCAACGCCCGTGGCGAGGTCCCCAGGGACAGACCCATCCGACCCATCGACCTCACCGTCACGCTCTATCACCAGTTTGGCATCGACCTCGACACCACCTTCTACAACCGCTCCGGCCGGCCGATCCCCATCGGCGGCGACGGCCAGGTCATCCACGAGCTGGTCGGTTAAGAATTGACGCGACCAGACCGCGGCTGATACAAGCCTGGCGCTTCTCTGACATCACTCGAGAGAAGAAGGAGCTTCCATGAGACGCCAGCCAGGTCCAGCCCTGATTCACCGGGCCGCGGCACCGGCTTGCTCGGCGGGGCGGATCGTTGGACAATGAATCGCGTCGTTGTCCAACCCGCTCTGGCCCAGGAACCCTTCCATGTCGCTGCTCGGCATCGTGACTTACAACATCGCGAAGGACTGGGACCTGCCGACCATCATCCGCCGGTTGGAGAAGCTCGAATACGAGGGAGTCGAGCTCAGGACCTCGCACGCGCACAAGGTTGAGGTCAACCTGTCACCGCTCGAGCGCGAGGAGGTTCGCAAGCGCTTCGACGATTCGCCCGTGAACCTGGCCGGGCTGGGAAGCGCATTCGAGTTCCACTCCGCCAATCCAGATGAGGTGAAGCACAACATCGCGGGCACCAAGGAATACGTCCGGCTCGCGCATGACGTGGGCGCGCCCGGGGTGAAGGTGCGGCCTAACGGCGTTCCGAAGGGCGCGGACATGGACGCCACGTTTCGCCAGATTGCGAAGGCCCTGGATGAGGTCGGGCGCGACGCCGCGGATTTTGGGGTTGAGATCCGCGTCGAGGTGCATGGGTCTGTGACCTCGGAGCCAGCGCACTTTGCCAGGATTCTGAGCCATGTCCAGAGCGACAACGTCTTCGCGTGCTGGAATTCCAACCCCGGCGATGTGAAGAACGGTTCGATCGCGGAAAGCTACGGCATGATCGGGCCGAAGATTCGCGAGGTTCATCTGCGTGACCTCACCGACGAGGCCTACCCCTGGCGCGACCTGTTCGGTCGTCTCAAACACCAGGGCTACGAGGGTTACACACTGGCAGAAATCGGCGCGAGCACGGACCCTGAACGCGTCTTGCGCTACTTCCGTTCGCTCTGGCTGGCGTACCAGCCGAAGCCAGAACCCAGGGGCAAGCGTTAGAGCTCATCCTCGGCGGTGGGAGCGGCCCAGATCTGGTCGAGGATAATGCGGGCGTCGGCGATCTGGTCGGCGGGGACGAGGAGGCGAATTCCGCCGGTGGCCACGCGATACATCGAAGCGCTTCCCATGCGTTCGCCTTCGAGATAGGTCGGGATGCCTTCGGCCTCGAGGCGAATCCGCGCGGCGGCGAGCGCGGTCGAATCGCTGAAGATCCGCACAGGCGCCCAACCCACGCCCACGGTCATGGGCGATGCGGACGCGGGGTCGTCCCCCGGCCGAGCGATGAGCTCCAGATCGTGCTTGGGACAGGTCGCGCCCTGGGGCAGCATCAGGTAGTTTTCACAAACGGGGCAATAGCCCTTTTCCTGGAGCCGCTCGCCACACTGGTCGCAAAGCGTGGATTCACCCGCTGGGTACGCACGCCGACAACGTGGACACATCAGCGGCGAATGTCCCGACGTCTTCGAATCAGCGTACTTCATGGGCGATCCAGGGCCAACCGAGATGGGCGAATGGATTCAATCGTTTCAGATTACCGCGCCTTCGTTCCGTCGTGAAGCCATCCCGCGGGAACGACACCGTCGTCGCGCACGGGCGATCGCATGCCACCCTCGGGTAGGCGCCGGGATAGCTCGACCAGGTGGATCGCTCCCGACCGTGTTGCTACCGCAACCAGACCCTGCTCGCGCGCGATCGCCAGGTCGATCGGGCGCGTCCTGCCCATGTTGAGCGCGCCCAGCAGCGGCATCGAACCCAGCGGCACGAGCGGCCGGGCACGGGCGATCTCGAGCACACTCTCTTGTTCGCGCACGGTGAGCACGTAATCGCACCGAGGTGCGCGCGCGCCTTCGGCCCCAGCCGGCAAATCCACGCCGACCGCCGGTGTAACAACCGCGGTGGGAAGCAAAATCCAGTCACCCTCGCCCGAATCCGACGGGAACGGCGTATCCCCCTCCGCGCACGGCAGCCGCCTGAGCCGTTTCGGTCCCGGGGCACTCGCCAGGTCGATCGCCAGGCTCTCGCCCGCGGAGGGCAAGGTGACAAGCGCGGCAGCGCCCGATTGCGATAGGATCAGCCGGCCAGGCGGTTCGGGGTCGTTCCATTCCAGCCGATCGAGCACGCGTCCAGGCGCGCCTGACTCCGCGAGCGCGACGGTTTCCAGGCTGGGCGCGGGCTTTTTTGCGTCCCCCTCTGTGCGCCCAGCGCAGAGCACAAACACGCGCATGCCGTCGCGTGAGACGGCGAGGTCGCGGGGATAGAAGCTGGTCCGCACGCGATCGCCGACGCGGTTGCCCGCGCAATCGAGCGACTCGATCCAGCCGGGCTCGACATGGCGCTCATCGCCGCCAGGCTGGACGAGCACCACAAAGCCCCTGCGCGTGGCCGCGATCGCAAGCGGCCGGCCGTCGAGCTCGACCTCGCGCACAGGCCCCAGGCGCTTCTGCGCATCCACCGGGTAGATCACCACCCGTTCGTAGCGTGGGCAGGTGGCGGCGACCCACGATCCCGTGCGGTCGAAGGTAATGCGATCGATGCGCTGAAGCCCCGTGAGCGCGCGGTCGCATTCGCGCAAGTTCCACGGCCCCGCGTTCGCCTCGATGCGTGCGCGGGCGTGGCGCTCGAGGATCAGGCCAACCGCGCCCAGCAGCCCCACCCCCAATGCGGCCGCCACAATCCAGCGCGTGGACGCCCTGCCCGATCGAGGTGCATCGCCCGCCGCGATTTCCCGTTTCTTTCTCAGGTTCACTTTTGGCTCCGTGCCCGCAAGGATCCGCTTCAGGTTCGCCCGATGGCGGACGAGCAGCAGGGTCAAGATCCCGACCGAAAAAACGGTCAGCGCCCGATTCTCCCGCACGAACGGCGCGCCCACCCAGAACAGGCGGTCGAGTACAAACGCCAGGCCGCCCAGCAGCGAGGCCAGCGAAACGTAACGCCAGATTGCAAAGGAGACCAGAAACACGGCGATCGCGGCCAGGCTCGCAATCGGATCAAGCGCCAGGATCGAGCCCAGGCTGGTGGCCACGCCCTTGCCCCCCTTGAAGCCCAGATAGATTGGGAACGAATGGCCGACGATCGCCGCCACGGCGAGCCCCACGGGCAGGTCGACCGCGGACGATCCGATCGTGGCTGTAAGCAGGCGCGGCACGCCCCACGTGGGCAAGAAGCCCTTGAGCGCATCGAACGCAAGCACCAGTAAGAAGAACCGAAAACCGAGCGCCCGGCCGACGTTTGTCGCCCCGACGTTGCCCGAGCCGAGGGTGCGCACGTCGATGCCCTTCAGCCAGCGCACGAGCAAATAGCCAAACGGAATCGCACCCGCCAGGTAGGCGGCGATCATGGCGCAGACTGAGATGGCGATCTGAGTTCCCGGGTTCACTGGTCGCGCCCGATCTTGTATTTCGGCGGCAGCGGCGTGCCCAGAAACGCCCCGCGCCTGGCTTCAAAAATCGAATTGGCTGTGTCGTAATCATCATGGCGGCCGATGTCGAGCCAGTAGCACTCCTGGCGATAGCAATGGATCGCCCTGCCCGATCCGCGCATCGTTTCGAGCAGCTCGGGCATGCCGATCGCCTGCCCCGGCTTGAGAAAGCTCCACGCTTCGGGATGAAGAATGTAAACGCCCATGCTCACCTGGAAGCGATACTCGGGCTTTTCCTGATAACCGGCGAGAATATGGGGATCGTCGCCGAACTGGAGCACGCCGAAGTCGATCCTCACCTCGCGGGGATACGACGCGATCGTTGCGCTTGCGCTGCGATTCGTGTGAAACTCATACATCGCATGATAGTCAAGCGTGGTCAGAATATCGCCGTTGATCACGAGCGCGGATTCGCGCGGAGGCTCGATCAAGGTGAGCCCGCCAGCGGTGCCAAGCGGAGTGGTCTCGCGGCAATAGTCGAGCCGAACGCCAAAGCGTTTGCCATCGCCGCAGAAGGTCTCGATGAGCTCGGTAAGATACCCCGTGACGATGGTGACATCGCGGAATCCAAAGCGCCCGAGCTGGCGAAGCACGACCTCGATGATCGGCATCGGATCAGCCTCGCCAAGCGGCATGAGCGGCTTGGGCAGCACGTGGGTATAGGGCCTAAGCCGTGTCCCTTTGCCGCCGGCAAGCAGGATGGCTCGCATGGAGATCCCTTCCTTGGAAAGAGGGTCGCGCGGTGGCGACCGAGGTTCGATTGGTTATCCCGCGTGAGCCTTTTGCCTGGCGAAGTGCGGCATGCCTGCGCGTTCCAGCGCGCTCGAGCCGCGTTCGCGTCTGCGTGCCTTCACGGCGGCGACTTCTTCAAAGATCGCGATCAACTTGCGCACATGCGCGTCAAAGGTAAGCTCCGCGCCCAGTTCCCGCGCCTGGTGCGCCATCGCGCTGCGCCCGGCGGGATCGGCCATGCGCTCAAGCGCCGCCGCCAGTCCGGAAATATCGCTCGGCTCGTTCACGATCCAACCGTGGACCCCATCGGCGACCAGCTCGCTCGCGCCGTTTCTGCGGGTGGAGATCACCGGCAATCCGTACGCGAGCGCCTCGAGCAAAACGAGCGAGCACGGGTCGTAATGCGTCGGCTGAGCGAAGAAATCGCTCGCCGCGAACCAGGGGCGCACATCGTCCTGAAAGCCCAGGAAATGAACCTCGTTCGCGATGCCCAGCCTCCGCGCCAGCTTGCGATACGGCCGGTCGTTGCCGCCGCCGGTGACGATCAAGTGAATTGGCACTGCGCCTGGGTTTTGCCGCCTGCGCAACCCCATCGCCTGGATCAGCTCGCCGAGGCCCTTGAGGGCGTAGTTATGCCCGGCGAACAGCGCGGCCAGGGCGTGAGGCCCAAGCCCAAGGGCGGTTCTGGCCTCCGCGCGGGCGGCCGCGGGATCGGGCAGCCTCATCCGCTCGGGATCGATGGCGTTATGGACCACATGGATTCGATGCAACGGCACATGATGAAATGTCTCGAGATGCCGTGCGACCATCCGGCTCACGGCCACGATCCGTGATCCCCTGCGCGGGTCGTACTGTTTGCGCTCGGTCGCCCGCTGGCGCCAGAACTTGGGATTGAGCGCCTTGCCAAGCACATACAACCCGCGCCCGAGCGCGGCGCGTCTGCGCCCGGCGTTGGCCAGAATGCTCGCGGCCTGCACGCCGCCTTGCGGGATCAGGACGTCCTGGGCATGGGTGCCAATGAAGCCGACTGCGCAATCGACGCCTGCCGCGTGGAGCGCTCGCTCGCTTTCCCGAGCAAAACTTGCGAGCCGGGCGAGCCGCGTCTTGCCCTCGACCGAGACAGGGCAGAATCGCGCCTGGGCGGGCAAGACGCCAGGCGCGACCGTTTCGGCGTGGATCTCGACCTCGCAGCCGTGCTTCACAAGCGCCCGCGCCAGGTCGACGACATACGTCTCCGCACCGCCGCGGCTGGGATCCACATGTTGATAGATAAGCGCGACTCGCATCTGTTGAGCCTTTCTTTCAGCCTTGCCACAGCGAGAGGAATCGCCCGAGCCGCTTACCCCGGCCCGAGCCGCGATTATGAGCCGAGTACCGCCCCGCGCGCAGCCGCACAAGCCACGCCAGCAGACCTGGCCGGCGAACGCCCGCGTAGCGGCAATAGTGCACCAGGAATCGCAAGCGATCGCGGTCGTCGATCGCCGCGACCTCCTCCGTGGAGTAGAGCAACTGGCCGAGATCCTTGATTCTGCGATAAGGGGCGGTGAATCGCGATTCGATAGCGCGGTGGAGGTCGATGAGGGCAAGCCGCGGGCTGCGCGGATCCCGATCCGCGAGCGCGGGATCGAGAAAAAAATGGCAGAGATAAAGATCGCTGTGAAAGACATTGCGGCGGTGAATCGCCGCTGCGATCCTGGCGATCTCCCTGGCGAGCGCGCGTTTGAGCGCCGCGAAGTCGGCGGGGGCCATGCCGCGTTCGAGGCCGGGCAAGAGCTCGTTGAGCGCTCCTTGACCCGAGAGCTCGAGCACCATCAGGAAGCTCTGCTGATCGCCAGTTTCCGCGACCCGGCCACCCAGCGCCACGACCTCCGGTACGTTGATCCCGAGGGCGCGGACGCGTTCCAGGTTCTGCCGCTCCACCTCGGCCGGCGAGCGCGTGCCGGTGATCCGCTCCGGGAACGAGCGCTCGAAATGCCGCTTGAGATAGACCGAGATCGGCCGATCACCCAGCCGGTGATCCGGATCGCTCGGGTGCAGGATCACCCGCGCCGTGGAACGTCCTTGCTTGGCATGGAAGCGGTCGCGCGAATCCACTCCCATCGCCCGCTCCGTCGTCCAGCCCGTGAGATACCGCGCGAAACGCGCGTCAACCCACAGCCAGTTGCGCTCGGAGTCAACCGCGGCCGCGCTCGTAGAGTTCATCATGGCTGGCTTCATGGTCATCGCCGCAGCACCTCCCACGAACCCGGCCGCTCGAAGCGATAGACCCGCACCGCGGCGGTTTGCCGCGTCTGATCGGGAAATTCGGCAATGACACGGGCGGTTCTGTCCAGCAACCTGCGTAGCGTGCGCGCCCGCGGGCTTGGGGCCTCGAGCTCGTCACGCTCCACGACGATGTAACGCAAATGGGCGTCCGTGAGCGCCTGGCGGACGTGCCAGTAGTCATAGCCCAGCTTGCCGGAGATGAACCGCGCCCAGCCGCGCGTATCGAGCACAAGCTCCTGATCGGCCGCGTGCTGGGCGAGCCAGCGCCCGGCTTCAAGATGAGCCTCACGGCTCCAGTGGCCGCGATGTTTCGGCCGCACCTGCGTGATCACCGAAAGCATGATAAGAAGCGCCGAGGCGGCAACACCCAGCCAAAGCGCCCGCGCGGGCAGAAGCCGGCACTTGACCGCGACCCCTCGCGCGCACACAAAAGATCCCGCGGCTGCCCAGGGCGCGGCGGCGATAAGCAACGCCATCGTGTGCCGGCCGGAGAGATAACCCAGCACCGTGCTATGCCGTAAAAGCGCAAGGAAATAAATCGCTGAAAACACAAGCAATATCCGGGATGTCGCGCGGCTCGCATCCGGATCGAGCTCCGGGCAAAGGCCGCGGATGAAGTCTCGCCGCGCCCAGCCCCAGCCGGCCATGACCGCGAAAAACCAGCAACTTTCTTCCCACCACTCGCGCAGGATCATGGCCGC
The DNA here is from genome assembly GCA_027451885.1 of Planctomycetales bacterium. Taxonomy (GTDB): domain Bacteria; phylum Planctomycetota; class Planctomycetia; order Isosphaerales; family Isosphaeraceae; genus JAKBAP01. Next base: position 7,591 of record DAIDHX010000248.1, read on the forward strand.
GGCTTGACCTGCCCCCGTGATCCGGATCGTGTCCGACTCTTCCTTGGGTGAAAAGTCCAACCGGGGATCGTCGAGCCCCGGCGGAACAGAACGAATCGCATGCGGCGGCGTGGCAGCGCTCTTGCCAAGCGACGCGCCCAGGCGAAGGGCGAGCTTTTCCGAGATCTCGCCCTTGATCGCCGCATAGGCGCACAGCACCGCGCCAAAGGCAAGCGCGATCGCCACGAGCCCGGGAAACCGCTTGCGGCTCAGGTATCGCGGACCCTGAAGCATGCCCATCAGCCAGGCCAGCGCGAGCGCAGGCGGGACCAGAATCGCCTCCGGCCGTGCCAGATACCCCAGGCCGGCGACCACCCCCGAAAGCGCCCCAAGCCGCGTGCTCGGCTTCAACCAGGCGCAAATCCCAAACCAGAGCGCGGAGAAAATCCCCAGCAAGCCGACCGAGTCCGCCAGCGTTTCGTGCCCCAGCTCCGCCATGTGCGGATACAGCACCACAAGGGCGGCGGCGAGCAGGGCGATCCTGCGGTCAAAGAGTATTCGCGCAATTCTATGTACTGGAAAGATCAGAAGCACCGACGCGAGCGCCGAGACAAGCTGTGCGGTCAATCGCCAGGATGTCGGGCCCGGTCCAGCCGCCGCCGCCACAAACGGATGCAGAGCCGCAATGAGCGCAGGGTAAAGCGGGTGCAGGTCGGTCCCGCGCACCACGTCCTCCCACGGCCTGTGCCCGAACTCCCGCGCAACCGCGATCACCTTGAGCCCATCCTGCGCGGGCAGAACCGTCCGCCCGATCGCAAGCCCGTGCATCGCGAGCGCGAACAGCACGACCGCGATCAACCAGCGGCGGTCGGCCATTCTCGTCCTCCTTGATCCTTAGTACGCCTTGCCTTCCTGGCAAAGACGAGCCCCCCGCGCACCGCGGGCGCGGAATCTCCTGTCGCGGATTATAGATTGACTTCAATTCCGGTCAACCTCGATTGGCAAGCCCGCACGCACTCACGCTGGCGTTTGAATCTCACACGCAGTGGGCGCGGATGGGTCTGCGGCCTTGAAAGCGCGTTTTTCGATTGGCTCGAGCTGCTTGAAGAGCGTGCCCAGGGTGGGCTCATAGTTGCGGAACCGCTCGACCGAGCGGGTATAGATTGGCTGGCGAACCTGGGTGACGCTGGCGGTGCGCACCGGCCGGTCGGTGCGATGGAACTCGAGACAGGCGGGATCCCACTCGAGCCCGGCCGCGGCCACGATCTTGCGGGCGACGCCTTCGAGGTCGCTGACTGTGTCTTCGTAATCGATCTCGATCATCCGGCCAGGGAGGACCGAGCGCCAGTGCTCCATGAGCCGAATGTAATTGCGAAAGCGTGCGGCGATGTGATCTTTGTGGAACGCCCAGGGGATCTTGCCGAAATCGGTCATCCAGCAGGAGACGGCGACGTCGCGCAGATCGCGCCGGGTGTGAATGAAAAGCGCATGCGGAAACAGGAGCGCGAGCAAGCCGAAATTCGCATAGTTTTCAGGCATCTTGTCCACAACGCGGTCCTTTGTGCCGCCGTCATGCTCGGCAAGGGCCTTCAAGTGCAAATCGGCAATACGCTTGAGGGCCTCAGGCGTGAGCTGCTTCATGGCGAGCGCGGGGATCTCGTCGATGCCGAGCACGGCGGGAACAGCCTCGAACGAATGCCGCGCGAGCCGGAGCTCCCCCGCGCCATGGACCCGGGCGTGGCTGGCCAGAATCTGCTCGGTGAGCGTGGTGCCTGAACGGGGCAGGCCAAAGATAAAGATCGGCCTGCGCGATTCCGATCCCTGGCCCGCGAGCCGGCTCAAAAGCTCGAGATCGAAGGCCTCGATGAGCCGGTCGACAAAGCGGTCGTGATCGGCGGGATCGTAGCTCGCGCGTGTGCCCGTCTTGAGCGAAAGAGCGTTCGATTCCTCCAGGCACTGGGCCGCGCGGGCGTAATCCTGCCGCGCATCGAGCACATGCGCCAGCGCGAAGAGCAGCCGGGCGCGAAAATGGGGCGTGAGTTTCTCATCAGCCAGCCTGGTCTCGAGCGCGGCGAGATCGTCCTCAGGCAGTTTGCCGCGCAGCAGCGTAGCCAGCCGCCCCAGCGGCAGTGGGAAATCAGGCTGCATGGCCCGGGCATGGCGATAGTCGGCCTCGGCTTCCTCAAGCTCGCCGACCTCCTCATGCAAGTGGCCCAGATTCATCCGCGCTGCCGCGGCGTCGGGCTGAATCGCAAGCGCAGCCTCAAATTGCGCACGCGCCTCGGCGAACCGATGCTCGTCCTGGAGCGCCCGCCCAAGCGCAATCCGCGCGCCGGCGTGGTCCGGCTTGAGCGCGACAAACGCCTGCCAGGCGGAAATCGATTCGGGCGCGTTCTCGAGCTCGTCGTAGCACTCCGCCAGCCAGAACCAGAAATCGGCGTTCGTGGGCTCGAGATCAAGCGCGCTTTTGAACCAGGGGACGGCCTCGTCGTATTTCTCCTCAGCCTTGAGAACCAGGCCGAGATGCGCGCTTGTGAGCGGCTGGTTGGGCGCGAGCCGAAGTGCTTCGAGATACTCGGTCCGGGCTTCGTCGTATCGACCCTGGCAGCGATAAACATTACCCAGGTTGTGATGCGGCTCCGCGGCGTTTGGGGCCAGCTTGACCGCTTCCTGGCAGTGTGGGAGCGCTTCGTCCAGGCGCCCGCGTTCGAGCAACGCCTGGCCCAGGTTCGTTTGCGCGGGACCATACTCCGGCGCCTGCGCAACGGCCCGTTCAAAGTGCGTGATCGCTTCATCAATTCGGCCCAGCTCGCGGAGCGAGATCCCCAGGTTGTTGTGCGCGACCACAAAGCCCGGCCTGGCTTTGAGTGCGAGCTCGAACTGCTCGACCGCCTCGTCGTGCCGCTTGAGACCCTGAAGCGCGCTGCCCAGGTTGCAAAGCGCCTCGGGAAACTGGGGCCAGATCCCCAGCGCGGAGCGGCAGCAGCCGGCCGCGCGCTCGAATTGCCCAAGCGCCCGGTACGCCTCCGCCAGGTTCGCGTGATACACATACGCGTTCGGCTGGATCGCCACGGCACGGCTCATAAGCTGGATCGCACTGGCGTGGTCGCCCCGCTGGTGCTCCAGCAAACCAAGCATATGAAGCGCCTCGGCATTATCGCGCTCAAGCTGGAGCACCCGCGCGTACATGGGTCCCGCCTGCGCAAGCTGGCCGGCCTGGTGCAGGCGTATTGCCGAGGCCATGAGCGCCTGCGCTGGGGTCGCGTTCTGCATCGAATCTCAGGTTCCTGTCTCGGCGGCGAGCCCTGAGCTCTCGACCAGGCGCGCTCCGCAGCGCGGCCGTCCTCGCCACGGGAAATCGATCGTACCGGGCATCCACCTGGATTTGTTGTAAAGGCCACCGATAGCCAAGTCAAATCACTGTGACCGAAGGCTACAACCGCAGCCGGCGCTTGAGGTCGAGATAACGCTCGATCGTGCGGATGGCAACCTGATCCGCCCTGGATTCCAGCACCTCCACTCCCGAACGCCTGAGCTGCTCCATGAGCAGCGCCCGTTCGTAGGAGAGCTCGCATGCCACGCCCAGGCGATAAAAATCGAGCGCGGTGCGCGGAATCGCCAGCTCCTCCTGCTCGATCGTTTCGTCCGCGATCGTCACGACCAGGGGCAGATGCCGGGGATAGAGCAGCCGCAGGTAAAGCAGCATTCTCCGCGCGGCTTCCGTGACAGTCAGGTCGGTCAAAAGGATCACGAGCGTGCGTTTGAGGTTGCGCTTCGCCGCGAGTGTGAGCGCAGCTTCATAGTTCGGCTCGACCAGCCGGGGCTGCCGGGCGTGCAGGCTTTCGATGACGGCCTTGAGCTGGACTGCCTCTCGGCGCGGGTGCAGATAGTTCTCTACCTGGTCGGAAAACGCGAGCAGGCCCAGGCCGTCTCCCTGGCTGAGCGCGGAGCGGGCGACCAGGATCGCCGCCTCGAGCATGGCGTCGAACTTGGTCCGGCGGCCGCAGTAAGTGGTCATGGCCCGGCTGGAATCCACCAGAATCAAGACCTGCTGATGTCGTTCTATCTCGAAATTGCGGCTGATGGGTCGCGATAGCCGTGCAGTGGCCTTCCAGTCAACCCAGCGGATGTCGTCCTGCGGGCTGTACTCGCGGAGCGATTCGAACGAGGTCCCCGCGCCTCGGAAGCGATAACGATGGCTGCCGGCCTGGCGTAAAAGCGCCCTGCGCTCGGCAAGCTCGGCGGCCTTTGCGCCGGCCAGGTAAGGCAAGCAGAAGAGCGACAGCGGCGCAGGGGATCGCTTTTGCGCCCAGGCCAGACCGATCGGGCCCTGGATGCGGTAGGCAAGATCGCCGAATTCCGCCTCGCCCCGCTCGTGGGCCACCAGGTCGTAATGGATTTCCTGCCGCGATCGCGGCGGCGCCTCGAGCCGAAACGTGGAGGGCTCGGCCCGGCAGCTTTCAGGCACACTATCGGCCAGCACCAGCTTGAGCGCGGAATTGCTCGAATTCACCACAATCCAGGCGATCTTCTCGGGCTGGTCGAGAAAGAGCCGATTGGGCGCGATGCGCTCGAACACCGGCTGCGCGCGCAGGTGGGCGAAAAGACCATCGAGCGCGAGCCCAGCGGCCGCGACCCCCATCACGATCCACGCCACGCGCAGGGCGCTGGGATCTCCCTTGCCCGCCAGGATAACGAGCAAGGGCGCGATTGCCAGCCAGTAAAACCGCCGGGTTGGAACGATCATGCCGCTAGCGTGGCACCTCCACATCAGCAAGCGCGCGGCCGAGCACAAGATCGGGCGTGTCGGCCGCCACCTGGGCCTCGGGCGTCAGAATCAAGCGATGCCTGAGCACCGCGGGCGCAGCAGCCTTGACATCGTCGGGCGCAACATATTCCCGCCCGTCCATCGCCGCCATCGCCTTGCTCATGAGCAAGAGATGCACTCCCGCGCGCGGGCTCGCACCCACCTGGATTCGCGGCGATGTCCGCGTGGTTCGCACAATCTGGTTCAGATAACGCAGAACCTCCGGCGCCACCTGAATCCCTAGCAAATCCCTCCGCGCGGCGAGCATCTCGTCCGGGGTTGTGATTGGTTTGAGCTCGCGCGCGGCAGCCTGGTGCAGATCCCTTCCCTGGTGATACGCCTCCAGAATCGCAAGCTCGACCTCGTCGCTGGGATAACGCAAGAGAATCTTGGTCATGAACCGGTCAACCTGCGCCTCGGGGAGCGGATACGTACCCTCCGATTCGACCGGATTCTGCGTGGCCAGCACCGTGAACAGAGGCGGCAGCCTGTGCGTTTCCGAGCCCAGCGACACCGAGCGCTCCTCCATCACTTCAAGCAGCGCTGCCTGCGTCTTCGGTGGAGCGCGGTTGATCTCGTCAGCCAGCAGAATCGTGGTGAAGATCGGCCCCTTGCGCAACTGGAATGACTGCGAGGCCATCTGAAAGACCTCCGTCCCCACAATATCCGCGGGCATCAGGTCAGGCGTGAACTGGATGCGCTGAAATTCCGCCTCGACAAGCCGCGCCAGAGTCTTCGCGAGCAGCGTTTTACCCAGCCCCGGCACCCCCTCGAGCAGCACATGCCCGCCGGCGAAGATCGTGGCGAGAAGCTGCTCGATCACGTCTTCCTGGCCCAGGAACACCGTGCGCAGGCCAGCCTTGATCCGAGATGCATGTTCATGAAATCGTGCGAGATCCATAATATTGCTTTCGGGTTTGGATGAGCTGCTTGACGAGGTGGATCGCCGCCCGGGGAATGCGCGGGCGTTCACCGGCGGCGACAAGGGCGTCGGCCTTTTGCAACACTTCGCGCACGGCGACCGGCGGCTCGACCGTCGCACGCTCGAGCTGCCGCAATCGCCTCGCCGCCGCTTCCACCACCAGGGGGGCAGCGCGGGCGCGATCGTAAAGCTGCGCCACGGCGTCGAGATACTCGCGCGCTGTGCGCCTTTCTTTTTCGTGGAATGGCTCCGCCGGCTTGAGCCGCACGTTCTGGCCGATCGCATACAGCACCAACCAGACCGTCGCCAGCCAGGCGAACGACGACGCGCCCGGAAGCTGCGCCAGGAACGTCAAAAACGACTGCGCGCGGCCGTGGCCGTGCGAATCCTCGTCGAAGGCCAGCACGCCGCCGTCATGGATGGCCCGCTGAGTAATGTCCGCGAGCAGCCGCGCGTTGTCGCCCTGGTCGAAGCCGGAGTTCGTCCAGGCGTAAGAATCGAGCAGCAGGTATACTGAGCCCGCGCCGATGCGATAGACAAAGAGCACGCCGCCGCGTTCGTCGCCGGCAAGCTGGCAGCTTTTGAGCGTGACCCCTGGTTGCGGCGGACCCACTTCCGGCGGTCTGGGCACGAGCCGCGGCCCAGCGGCGTTCACGCGCATCGACTCGCCGCTGGCAAGCGGGGCGGTGCTGGGCACGACCCGGAGTTCATTCTCCCCAACGAGAAAGGAGCTTGCGTCGGCGCTCGGGGCGAACGCCGCGTCGACGGGCGCTAGCTCCGCGCGGGCGTCTTCGGGCAAGGCGAACAGTGAGGTCGTCTCGACCACAAGCGTGTTGCCGCGCGCGACCCAGGCGCGGATGCGCGGCCAGGCGCTCGCGGACTCGCTCGCCGCCGGCGCGGTAAGCGGACCATCGCCCGCGGTGATTACACAGTTGCCGCGGCTGGCCTGGAGCGTGTCAAGCGCTTCAACGAGCGGAGCTTCGAGCAGTTCGGTGGGTATCTTGAGCCGGCCTGCCCAGCGAACGATTCCGAGGGCGCCGCCGGTCCCGCGGTCGCGTGCGCAGCCTGTGAACGGGCTGCGATAGGAAACGGCAAGCCTGCTCCCCACCAGCCCAAGGCCGATCATCCCCAGCAAAAGCAGGGCGATGGCAACTGACCGTGCTCGCGTGTTCCTAGCCAGCGGCCGTCCCCTTCCCGCTCAACAGGGAGACGCAAAGCTCAAGTGCCTGAACGGCGTCGTCGCGCCTGGCCTGCACTCGGCCGTACCAGACGCGTTCCTGGATCCGGGCCAGCCGGGCGAACTGCGCGGCAAGCTCGGGCGTACTCCCAAGCGCGCGCTCGTGCTCGCGATTCGTGCGGGTGGAATCGAACCGGATCCGCCCCTGCTGCACTAGCCACGCAATCACCGCCAGAAGCGCAAGCCGGATCGCATCCGCGAAGCGATCCTGCCCAAGCGCCGCTTGCGCCTGCGCGAGCAGAACCTCCGCCTTCGGCAGTTCCGTCCAGGTTTCTGAGTCGCGCTTCATCGCCTGGGATGACCCCGGCATGAGCATGTCCTTTAGGATGGGCGCGAGCTTCCACAAACCGTAGATCAAGGCGGGAATCGCAACCAGCCAGACCACGGACGGCAAGAGCGACCGCCCGCCTCCTAGAACCGCGCCTGGAATTGAAAAAAGCCACGCCAGGAAATCCAGGATCGGTTTGATCAGGCTCCAAAGAAACCGGCGGATGGCGGCGAACACGGACGTCCCGTCTCGTTCACCCGCGCGTTCCGTGGGCTCAAGCCGCTTCCACCAGAAGTCGTCCTGGCTGAAGACCTCGCGCGCAACGGCGGCGGGATCGCGCGCGGGCAAGCGACCTTGCACGGTCGCCGCCGGCGATGCGAACGCCAGCCAGCACGTCACAACTACGCCGGTCATAACGCGAGCCTCTCGCCAAGCGCCTCGATCCGCTTCTTGAGCTGTTCCCCTTCGCGTGTCGAGCGGATGTCGTGGTAAACGAACGTGAGCGACAGGCTCCAGCACATCGCGATCGCGGTGAGCAGAACCGCGAGCGTGGTTCCCTCGACCACCCACAGCCACTCCACAATCGCGGCCTGCGTGCTTGACTCAAGCAGATTCGACCCGAACGCCCTGGTGCTGAAAAGCACCCGCGGCAGGAAGACCACGCCCGCCAGAACGAGCGCCATGCCGGTATAGATCAGCCCGACCGTAACGACCGCGTTATCCTCGCGGAGCACGCGGGCCGCGCGGCGAAACACCTTGCGCTCGTTCTCGAAGAGCGCCACCATGGGCACAAAACAGGTCCTGGGCAAAAGCCAGAGCATCACCGGCCAGAACAGGCTCGCGGCCAACCAGGCCAGCACGAGCCGTACGAAGGCCCAGATCAGCCGACCGCTCCTGCGAACGCAGAACGCGTAGCACTCACCCGCGGTGGGTTGTTCCTCGGATGCGAGCTTCCAGGCAAAAACCGCGCAGGGAAGCGGGCACGCAATGAACACCAGAAGCAGCCACACCGACGCGAGAATGGTCCCGAGGAAGACAAGGAATCCATCCTCCGGCGGTACCGTGTTCCGAAAGAACGAAACCGCCCCAAGCGCTGAGGCCACGAATGCCGCCAGCGTGGGCAAACCCAGAACGCTCAGCACGCCCACGTGGTCGTGAATGCACCAGAATGCCAGATCGGTCTGAGCGAGGATCCGGCGGAAGGCCATCTTCTTTGCCGCCATGCCGTGCTCCGCGCTTCGATCCACACCACGAGTTGCGTTCAACCCAGGCCGGCAAGATTAAAAACATGCAGTACGCAATTGTAGTTCTTCAAACGTCCGCCGCAAGCACCCAGGTAAGCCAGGCGAAGATTGTGATTTCGTGGCGTTGCGGCCGCTTGCCGGCACTCTTCCGATCGGTTATGAACGGACCCTTGTCAGAGCTGTTCAAGCGAAGCATCGCCAGGAGATCGCCTGAGAACGGAGCGAGGTAGACGCATGGATCCCTACGAGATCGGCTGGTATCTCGAGTCGGCGGACGAGAATGTCTATGGCCCGGCCTCCCGCGCGACGCTGCAACAATTCCTCAAGGATGGCACGATCACGCCCAACACGCTGGTCCGCCACTGCACCGAGGCCGAGTCTCGACCCGTCGCCGATCGCCCTGAATTCTTGCAGGATCTCGAGCTCGCCCATGCAGGGATCGCGATCGGGGATCGCCTGGAAGAAGTCTGGCCCAGGAAGCGCAAGGAGCGCCAGGCGCTCGCCCTGGGTTCAACACCCTGCGCCTGGCACAAGTATGGTGCGGAGTACGTCTGCGCTCGCTGCCATGCACCTTATTGTTCCAAATGCCGAAACAAGTCCTCCAACAAGAAACAGTTCTTCTTCTGCCGCCGCTGCCAATCAAGCGTGTACAACCGCCGATTCCTGGCCTACTTCGTCGATATCTTTGGCCTGGTTTACTTGCCCTTCGGGCTCTTCCTGGGACTCAACGCCGTGCTGCGAATGGGTGAAACCGGGAGCTTCATTGCCGTTGGGCTTCTCTTTCTGGGCTTTTTTGTGCTGGCCTTTCGCGACGCCGTTTTCCGCGGCCAGGGACCGGGCAAGCGCCTGTTTGGCCTGCGCGTGGTCAAGTCGTCCGACGGTGCAACGCCTCTTTCGTACGGCCAGAGCATCATACGCTGGTCCAGCCTGATGATCCCCTATTTTAACCTTATTGATATGCTAGTTCCTTACTGGGATCCCCGGATTCGCCGATTCGGCGATCGCTGGGCGGGCACGCGTGTGATCGACACCGAGCGTGCTTTGGCCAAAGCGCGGTCCAAGATCGAACGGCGGTTGCTCAAGAAGGGAATCCAAATTCCTGCGGACTTTGGGATGTCGATGGCGGAATTTGCGAGGATTGAGTAACCACGGCTTCCAGAAAGCCTTCGACGCTTTGCCTGGGGTTGTACGCCAGCCCGCTGGCACGGGTGATGAGCGTGACGAGCGCGGCGGCGATTTCCTGCCGGGGCCGCGGTAGAAGCTGCTCGCGTGAAGTAAGATATTCATCCGCGAGCGTGACGGCCTCGACGGGCACCGCGGCCAGCAGCGCGGGGGGGAGCGGATCGAACGTGGCACGCGTCCGCGGCGGCTGCACCAGGAGCGAGCTGGTTTTGACCTCTTCCTGGTAAACCACGAAGGTACCGGCCGCCATGTCGCCAATCCGCTGGCAAGAGCGTGTTAAGAGCAGGCTCACGAGCCCCACGCCGTAAAAGAGCGGGATGAAGTCGATCACGCGGAGCAGGTTGCGAATCACGCTGTCCAGAAATCCGAGTGCGTAGCCCCCGCGCTTGATCACCCGAATGCCCAGCAGGCGTTTTCCAGGGGTCTGGCCATTCATGAACCACTCGAGGATCATAAAATAGGATTCATAGACGAGAAAAAAGCCAGCGGTCATCAGGATCGCGGCCAGGTTCCCGGATCGGTCTCCCGCGTTCCGTTCAAGCTCCGCGATCATGAGGGCCAGAATCTGAATACCGAACACCATGACGCCGTAGAGAACCAGAAGATCGATGAAGTACGCCGCCGCCCGCCCGGTCGGCCCCGCGAGGAGGTACGTGATCTCGATGTTTTCCGGCGTGCGGACGGTAATTACGCGATTGAGAGTTGACCCGCGATGCTCGTTCATGAATTCATCCGCTCGCGAAAAGACGCCTGGAAAGCGCTGGAATCGTTCGTGGCCGAGGCTCGAAAGGTTTCGCTGGCGCGGGTGCCGCTCGACCGCTTTCGCGAGGGGAGCAGCCTGTATCGCCAGGCGGTCTCGGACCTGGCATACGCCCGCATGCTCTACCGCGACCACCGCGTCGCGCGCGAGCTCGAGCAGCTTGTCGGTCAGGCCCATGGCGTGCTCTACCAGGCGGGTCGATCGCAGTCAAGAAACTGGCTGGAATTCTTTCGCGAGACCTGGCCGCGCACGGTGCGTGAGGCGTCCGGACCGATTCTGTTCGCGACCGCGGTGTTCTGGGCGGGGGCGGTGGTCGGCTTTCTGGGCTGCGTGTGGAATCCTGCGCTCGAGAACTTTTTTGTCAGTCCGGCGATGCGCTCCGCGCTCGAGAGTGGTCATCTCTGGACCGAGTCGCTCACCCGCACAGCGCCTTCCGCGGCCAGCAAGATCGGTGTCAACAACATCCAGGTTTCGCTGCTGGCCTGGGGCCTGGGCGTGACCGCGGGGATCGGCACGACCTGGCTCATGGTGTTCAACGGTCTCATGCTCGGCGGGGTCGCGGCCGCCTGCCTGCGGGTGGGCATGCTCGGGCCCCTCGCCGAATTCGTCATCGGCCACGGCTCGCTCGAGCTCCCCGCCATCTGGCTGGCCGGCGGCGCAGGGCTGCTCTTCGCCCAGGCCCAGCTCTTCCCCGGGCGCTATCGCCGAGGCGTCGAGCTTCGCCAGAAAAGCCGCAAAGCGGTGCTCATCTTCCTGGGCGTGATCCCCTTGCTCACCGTCGCCTGCGTGATCGAGGCCTTCGTTTCGCCAGGACCCGCGCCGGGGTATGCCAAGGCCTTGCTCGGCCTCGGCCTCGGCCTCGCACTGCTCGCGTACATCCTGACCGCGGGGCGAACTCCAGGGACGGCCACCTGAATCCGCGATCGGGAACCCCAGGCCACGCCTGCCGACAAACACTCCTCGATCACCTCCCCCTGGCCACCCGGTTTTCGCAACTCGCCCAGCCGCGATCGACCTTGACCGCGTTCGTGGTCATGGTACAAGTCGCCGTGGGCGAGGCGCTCCTCTGCTCAGTCCCTGCGCGGACATTTCTTCCCCCGGCCTGGCGCGGGCCGTGATCAGGTCAAGGACTCGACCGATGTTCGGATTTCGTCGCAAGCGCAAGCCGTCCCTCCTCAGACGGCTCGTTTACTGGTTTCTGCTGCTTTCGGGCGGAAGCGCGGGGATCGGGGGCGCGTATTTCAAGGATCACCCGGTCGTGCGCGACTTCCTGGCCAGCATCTCCAACCAGGGCACGCCCCAGAACCTGAGCCAGCTTGAAAACGACGTGGCCGAGACGGTCGAGAAAACCATCACTCAGGTCGACGAATTCGCCCAGCCGGGCGAGTTCGAGGTGACGATCTCCAGCGTTGCGCTCGATCCCAGCCTGTTCAAGCCGGGGCACACGCTCGACATCCAGGCCAAGGTGGTGCGCCTGGAGTCCGACGGGCGCGACGAGACGGTCTTTGAAACAAAGGCGTACGGCGAACGGCTGGCGACGGCAGGGCGGGACGAGCTGGCGACCGGCTGGCCCTATCGGCCGTTTCATGTGGCCTGGAAGCCGGGTCAGTCGCTCGTGGTCGAGGTTTATGACCGAATGACCGGCCTGTTCATGCCGCCGACCCGGTTTGTACTGACGCCCGAGAGCAGCGCCCCGCGGGAGTTTCCGCTCAAATCGGGCACATTCACGCTCGAGCCGGCGCGGAGGTTGAACAGGGGCACGGACGGGTCGAAGTCGAAAATCGTGGTCGCTAGCAAGCGGCTGGGCGACCTGCCAGGCGCGGAAGGCGAGACGGGCGAATCGACTCGCAACGCGCGCACAAATTCGGATGACGTCATCATCCGCTGAAAACGCGCCCTAGGGTTGTAGGGTTACCCGACTCAAGGAACCGGGAACGGAGCCCCGAACGTGGCTGAGCCTATCACGCTTTCCTTCGATCGCATCGAAGGACGAGCCCGGGACGTTGCCGTCCTGGTGACCGACGCTGGCGACACGGTCTCACTGCCGCGGGCACTCTTGCCTGCCGATGCACGCCCGGGTGTGGTGCTCACGCTTCGGCTCGAGATCGACCACGCGGCCACCCAGGCGCTCGCCGCGGATTCGAAGGCCGTGAACGAACGCCTGACGAGCCGGGACCCTGGCGGAGATGTGAGCCTATGAACCTGGCGCGGCCGTTCGTTCTGCGTGCGATGGCATTTGCCGGCCTGCTGTTCGCCGGTCTCGGGCTGGCCCCGACTCCGGCCGGGCACGCCGAGCTCGGCCGCGCGCCTCTGGTCATTGAGGTGCTCGACGTCGGCCAGGGCGACTCGATCTTCATTCGCTCTCCCGAAGGCAAAACCGCGCTCATCGACGCCGGCCCCACCCGCACCCGCGCGGCTGAGCTACTCCGCGCCCGTCGCGTCGACCACGTCGATCTCGCCGTGGTCAGCCATCACCATTCCGACCACTACGGCGGCATGGAAGAAGTCGTCAAACGCTACCACCCGCGCTACTTCCTGGCGAGCGATTCCGGCCATTCCACCCGGCTGTTTCTCAAGCTGCTCAAAACCATCGAGGCCGAGGAAATCACCGTCATCCGCCCCCTCGACCACCCCAGGCGCATCGAGCTCGGCTCGGTGCGGCTGACCGTCTTCCCCGCGACGAGCGAGGACAGGCGAGACGAAAACAACAACTCGATCGGGATCCGGCTCGATTACGGCGACTTCTCGATGCTGCTGACCGGGGACAGCGAGACCCCGGAGCGTGCCCAGTGGCTGCGCACCGACGCCGCGCTCGCCGCCCGGTGCACCATTCTCAAGCTCGCACACCACGGCAGCCGCAATGGTCTCGACCCGCGCTGGCTCGCCCTGGTGCGGCCCGAGCTCGCCATCGCCAGTGTGGGGCGCGGCAACGACTACGGCCACCCCCACCCCGAAACCGTCAGCCTGCTCGCCCGCTCAAATGTCCCGCTCGCTCGCACCGATCTCCTGGGAACCATCGTGATCGAAAGCGACGGCAAGAACTGGCGGCTCGTTGAACCCCGCGTCGACGCCCGCGGCAAACCGCGCCAGGCCAGCCTTGACGAGGCCGCCGCCGCCCGCACCGAAACCGCCAGCCGCGCGCGTGAACGCACCCTGCGCTAGGCCGAAACAGATCCTCGAGGCCGAAGACCGATTGACCTGCCTCAGGTTCCCGCCGCCGGCGTGGACGTCAAGCGGAGGCCGACGGGAAGCGCATCCCCAAGCGCGGCGGATTGCTCCGCGAGGGCGCGCTCGTGATACTCGCGCACGGGAGCGACGGCCTCACCCTGCGCACCCAGCGCAAGGAGCCGCTCGAGCACGGCCGCGCGCAAGTCGTCGCTCACATCCCGCGCGCGGTCGCCAGTGACCCTGGCAAGTTCGGAAAGTGCAAAAATCGCGTCCGCCGTCTCGCGCTCGCCGGTGAACGCGCGCCCGAGCAACACGCCCAGCCAGCGCTCAGCCACGGACCGTGGCAAGGCCGATTCCGCCTGGGCATAGAGCGGCGCCCGGGCGCCTAGCCGCCCCAAACACCAGAGCACCACATGCGGCGGAGCCGTCGAACGTTCCGACAGCAAGGCATCCCCATAGGCTTGCCTTGTCGTGAGATTCGCCCGCTCGAGCGCAGCAGCGCAGCGCCACATTTCCGCCAGCTCGTGCGATTCCGGCTTCGGCCGCCCCGCCTTCCTCGATGGCGACGATCCCTTCGCGGGAATCAGGAACGGGGTCAATCGGCGCTCGAGCTCCTCGTGATGCGGGCGCTGAAGCCCCGCCGCCACACGCCGCCAGAGAATCCACCACTCCGCCCAGCATTGCACATCTTTTTGATGCTTCACACCTTGATGAAAAAGCGACCAGAGCGCCTTGACCCGTAGCTCGTCACGCGGGAAGCCCACGCCCGGGCGGAGCACGTAGCCCGCCAGATTCAGCCAGCGCGACTCGTGGCTCGGGCTCGCCAGCCGGGTCTCGGCCCGGTCGCGCAGCGGATCCCAGAGCGCGCGGAGCGCGGATGGGGGCCAGCTTGCACGCGGGCCGTCAAGCCGCTCCTCGAGCCGCTTGATCAGTCTGGCCGGGGCGTGATCAGGACTGGCCAGCGGGAGCGTGAACGACTCGCGCACCGCATCGATCGCCCGATCCACGTCCGATTGTTCCAGCACCACCTGCCCGGCCTGGGCGGATTCGTTTTGACCCTGGCTCCCCGCGCCTCGCATCTGGAACTGGAGCCGCCAGCGCCTGGGATCGGTGCGCGACTGGCACCACAGCTCGATGGTGCCGACCTCGGTCACGCGCGCGGCGAGGCTCACCGCGGCGCGGTCGCCCCGGGCCTTGCGCCCCACGCGGATCATCGACTCGAGCGCGGGCAAGGCCCGGATGGTATCCGGGTCGGCCTTCACCAGATCACCCGGCCTGTCGTCGGGCCGAACCGAGCTCGAAGCCAGCGGAAAGAGAATCGGCTGGCCGGTGAGCAAATCGAAGTCGTGGCCGACGAGGGCGATCTCAGATCCTTCCTGGGCGTCGCGCGGCACAACGCAAAGCCACGGGCGCTCGGGGTCGTGGGTTTCGAGCCCGATGTAAAACGACCGCGCTGTGCCGCCGCCGATGCGGATTCCACCCCCCCTGCGGACCACGCCGTAATACGCAGCACCCCTGGCCACAGCGAGATCGAGCGACGGATTCACGAGCACCCGCGGGCCGCGCGCCTCCGGCTCGGCCGCGAACCACGACGTCACAACGTCCACGATCCGCCGCCGCACGATCTCCGGCTGCAGCGCGCCTCCGTTGAAAAGGATCGCGTCCGGCCGGCTCGGACGATCGTCCCGCGCACTCCCTGAATGCGCGGCAACCTCCGCGGCATGCATGCGCAAAAACTTGACAAGATGCTTGAGTATCGATGGGTCAGAAACGTAGGGCAGGCCGAATTCCTGCAGCCCCGTTCGCCCCGCCCGCGCGGGTTCATCCCCCGGCGCCACGCGGCCGAAGAAGCCCTCAAGCGCCGCGGCTTCAACCTCCGCATGCGAAA
The DNA here is from genome assembly GCA_027451885.1 of Planctomycetales bacterium. GTDB lineage: Bacteria > Planctomycetota > Planctomycetia > Isosphaerales > Isosphaeraceae > JAKBAP01. The sequence goes on from DAIDHX010000248.1 coordinate 23,046, forward strand.
GTTCGCTCTGCACGCCGCCCCCGATCAGCCGCGAGCCCCGGCCCGCGATGATCACCGGATACCTCGCGGATCGATCGGCCGAGCCCAGAAGCTGCTCCTTCGCCGTGCGGCACGCGAACCGAAGCGCGTTCCACTGCTCCGCGTCGAGCCGCGCGCCCCCAAGCTTGCGCTCCACCACATGCGCAAGCGCCAGGTCGATGTTGTCGCCCCCGAGCATCAGGTGGTCGCCCACCGCAACCCGGCGAAAGCCCGGGCCGGAATCGGTCTCGATCACCGTGATCAGACTGAAGTCGGTCGTGCCGCCGCCGATGTCGCACACCAGAATCAGCTCGCCCGCCCGCACCTCGCGTTGCCAGTGATCCTTGTGCGTCACGATCCAGCAATAGAATGCTGCCTGCGGCTCCTCGAGCAATGTCAGGTTTGTGTAACCTGCGGCCTGCGCGGACTCGACGGTGAGCTCGCGCGCGGCCTCATCGAACGACGCCGGCACGGTGAGCACGATGTCCTGGTTCTCGAGCCGGTTCGCGGGCTCGTCCTGGGCGAATTCGTGGTTCCAGGCATCGCGAATGTGCGCCAGGTAAGCGGCGGAGGCAGCGACGGGGGAGATTCTGGGCACATCCTCAGGCGCGCCCCAGGGCAGAATGGCTGCGCGGCGGTCGACGCCGGCGTGGCAAAGCCAGCTCTTCGCGCTCGAGACCAGGCGGGCGGGGACCTTGGCTCCCTGAGCGCGGGCGAACTCGCCGACGATGTTGCCCGCGCCGTCGTTCCAGGGCAACCGCGCTGCCCCCGGGGGCAGCTCATGCACGCCCGGCAGATACAAAAACGAGGGAAGCATCGCCCGGGGCGCGGATTCCCCCGGCGCAACGAGCTGCGGCACGGCGAAGTCGCGAATGTCGGCCGTGGGCCGCTCGCGCCCCTTCGTATCCACATACGCCACCGCGCAGTTGGTTGTGCCCAGATCGATGCCGATCAGGTAGCGCGACCGACTCATGCCCGTTCCTCGACCTGATCAGCTAACGACAAAATTAATGAGCTTGCCCGGCACCGCCACGACCTTGCGGATCGTTTTGCCCTCGAGCAACGGCGCAACCCGGTCCGACGCCCGTGCCGCCGCCTCGAGCGCAGCCGCGTCGCTGTCCGCCGCCACAACCACCCTGCCCCGCAGCTTGCCGTTGATCTGCACCGGCACCTCGATCTCCGACTCAACCAGAAGCGCAGGGTCATGGGCCGGCCAGGGCTCATACGCCAGCGATTTTTCCGCCCCCAGCAGCCGCCACAGCTCCTCCCCCAGGTGGGGCGCAAGCGGCGATAACAAAAGCGCAAACGTGCGCATCACCCGGAGCGGCCGCACCTCGGCCGTGGTGAACGCGTTCACAAACTCCATGAGCCGGCTGATCGCCGTGTTGAACCGCAGCGCCTCGAGATCGTCCGTCACCGCCGCGACCGTCCGCGCCGTGACCCGCGCCTGCTCGAGCGTGGGCTCAACATCCCGCACGCGGGGATCGAGCCGCGTCTCCACGGCGTCCGCGTCCACAACCATCCGCCACGCCCGCGCCAGGAACCGGTACACCCCCTCGACCCCACGCATGCTCCACGGCTTCACCGCCTCGAGCGGACCCATGAACATCTCATAAAGTCTGAGACTATCCGCGCCATACTCGGCCACCACCGCGTCGGGATTGATCACGTTGCCCCGGCTCTTCGACATCTTGTGCGCACGCGCGGAAACCCGGATCGCCGGGTCCTGCGCCAGCACGAAGTCGTTCCCCTTCTTGACCACCTGCTCCTCGGTCAGCCGCGCCGGCTTGGCCTGCTTGCCGTGCTGGGTGATGTGCCCGTCCTCGACCTCCTCGACCTCCGTCGCTGACAGATAGCGCCCCGCGTCGTCCACGTATGCCGTGTATTCGACCTCGCCCAGGATCATCCCCTGATTGACGAGCCTCTGGAACGGCTCCATGGTGCTCACGATCCCGCGGTCGAAGAGCACCTTGTGCCAGAAGCGGCTGTAGAGCAAATGGAGCACGGCATGCTCAGCGCCTCCCACATAGAGATCGACCGGCATCCAGTAGCGTTCTTTTTCGGGATCGAAGGGCGCCTGGTCGTTGGTGGGATCGAGATAGCGCAGGTAATACCAGCACGATCCGGCCCACTGGGGCATGGTGTTGGTTTCTCTCCGCGCCTTTTCGGAATAGCGCACCCAGTCGGTGACCTTGCCGAGCGGCGGCTCCGGCTTGCCCGAAGGCTTGAAGTCATCGAGCTCCGGCAGCGCAACAGGCAGCTCATCGTGCGCGATCGCCAGCACCTGGTCGTGCTCGTCGATCACCACGGGAAACGGTTCGCCCCAGTAGCGCTGGCGTGAAAAGAGCCAGTCGCGCAGCTTGAAAGCGACGGTCCCCTTCCCCTTGCCGCGCGACTCGAGCCAGCCCACGATCGCCGATTTGGCCTCGGCCGTTGGCTTGCCGTCGAGCACAAGCTCGGCATTGCGCGAGTTCACCGCCACGCCGGGCTCGGCCTCGGCCGCGCTTAAGGGCGCGGAAGCCTGGTCCAGGCTCCCGGCCACCACACGCACGATCGGCAAGTTGAACGCCTGGGCGAATTCGAAGTCACGCTCGTCGTGCCCGGGAACCGCCATGATCGCGCCTGTGCCATAACCCATGAGCACATAATCCGCGATCCAGATCGGGATCCGGGCGTCGTTCACGGGATTGACGGCGTAACCCCCGGTGAACACGCCGGTCTTGGTTTTGGCCAGGTCGGTGCGGTCGAGGTCGCTCTTGGACGCCGCGGCCTGGCGATAGCGCTCGACCTCGGCCTTTTGCGCGGGCGTGGCCACGCGCTCGACGAGCTCATGCTCGGGCGCGAGCACCATGTAGGTCGCACCAAAGAGCGTGTCGGGGCGGGTGGTGAACACGCTGATCGCGGCGTCCGCCATCCCCGCGATCGGAAAATGCACGATCGCCCCTTCGCTCTTACCCACCCAGTTGCGCTGCATGTCCTTGATCGGGCGCGGCCAGTCGACGCCCTCGAGATCTTCCAGCAAACGCTCGGCGTAGGCCGTGATCCGCAGCATCCATTGCCTGAGCGGCATGCGCACGACCGGATGCCCGCCGCGCTCGCTCTTGCCGTCGATCACCTCTTCATTGGCGAGCACCGTGCCCAGCTCAGGGCACCAGTTCACCGGCACAAGCGCGCGGTAGGCAAGCCTGCGCGCATCGCGATACCCCGCGGGATCCGGCTCGCCGGGCGGGATCGGCAGTTCCGCGATCGGCCGCCCTTTCCCCTTGCGCGGCCGGCCAGCGGGATCGACCCACTCAAAATCCGGGTCGTACCACGTGCCGTGGAGCGTCAGAAAGATCCACTGCGTCCACTTGTAATAGCGCGGGTCGGTCGTATCGATCTCGCGATCCCAGTCGTACGAGAACCCCAGCGACTTGATCTGGCGGCGGAAGTTGTCAATGTTGCGCTGGGTGGTGATCCGCGGGTGCGTGTTGGTCTTCACCGCGTACTGTTCCGCCGGCAGGCCGAAGGCGTCCCAGCCCATCGGATGGAGCACGTTGTAGCCCCGCATCCGCTTGAACCGGCAGAGAATATCGGTCGCGGTGTAGCCCTCGGGATGGCCGACGTGCAGCCCCTCGCCGCTGGGATAGGGGAACATGTCGAGGATGTAGAGCTTGGGGCGCGAACGGTCGAGATCCTGGGCGCGGAAGAGCTTTTCACGCTCCCAGTGCGATTGCCATTTGGGTTCAATGAGCTGCGGATGATACGCCGGCATGAGGCCACCTCGGCCGCGCGGCGAGTGCGTCGCACCCGCGCCACGGACCGCTTCCCTTGAAGACAAAAAACGGCCCACCGATCCCCGGCAGGCCGAGTCCTACATCGTCCCAAACAATCTACTCGCTTCGTGTCCGTTTGACCAGCGCCGCGGCCGGTCCCCGCGCTCTAGAGCGATTCCAGGAAACTGACCGTCACGCGGACCAGATTGGCGCAATCCATTGCGTGGATTTGATGGCCGACGCCGGGGAAATCCACGAGCGTGGCGTCCGGGATCTGGGCGAGCATCGTCTCGGCATCGGCCCGGGGCAGCATGCCTCCGCGTGCCTCATCGCCGCGAAGCAAGAGCACCGGGCAGGCGATCCGGGGCAAGAGCCCCGGCAGGTCAAGGCCCTCGCACCAGCGCCGCGCGAGCACGGGCTCGTAGATTCCGGGATCGAGGTCGCGTGCGAACCGCGCGCTCATGCGCAGCGATGCACCGTCGCGCGTCTCCGCCAGGCGGATTGGCCGGCCCGCCTCGTCGCGCGCCACAATGACGTCCCCGAGCGCACACGCGGCACCCCTCACGTCGTGTGACTCCGCGCTTCCCGCCAGCCGCTGCATCGCCTCGAACATCGGCGCATAAGGCGTCTCGAGGATCCGCTCCAGAAAACCCTCCGACGGCGGATCCTCGGCCACGACCGCCTTCACCTGCTCCGGCCAGCGCGCCGCGGCCGCGAGCGCCAGAATCGCACCGAGCGAATGGCCAAACAGCACCACCGGCTGGCCAACGTGCTCAAGGAGCGATCCCATGTCTTCCAGATAATCCCGGATGAGGTAACGCCCCGTGACCCGGCTCGATTTACCGTGCCCGCGGAGGTCGACGCCGTGGAGCTTCCAGTACGGCAAGAGCGCGGGAAAGAGCGTCATATAATCACGCCAGCACCTTCCCAGGCCGTGGATACAAACCAGGGGCGGACCATGATCCGGCCCCACGCCCAGATTCAGAATCACGCCGTCCGCCGCGGCAACCGCAGTCTCGCGAAACACCGGCCGCGACTGACCTTCAGAAAGCAAGGCTGGCATGATGAGCGTCATCCAGGGAACCGTGAACCCGCTGGCCGCCGCGGCCCTTTGCCGGGGCGTTCTTGAAGCCGAGACACCGAAAGAAATCCTTGCCGCAAGGCTACGCGAACCGCCAGCCTGGTGGCAATCCGGCGGCGCACAATCCGGCATGTTCGCCCTGATCGACCCAACCATCCCACGCCTTGCACTCTTCTTATTCGACCCATTTCTTGCATGCTGAGATCGGCAGGCCGTCAAGGCTAAGCCCCAAAGGCCGTGACCCTGCCCGCCTGCTCCTTTCACTTCCCATTTTGACAATCGGTGTTGAAAGGGCTTCCGATCGGTTGTGCGGAAGAGTCCGATCGGAACTTGAGAAAAAAAGGAAAAAAAATTGGAGTGAAGCTTCCTTCGGCCAAATGGCGTGTAGACTTGAGTCGAAAGCCGCGATTTCGGGCGGTCAAAGCTGGCAATGAGATCCTGAGTTTGGCACTGCGGTTGCGAATGCAACGATTGTAAGCCCCGGCCCCGATGGCTGGGTGATGAGACCGCCTGAACGGGAGAAGCGAGATGATCCAGCATATGATGGATAGGTTCGGGGTGCGCGCAGGGCTTGCCGCTATGTCGGCGGGCGTGCTCGTGTTGGCAAGCGTACCTGGTTGTGCGCGGTCGCGGTCGTCGTATCGGCCGATATATGCCGGCGCGCCGGTGAGTTCAGGCGCGCCTTGCGTGGGCTGCGAATCCAGGTCGGGGGGAACGGTCGACTCCTCGGTGTCGAGTTCGATCACACAGGATGCGGAAGCAGGAACGATTGAATCGACTGTACCGAGTTTGCCGAGCGGATCGAGCAAGAGCGGGAAGTCGGTTCAGTCGGTGCCGAATGAGGCGACTCCGAGGTCGCGAATCGGCCAGGACCCTGACTTTGATCCAGGCTCGAATTCTCGGTCGTCGAGCCAGAAGCCGTCCGCGCCCACGAAAACGCCTGGTTCAACGGGCAACGGACCGAGCCTCGAAGACTCAACCACCTCCCGCGCCAAGCCGAACGCCCGGCGTTCGCAATTCGACCAGTCGGTACGGGCGCCTCGGGTGATCCGGCAGGCGAGCCTTGACCCCCGGCTGCGTGACTTCTTGAGCGATACCGCGGCGGACCAGCTTGCTTACCCCGACAAGGCCGACCGCCCCTGGAAGTATGTGATCATCCACCATTCGGCCACCGCCGAGGGAGACTACGCCCAGATTGATCGCGACCATCGCAAGCGGCTCGGCTACGATGGCTGCGGCTACCATTTCGTGATCGGCAATGGCACCACGAGCGGCGATGGCCAGATCGAAGTCGCCTCACGCTGGAATCAGCAAAAACCCGGCATTCACTGCCGCAACGCCCAGAACCATGACTTTGAGGAATACGGCGTCGGAGTCTGTCTGATCGGCAACTTCGACAAGGCGCCTCCCACGCCCCGGCAGATGGAAGCACTCAAGGCGCTCACGGCGTATCTCGAGGGCCGCTATAACATCCGCCCGAGCCGGGTTGCCACTCACACGCGCGTCGCGGCCACGCCGACGGTCTGCCCCGGTCGTTTCTTCCCGGACGACTCGGCCAGGACCTCGGCGAAGGCCGCGTACAAGGAATCCGCGCTGCGGGCATCCTGGGTGCCCGCGAGCACCCGGGGACGCGACTAAAGACCCCCTCGCACACCTGACGTTGCTCTCCGGACAGCCTCGTGCAAGATGGCGATCACCGACAACGAGTCGGTGATCTCGCCGCGCGCGAGCATCGCCCAGGCTTCATCCCAGGGCGTTTTACGCACGACCAGTTGCTCGGTCCCCTCCGGTTGTGACGGACCCTGCGTCAGCCCGACCGCGCGGTACACATAGCCGATCTCGTCACAGACCGAGTTGGAGAGGTGGACGGTGGCGACAAGCTCGAGCGACTCTGCGCTTAAGCCGGTCTCTTCACGCAGTTCGCGCAGCGCAGTTTGCTCGGGTGGCTCCGAGAACGGCGACCCTCCTTCGGGGATTTCCCACGAGTACGCGCCAAGCGGGTAACGGTGCTGGCCGACGAGCCAGATCGAGCCGTCGTCCTCCACCGGCAAAACGCCGACAGCGCGGTTCTGAAACTCGACAACGCCGTAGATTCCCCGCGAGCCGTCAGGGCGAATCACCTGGTCCTCGCGGACCTTGATCCACGGATTCGCGTAGACGAGCCTGCGCGCAAGCGTGGTCCAGGGATTGACGCCCGCTCCCGGGCTCGAGGGTTCTTGGTTCATCAAACGGTCTAACTCTTGAGCACGGCCTGGAGCGTGACACCCATGTCCGCGGGGCTTTTGGCAACCTTGATGCCCGCGGCCTCGAGCGCGGCGATCTTGTCTGACGCCTTGCCCGACCCGCCAGAAATGATCGCGCCGGCGTGCCCCATGCGCTTGCCAGGCGGAGCCGTCTGGCCGGCGATAAACGCCGCAAGCGGCTTCGTGAACTTGCCCGCGGCCTTGAACGCCGCGGCTTTCTCCTCGGCGTCGCCGCCAATCTCGCCCATCATGAGCACGGCCTCCGTGTCGGGATCCGCCTCAAACATGGCAAGCGCGTCCACGAAGCTCGTGCCGTTGACGGGGTCGCCGCCGATGCCCACACAGGTACTCTGGCCAATGCCCAGATTCGTGAGCTGCCACACCGCCTCATACGTGAGCGTGCCCGAGCGGCTCACCACGCCCACACGGCCTTGCTTGTGGATATAGCCGGGCATGATGCCGATCTTGCACTCGCCCGGCGTGATGATGCCGGGGCAGTTGGGCCCAATCAGCCGCACCGTGGGATGATGCGCCTTGAGATACGCCACCGCGCGGGCCATGTCGAGCACCGGAATCCCCTCGGTGATCGCCACGATCACGGCGATGCCAGCATCCGCCGCCTCGAGAATCGAATCGGCCGCGAACGGCGGCGGCACGAAGATCATCGACGCATTCGCACCTGTTTCCTTCACCGCCTGCGACACCGAGTCGAACACCGGCACGCCCAGCGTCTTCGAGCCCCCGCGCCCGGGTGTCACGCCGCCGACCAGGTTTGTGCCGTACGCCTGGCACTGCTCCGAATGAAACGCGCCCGCCTTGCCGGTAATTCCCTGGCAGATCAGCCGCGTCGACTTGCCGACCAGAATGCTCATATGTTAGTTCTCGTATTCCTGGATGTCACAAGTGAGCGCCTGCGCGGTTCTCCGCTTTCCAGACGCGCCTGATGGGAATGCGCCTGGGGAATCACGCTGCGCCCTTGGACGCGGCCACGACCTTCTTGGCGGCGTCAGTGAGCCCGTCGGCGGTAATGATCTTCTTGCCGCTTTCCCGCAGCATCTTCTTGCCCAGCTCGACGTTTGTGCCTTCCAGGCGCACCACCAGCGGCACGCGGAAGTCGATCTCGTCGTACGCGGCCAGCAGCGCGCCCGCGATCGTGTCGCACTTCATGATGCCGCCGAAGATGTTCACCAGCACCGCCTTCACGTTGCCGGAAGAGAGCAAGATGCGGAACCCTTCGAGCACCTGGTCCTTGTTCGCCCCGCCGCCGACGTCGAGAAAATTCGCCGGCTCGCCGCCGTGATACTTGATCAGGTCCATGGTGCTCATGGCCAGCCCCGCGCCGTTCACCAGGCAAGCAATGTCGCCGTCGAGACTCACGTACGACAGCCCGCTCTTGCCCGCGCGGAGCTCGGAGGGATCTTCCTCGGAGGGATCGAGCATCGCCGCGACCTCGGGATGCCGGAACATCGCGTTGTCGTCGAAGTTCAGCTTGCAGTCGAGCGCGAGCACATCGCCCGCGGCGGTCACGATCAGTGGGTTGATCTCAGCCAGCGAGGCGTCGGTGTCCAGGAACAGCCGGACGAAGTTCTTGAAGAACACATGCCCCTTCCTGGCCGTCTCGCCCGAAAGCTCAAGCGCCTGGGCGATCTTCCTTGCCTGGAAGTCGAGCAGGCCGCAGCCGACGTCGATCGGCACGCGCAGAATCTTCTCGGGGGCGGTCCTGGCCACGGTCTCGATCTCCACGCCCCCTTCGGTCGAGGCCATGACAACCGGCAAGCCGATCGCGCGATCGACCGCCATGCCCAGGTAAAGCTCGCGGGCGATGTCGTGCCCCACCGTCACGAGAACCTTGGAGATCGGGCTTCCCTGTTCGCCCGTCTGATAGGTGACCAGAGTCTTGCCGAGCAAGCTGGCGGCAGCGGCCTCGGCCTCCTCAGCCGACTTCACAAGCTGCACGCCCTTGGCCATACCGGCCGGCCGAGGCGCCTCGCCGCTGGCGATCTTGAGCGCAACCGCGCGGTCGACCTCGGGTCCCACGGCGACCCCCTTGCCGCGACCGCCGGCATGGACCTGCGCCTTGACGACGATAAGCCCCCCTCCGAGCGCGCTATATGCCTTCTTCGCCTCGGCAGAGGTGGTCGCAACGATCCCCGCGGGAACCGCGACCTCGGCCGCCTTGAGCAGCTCCTTGGCCTGATATTCGTGGACCTTCATTGCTTGGTTGTTCCTGGTGCGCTGGCGGGCGATGACGCAGCTTCCCGCGCTCCACTCCCCGCCAAGACATCCCACTTTTACCAGACCCGAAGGGTATCGTCCAAGCGGATGGAGATTACGAATCGGATCGACTGGCCACACCTGACTCCAAACATTCGCCCGGATACCGCGTAACCCCGCGGGTGAATCGAGGCCGGCCCTTATCGCAAGTCAGCTACGTTACCCAGGACCATTACCACTCCGCCTCGATTTCGCGCTCAAGTGCGGCGATTTCGGCGTCGGTGAGTAGCGCGGGGGGCGCAAGGTCGGGTTCGGAGGCCAGGATCGTGTCGACGCCGCTGAAGACCTGGGCCCAGTCTTCGGCCTCGCGCGGCTCGGGCAGTTCGGCGTTGTCCGTGGGCTCATGCTCGGTGTTCCGGGTGCGTGCCAGGCGCTCGATCATGTCGAGGAACTCCTCGCTTCGCACCGCTTGGGCCCTGCGCCTGGCGGCCGCCTGGCGAATGCGGCGATCGGTCGAGACCACAACCAGGTCACGGGGATGCGAATGGCGGGCAATCATGCGTTCGAGACGGGCGTCGGCGTTCTCGTCGCCAAGCGCAAACACAAGCGCCAGGCCGCGAAAGCGCGATTCGAGCGGGAAGTCCCCCGGCGGCGAGGACGCGTCAAACACCACCGTCGCCCGGCCCGCCCGGTCCGGACCAAGCCGGTCCGCAAGGTCGTTCAGAAACCGCCTGCGGTCGCGGCGAAAGGCCTCGCCAGCCCGGGTTGAGGAGATCCGGCCCCAGGCGTGCATCAGGTTGTAACCGTCGATGAAGAACTCCACGAGACCCAGGCCTCGCGATGATGCACTTGATTTCCAGACGCGGAACGACCGCCCCTTGCATCATTCGCCACCTGCCCCAGGGATTCAAGCCCGTGCCGCTTCGGCAAAACGCGGGTCGCGGGAATATCGCAGCTCCCCCGCGACAATCGCCGCATGCGCCCGCCCCCGGACCTTCCAGCCCTCGAAGGGGGTGTTGCGGCTCCTGGAATGAAACTCGGACGAGTCGATCGTCCATTCGACGCGGGGGTCGATGATCGTCACATCCGCGTCGCTGCCCGGGCGAAATGTCCCCTTCTGATCGAGCTTGAGAAGCTGAGCCGCGTTCACCGTCAGCTTGCGGATGACCTCCGGCCAGGTAAGATGCCCCGGCTCGATCAGACACTTGATGGTGATCGGCAACAGCGTTTCCAGCCCCACGATGCCGAAGGGGGCCAGATCGAGCTCGCGCATCTTCTTCTCACGAGCATGAGGCGCGTGGTCGGTGGCCAGGATTTCGATGGTGTCGTCCTTGAGCCCGGCGATGACCGCCTCGACATCGGCGTGGGTGCGCAAGGGCGGGTTCATCTTGAAATTGGAATCGAACGAGCGGAGCGACTCGTCGGTGAGCGAGAAGTGATGCGGGCAAGCCTCGGCCGTCACGCGTACGCCCCTGCGCTTGCCTTCCCGCACGAGCTCCACCGAGCGCGCTGTGGAGATGTGCTGGATGTGCAGGCGGCCGCCGGTGATCTCAGCAAGCCGGATGTCGCGCGCGACCATGATGTCCTCGGCCGCAGCGGGCATGCCGCCAAGCCCCAGACGCATCGACTCAAACCCCTCGTTCATCACCCCCCCGTCGGTGAGCTCCGGCACCTGGCAGTGCTGCATCACAACGCGGTCGAACATCCGGGAATACTCAAGCGCCCGCCGCATGAGCGACGCCGACGCCACGGGTGCGCCGTCGTCGGTAAACGCCACCGCGCCCCCCGCCACAAGCTGACCCAGCTCCGCAAGCTCCTGCCCCTTGCGTTCCTTGCTCACCGCCCCCACCGGGAAGACATTCGCCTGCCGCGCACGCCTCGCCTGCAACACCACAAACTCCGCCGCCGCCTGCGTGTCAATCGCCGGCCGGGTGTTGGGCATGCACGCCACCGACGTCACGCCCCCGGCAAGCGCCGCACGCGCACCAGAGGCAATCGTCTCGTCCTCTTCGTTCCCAGGCTCGCGCAAATGCACGTGCACGTCGATCAGGCCAGGGCAAACAATCATCCCCCCCGCGTCGATCACCAGGTCGGGATCCTCACCCACGCTGCCAAGACCAAGAATCCGGCCCCGCGCCAGCCACAAATCCCCCACTGTGTCGAGATCCTGCGCGGGATCGATCAGACGCCCCCCGCGGATCTGGATGGTCGTCATGGACTCAGCCCCCCCCAGGCGCCGCACGGCCCGCCCGGCTCGCATCAAGCCCGCGGCAGAGCATCGAAAGCACCGCCATCCGCACCGCGAGCCCGTTGGCCACCTGGTCCAGAATCGCCGAATGGGGGCCGTCCGCCACCTCAGGCGTGAGCTCAACTCCGCGATTGATCGGCCCAGGCGCGAGCATGAGCAGGTCCGGCCGGGCCGCCTTGATACGTTCCTGGGTCATCATGTAAAAATGCGAATACTCACCAACGGACGGGAAAAGCGCGTTCTGCTGCCGCTCGAACTGGATCCGCAGCACGTTGATGACATCGCAACGCGGCAGCACCTCGTCAAGATGATACGCCACCTCGCAGGCAAGCCGCTCCCAGCCGCGCGGCACCAGCGTGGGAGGCCCGCACAGAATCACCCGCGCACCCAGCTTGAGCAAGCCCCAGATGTTCGAGCGCGCCACGCGGGAATGCGCGATGTCCCCCAGCAGACCGACCGTGAGCCCCTCAATGCGCCCCTTCGCCCTGCGGATCGTCAGCAAATCCAGCAACGCCTGCGTGGGATGCTCGTGCGCCCCGTCGCCGGCGTTCACAATCGCACAGCCGACATTCTGCGACAACAGCCGCGGCGTCCCCGGCGTGGGATGACGGACGACCAGAATGTCGGCCCCCATCGCCTCCAGATTCTTGGCCGTGTCGATGAACGACTCCCCCTTGGAAAGGCTCGAACCCCCCGGCGAAAAATCCTGCGTGTCCGCCGAAAGCCGCTTGGACGCCAGGCTGAAACTGGTACGCGTGCGCGTCGAATTCTCGAAAAACAGGTTGAATACCACACGGCCCTGCAGGTCGAGAAGCTTCTTGCGGCTCGCAGCCAGCTCTCGAGCAAGAGCGTCCGCCTGGTCGAGAATCGATTCGATCTCAGCCCGCGAAAGATCCTCCAGCCCAAGCAAATGGGGCCCATGCCAGGACGTTTCCGCCGGCCGCGATCTCGGCCGCTCGCCGAGCTGGACCCGCTCCATCTTTGCTCTCCCGCTCAAACCTGGAATTGCACTTCGTACGGAACTCTAGCAGAGCCGACGCCCGACTGGCAAGCAACGCAAACGCTGAATCGACTTCTCGCGGGCGAGCGAATCGCCTACCATGTTCCCAGGCGGATCAAGGTCCACAGGGAATCACGGCGAATGAAGATCATCCTGGCAAATCCCCGCGGCTTCTGTGCAGGGGTCAACATGGCGATCGAGTGCCTCGAACGGGCACTCGAATTTTTCGGCCCGCCCATCTACGTTTACCACGAAATCGTCCATAACAAGTTTGTCGTCGAACGCTTCCAGAAGCGCGGCACGGTCTTCGTCGAATCACTCGCCGAAGTCCCCTCGGGCGCCCCCTTGCTCTACAGCGCACACGGCGTCTCTCCCCAGATCCGCCAGGAGGCACGCGATCGCAAGCTGGTCGCCATCGACGCAACCTGCCCCCTCGTAACCAAGGTCCACCTCGAAGCCGTCAAGTACGCCCGCGAAGGCTACACCATCATCCTCATCGGCCACGAAGGCCACGACGAGGTCATCGGCACCATGGGCGAAGCGCCCGATCGCATGATCCTCGTCGAGACCGCGGAGGATGTCGATTCACTCGAAGTCCCCGACCCAAACAAAATCGCCTATCTCACGCAGACAACGCTCTCGGTCGATGATGCGAACCTGGTCATCGAGGCCCTGAGGCGTAAGTTCCCCAGCATCGCGAATCCACCCAAGGACGATATCTGCTACGCAACCCAGAATCGCCAGGAAGCCGTGCGCGAGCTCGCAGCGCAGGCAGACCTGGTGCTCGTTCTCGGCAGTCAAAACAGCTCAAACAGCCGACGCCTGGCTGAAATCGCCGCCGGCATGGGCATCCCCGCACACCTGATCGACGGCGTCGCCGAGATTCGCGAGGAATGGCTCAGCGGCGTCGACACCGTGCTCATCACTGCGGGCGCAAGCGCCCCCGAGGAAGTCGTTCGCGAGTGCATTGAATACCTCGAACAACGCCACGGCGCCCTGATCGAGGAACAGACCATTCGTGAGGAAAACGTGCACTTCCCACTGCCCAAGACGCTCCGCGACCTGCTCCCCGCGGCCGCACTTTCCCCAACCCGCGCAAAAGCCTGAGGCAACCGCACCCTCACCCGCTAAAACGGGCGCTGGGCCGACGTGGCATAAGAGGCATCGTCTCGCATCGAATCGTTCGAAGCCCGGAACAGATCATCCGCCAGATCTTCTCGGTTCATTTCCTCGATGACCCAGGTGGAATGCTGCACCGCCGAGACCACCATCGCCGTCACCTGGATCACCGTCACGGCCCAGATCAACTGGAATCCGTGATAGAGCAAAAAACCCTCGAGCATGTGGATTCTGCGAGGCTGGAGCGGCCACGCCGCCCAGTTCGTGCACTGGCAAAACAGCAGGAGCCAGATCACAGCCCCCGTCGCCGCCAGCGACCGCGTGGACTTGTCAGAATCGCTCGCCTGCTCAACCCCCAGATGCACCAGATAGCCCGAGGTCAAGCTCGACAGAAGTGCGAATTCCGCCCAGCCAAGCGCCTCGCCAACATGGTCTCGCAGCCAGCGATGGCCGATGCCATGGCCATTCAGACCAAAGGACTCACCTCTTGAAAGGAACCAGAGCACGACATCCACGACGCTCATCGCCAGCAGCAAACCCGACCGCCGCTGCCAGCTTGATTGATTCCAGCGCCCCCAAAGCAGCGTGGCACCAACCAGACTGAACCAGACAATCGGCGTGTCTAAATATTGATACCACGGCTTGTCGCTCAACCAGATCATGAGATGGCGGTTGAACATCCCCACAATGCTGACCAGCGAGCTGAAGGTCGCCAGCACAAGCGCCGCGGCGATGAAGCCGAATCCGAGCCGGCAGAGCTGATAGTTCCGGCGAATTTGATCGCGATCCTGGTCGATCATCGCGCGTCTCGTCTCATCCGTCGCCACGAACGGCCGAAAAACATAGTCCTGCTCGAGTATACGCCTTCCCCACGCGCCCGCCAAGAGCCCCAGCAATGCGCATCAGGACGCCCCCACGGCGGCAATCACAAGCCGGATCTCACCAGGAGGCTCCGGCCCCAGATTCGCCAGCTCACACGCGCCAACCTCCAGCTCCAGAAGCAAAGTATTCCGCTCAAGCACCATCCCAAGCGCAAGCTCGTAGCCCCCCTCACGCCAGATCAGTGCCCGCTCCTCCCCGTTCAACACCACACGCACAAGTCCCGTCACCCCCTCCAGCACCAGCCGGACGCATTCCCGCGCGGCGTCCAACCGCGGGCGCCCAAAACGCCGGCGATACACCGCTCGACACACGCCCCGAGCCGCCTCTTCCCCTCTCAGACCGCGCGCCTCGAGCCGCCCCGCATCGACCCGTTCCCAACCCTTCCTCAAACGGATCCGGTGTTCGCTCATCCCAGGCCAAAACCCTCCCCACGCGAGCCCAGAAAAGCCCACGCCGACACGCTTCTCACGACTTCCACTCGATCGTCTATGGCCCCAGGCCAATCCTTTCACTATACTTGGCGAATTCCGGAATGCACGGCCAGCGCCCGTCTTCGGGCTCCAGCCGGCAATCGGCCGCACCCGAGCAGGCGCCGCGAGGCCCGCCGCCGGCAATCGTCGAAACACGGATTGGCCTGTCGGAGGTCAATCAGTCGAGGACCCACGACGAGACGAGGATTCCTTCACCCCCACAACTCCACTCGCCCAGCGGCTTCCACCCAGGGCGATGTCTTCGGAGCCCAGGCACAGCGAAGGCTTCCCTCAACTCGACGCCATCACCGGCTCGGCTTGAATGCGAGCGGTAGCGTGCGTGACTGCACATGAGCAATGCCCACACCTTCGTCGCCCCACCTCCCCGCTCACTCACCGGTGTGCGGATCCTCGCGTGCGGAAGTTACGTTCCCGAGCGGGTCGTCACCAACGTCGACCTCAAGGAATCGCACGGCTTCGATCCCGAGTGGATCTACAACCGGACCGGGATCACCGAACGCCGGTTCGCGTTGCCCCATCAGGCAACCTCGGATCTCTGCATCGAGGCCGCCCAGCGCTGCTTGAAAGCCGCCAGGCGCGACCCCAGGGACGTCGATCTCCTCGTCGTCGGCACCTTCACTCCCGACATGGCGTTTCCTGGCACTGCAAACCTGGTTCAGGATCGCATGCACCTCCTCTGCCCGGCCTTCGACGTCCAGGCCGCCTGCGCAGGGTTCGTCTTCGCCCTCGTGATCGCCTCACAATTCGTGGCCACCGGCAACAGCCGCTGCGCACTCGTCGTCGGCGGCGATTGCAATAGCCGCGTGATCAATCCCGGCGACCAAAAGAGCTTCCCCCTGTTTGGCGACGGCGCAGGCGCTGTGCTCCTCGGACCGGGCGAGCCAGATCAGGGACTGATCTCCTACCAGCTTGGCTCCGATGGCTCCGGTGGAGAACTGCTGGCCCGCCCCGCTTGTGGCAGCCGAATTCCCCCCACACCCGAAGCGCTCGAACGCGGCCTGCATTACCTGACCATGGACGGCCGCGCCGTCTTCAAGTGGGCCGTGCGCGTCCTCGCCGACTCCTGCCAGGCCGTGATGAACCACGCCCAGGTCAAGGTCGCCGACGTCCGCTGGTTCGTTCCCCACCAGGCCAATGTGCGAATCATTCACGCCTCCAGCGATGTCCTCGGTTTCCCACGCGAGTCGGTCTACAAAAACCTGGAACGCTACGGCAACACCTCCGCCGGCTCGATCCCAATCGCCCTCGACGAGCTCTACCAGCAAGGCGCAATCCGCCGCGGCGACCTGATGTTGACCTCCGGCTTCGGCGCGGGGCTGAACTGGGGCACCGCACTCTGGCGCTGGTAAGAAACACACCCGCTCGACGCTCCGCACAGAGCAATTCCGCATCAACTGCCTATCCCACAAGAGATTCCCCCTCTACGCATGCAGCGATTGCACAACAACTGCCTATCCCATAAGCGATTCCCCTTCTCCGCATGCAGCGATTGCACAACAACTGCCTATCCCACAAAACTTTCCTGGACGAACTGTCATCCCAGCCAGCGCCGGGGCACTTTCTGCAGACGCCGGACTCGGCCCTTTCCTCATCCTCAAGCCGCCTGATGACCACGCTGGGGCACCCCAAAAAACTGAGATCCACGCGCCCGTGACGAATTCGGATGCGATCCTCCACCCGCCCCTCGAGCCGCGAAACCCACTTCTCGACACCCCCATCCCCGCGCACCGCCTCCAGACCCCGCCGACCGGATCAAACTCGAAACAGCCTGCAAACCTCGAGGCAAGAAAATCGTAATCGTGTCCTGGCTTCGCTCCACCGGAGTCGCCTGGCTTCAGTCTGCGCGGGCGGTTGGCTTCGGTCCGCGCGGGCACAATGGGTTCGGTCCGCGCGGGTGGTTGGCTTCGGTCCGCGCGGGCACAATGGGTTCGGTTCGCAGTCGACGGTTCTCGTTTCAAGGCTTCATGTTCTGGCGAGCTTGAACTCGGATTTGCGCAGCGGTTACGGCTTCACTTTCTGACAAGTTTTGGCATCACTTTCTGACGCGATTGGGTTCGCTCCTTCGGCGTGAAAACAACACCCTCGACCGCGCTGCCGATACGAGCACGCAGCGCGAGCAAGTGCGTGCATTCGTGTCAGGTCCGCCCTCTCGTGCTTAGCAGGACACGTTCTTAGCAGGACACGTTCTTAGCAGGACACGTTCTTAGCAGGACAGGCGTGGTCATTGCGATACCTGGTCCACCCTTACAGCCGGCGCCCAGCCGGACTCGATCTTTCCGCGCTGGGTTCGGCTTGTCGCGGCGCGCTGGCCTCGCTTTTTCCGGCGGTGGGTTCGGTTCGCGCGGGCGCAATGGGTTCGGTTCGGTGTGTCAGGAAAAGTCTCGGTGATCCTGTCAGGTGAAAGGAACTGACCATGGCAATTGCTCGTTCGCCATGAAGCCGACCCAGCGGCGTGGTGGGTGACCACCGCGTCGAAGCCTGGGAACGCG
>DAIDHX010000249.1 GCA_027451885.1 Planctomycetales bacterium
GCAACCACCAGAAAGAGAATCGCGATCCCGCTGGTGACCGCCACGGACTGGACCGTGACCGCTCGACCCTCCGCGAGCTCCGAAACCACGGTGAGAATCACAAGCCCGAGCACGTCGTCGAGCACCGCCGCGCCCAGAATAATCTGCCCTTCCTCGGAGCCCAGCCGGCCCAGGTCGGCAAGCACCCGCGCTGTGATCCCCACCGAGGTGGCCGTCAAGGTTGCCGCCGCCATCACCGCGGGCAAATTCTCGAGCCCAAGCCCAAGGCACACGGCGTATCCCAGGCCAAACGGCAATACGACGCCCGCGATCGCGACGATCAGAGACGTTGGCCCTACCTTCGCCAGCTTGCCCAGATCGGTCTCCAGGCCGATGGCGAAGAGCAGGATGACCACTCCGAGCTCGGAGACGAGCGCAACCGCCTCGCGTGACGGATCCACGATGCCCAGGCAGGACTGGCCCACGATCACGCCGCCCAGGAGCTCGCCGAGCACCGCGGGCTGCCCCAGCCGCTGCGCGCAGGCGCCCGCGATCTTCGCCGCCGCCAGCATCACCGCCAGAATTCCCAGAAAAGCCGATATGCTTAAATGTTCCATGAAGCATTTCGCTCGTCGATCGGGCTTGTCGCTTTTGGGTTAAGACCGCTAATATACCATTCGTGGACGACCCAAGGTGGTCCGGGCGGCGAGCCCGGCACGGTCGATCGGCCCAGGCCCGCCGCTTGACCGGCGGACACCCCCCATGCAGCGACGTGACGACGTACGGAATGTGGCCATCATCGCACACGTTGACCACGGCAAAACGACCCTGGTCGACGCCATGCTCCGGCAAAGCGGGCATTTCCGCGCATCCCAGCTTCAAGGCGAGCGGATTCTCGATTCGAACGATCTCGAACGCGAGCGCGGAATCACGATCCTCGCCAAGAATATCGCCATCAATTACGGTGCGACCAAGATCAACCTGATCGACACGCCCGGCCACGCCGATTTCGGCGGCGAGGTCGAGCGCACGCTTCAGATGGCTGACGGCGCGCTTGTGCTGGTCGACGCCTTCGAAGGGCCGATGCCGCAAACCAAGTTTGTGCTCCGCAAGGCGTTTGCCAAGCAGATTCGCCCGATTGTGGTGATCAACAAGGTCGATCGCCCCGATGCGCGCCCGACCGAGGTCCTGAATGAGATTTTTGATGTCTTCGTGGAGCTTGGCGCCAGCGAGGAGCAGCTCGACTTTCCGCACATTTACGCCTCGGGCAAGGCGGGTTTTGCCGCGCTCGATCCCGCTGCGCGCGGCGGGGATGTGAAGCCGCTCTTCGACATGATCCTGGCGCACGTGCCGGGCCCGCTCGTCGATCTCGATGCGCCTTTCCGCATGCTCTGCACGACGCTGGATTTCTCGGAATACGTGGGCCGGATCGCGATCGGGCGCATCCATTCCGGGCGCGCCCGCCGTGGCGCCAAGGTCGTGCTGCTCAAGGCTGGCGACCGCATCGTCAGCGGGGCGCTTGACAGCGTGCTCGTGTTTGACAAGCTCGGCCGCAACGAGGTGCCCGAGGCAACGGCCGGCGACATCGTGGCCGTGGTGGGCGTCTCCGCGGTGGACATCGGCGACACCATCGCCGATCTGGACCACCCCATCGCCCTGCCCCGCATCGAGGTTGACGAGCCCACGCTCAGCATGCTCTTCACCGTCAACGACTCGCCGCTCGTGGGCGAAGGGCAGTACCTCACCTCGCGGCACCTGAACGACCGGCTCCAGCGCGAGCTTCAGTCCAACGTCGCGCTCCGCGTCGAGCCGACCGAGGATCGTGACTCGTTCCGTGTCTCGGGCCGCGGCCTGCTGCATCTTTCCGTCCTCATCGAAACCATGAGACGCGAAGGGTACGAACTCTCCGTCGGCAAGCCCGAGGTGATCTTCAAGCGGATTGATGGCGAGCTCTGCGAGCCCTACGAATTCCTGGTTGTCGACGTGCCGCACGGCCATATTGGGCCTGTCATCGAGCTCACCGGCATCCGCAGGGGCGAAATGACCCGCATGGATGTGAAGGGCGCCTACGCCCATCTGGAGTTCCTGATCCCCGCGCGCGGCCTGATCGGCCTGCGGAATCGCCTGCTCTCCGCCACCCAGGGGGAGGCGATCATGCACCACAACTATCACGACTATCGCCCCAGCAAGGGAGACGTCCCGCGCAGGCCCAACGGCGTCATGATCAGCATGGCCCGCGGCCAGGCGGTGGCCTATTCGCTCGATAACCTCCAGCAGCGCGGCACCATGTTCGTCAAACCCGGCGACCCCATCTACGAGGGCATGATCATCGCGGAGAACGCCCGCGGCGACGACATGGTCGTCAACCCTTGCAAGGAGAAGAAGCTCACCAACATGCGCGCTTCGGGCTCTGACAAAAACGTGCTGCTCAAACCGCCGCGCGAGCTCACGCTCGAGCTCGCGCTCGAATACATTGAGGACGACGAGCTCGTTGAGATCTCCCCCTCGAGCATCCGGCTCCGCAAGAAACTTCTGAGCGAGGAAGGCCGCCGCCGATCCGATCGCAAGGGTGCGATGGCCTAGACGACGCCGAAGGGGCCGGCGGGTACGCACGATCTCCCGGATGCTCCCAGGCCGTGACGCTTGAAACCAGGGCACGCGCGACGGCCCTCGTGATCCCGTCCCGGGCGGACGCGCACTACACTTCTCCTGGGCGGCGATCCGCGCAGGCCCCGTGGTGCGCAGGAGAATCGCTCGATGCCCCGGTCCCCGAGCCGTGACCTCGTTTTCGGACTGCTCGCGCTTGAGCATAACTTCGTCTCTCGCGACCAGTTGATCGACGCGTTTCACCGCTGGAACGGCGATTCCGCGCGCGGGCTCGATCAGATCTTGCTCGAAATGCAGGCCATTTCGCCGGGACGCAGGCGCATTCTGGAAGAGCTTCTTGACGAGTATCCGCAGGCGGATGGTAGTGGCTCCGAGCAAGGTCTCTCCCCGTGGGATGACCGCCTCAAAAGCCACCTCCAGGCGATCGGATCGGCCGGATTGCGGTTGAGTGCAGCGGCCGTTGCCGCGCCGGAGTGCGCTCAGGACTCTTTCCGCACCCTTACAGTTGCGGGACAGGCAGACCCGGGTGGGTCGGGCTCCCGATTTCGGATTCTCCGGCCGCACGCCAGGGGTGGGCTTGGACAGGTCTCCGTGGCTGTGGATCGCGAGCTGGATCGGCAGGTCGCCCTCAAGGAGATCCAGCCCCGGCACGCCGACAATCTCCAGAGCCGCAGCCGCTTTGTGCAGGAGGCCGAGATCACGGGCAAGCTTGAGCACCCTGGCATCGTCCCAGTCTATAGCCTGGGGCACGACATCAGCGGCCGGCCGTTTTATGCCATGCGACTCATCGAGGGAGACAGCCTCAAGGAGGCGATCGCCGCGCTTCATGGCGATGCTGCGCTGGCGCGTGACCGGCACCAGAAGATGGGGAGAATTCGCGAGCTCCTGCGGCGTTTCACCGACGTTTGCAACGCGATTGCCTATGCCCACAGCCGGGGCGTGCTGCACCGTGATCTGAAGCCGGCCAACATCATGCTCGGCCCTTATGGAGAG
Source organism: Planctomycetales bacterium (assembly GCA_027451885.1). GTDB lineage: Bacteria > Planctomycetota > Planctomycetia > Isosphaerales > Isosphaeraceae > JAKBAP01. The sequence goes on from DAIDHX010000249.1 coordinate 3,580, forward strand.
ACCCTGGTTGTGGACTGGGGGCTGGCCAAGCCGTTCGGGGAGAGCCTCGGAGCGGATGCCGCGGCTGAGAACCCATCGTGCTCGCTTTCCTCGAGCGGTCCGATCCGGCTTTCGGGCTCGAGCGGCCCGGGCGATCACACGCAGGCGGGGGAGATCGTGGGCACGCCCGCGTTCGCCAGTCCCGAGCAGGTTTCCGGGCGGATCGATTTGCTCGGGCCGGCGACGGACGTCTACGGCCTGGGGGCGACGCTGTACGCCATTCTGACGGGTCGGCCGCCGGTTGAGGATGCCGATCTCGAGGTTGTGATCGCAAGCGTCCGCAAGGGTTCGATCCGTTCGCCGCGCGTGCACAACGCGGCGATCTCCAGGCCGCTGGCGGCCATCTGCTTGAAGGCGCTCGCGCGTGAACCAAAGGACCGCTACGCCTCGGCCCGGCTGCTGGCCGAGGATCTCACACGCTGGCTCGACGATCAGCCGACGCTCGCCTACCCCGAGCCGATCCCCCTCCGCCTGGGGCGCTGGATGCGCAAACACAGGAACTTCATGACCGCGGCGGGCGCTGTGCTCATCATCGGCCTCGTTGCGCTCGCCGCCGTGGACGCCATGCAGGTGAAGGCCAATCGCGAGCTCTTCATCGCCAACCAGATCAAGTCGGAAGCCCTGGCCTCCCAGACCCGGGCGAAAGAAGAAACCGAGCAGGCGCTCGACCTTTCGGAACGCGCCCGCAACGGAGTCGAGGCGGTGCTGAGCTTCATGGAGACCCGCGTCTTCGCCGCCGCGCGCCCCGAGGGCGAAACGGGCGGCCTGGGGCGCCAGGTCACCTTGCGGCAGGCGCTCGAAGCCGCCCTGCCCGCGATCGCGCCCACCTTCCAGAATCAACCCATCATCCAGGCCCGAATCCGCGCCACGATGGGCAAGTCGTTCCTCGAGCTGGGAGAGCCCCAGCTCGCGTTCGAGCAGTTCCATCAAGCGCGGAAACTGCTCGAGGAAACCCTGGGCAGCGATCATCCGCTCATCGAGCGTTGCCGGAGCAATGTCGCCGCCGCGCTGGCCGCCACGGGCCGGCTCTCCGAAGCGCTCGAGGTCCAGACGCGCGCGATTCGGAAAATGGTCGAATCGCTTGGTCCCACCCACCCCGACGTCATCGCGGGGATGAATAACCTGGCCAACTTTCACGACGCGCTCGGCCAGGGGGACCAGGCGCTCCGGTTGCGCGAGGACGTGCTCCGCCTCAGCCGTTCCGAATACGGCGACGAGCATCCGGAGACCCTCATGGCCATGACCAACCTGGCGAGCACCTACGACACGCTGGGCAGAACCGCGGACGCGCTCCGCCTGCGCGAGCAGGTTCTCCCCTTGCTCATGAGCAAAATGGGCCCGGACCATCCCGACACGCTCCGCGCCATGAATAACCTGGCAAGCAGCTTCGTCGCGGCCGGCCGGCTCGATGAAGCGCGGGCGCTGTATGAAAAGACCCTGGCCAGGCGCAGGGAGCAGCTCGGCCCGGACCATCCCGCCACGCTCCTGACCGTGAACAATCTCGCCGTGGTGCACGCGCGCCAGGGCCGCAATCACCGGGCCGCCGAGCTCGAGCGCGAGGCCATCGCGCTTTACGAGCACAAGTTCGGCTCGGGACACCCCGTCGCCCTCATGGCCATGCAGAATCTGGCCGACAACCTCGAATCGCTCGGTGATTCGACCCAGGCGGTTGTGCTCCGGGAGCAGGTGCTCCGCGCGCGGCGGAAGGTGCTCGGCGACGACCACCCCGATACCCTCTCGAGCCTGAACAACCTGGCCGTCAGCTACGCGAACGTGGGGCGGATCGCCGACTCGACACAGCTCCACGAGCAAGCCCTGGCGAAGCGGCGGCAGCAGCTCGGCAACGACAGGCCCGAAACCTTGCTCAGCATGAATAACCTTGCGCTTGCCTACCTGGCGCAGGGGCGTGCGGCCGAGGCGCTTCGCCTTCAGGAGGAGGTCTATTCCCGCGAGTCCAGGAACCGAGGCGACGATCATCCTCAAACCCTTTTAGCAAGAATCAACCTGGCCCGGACGCGGTTCAAACTGGGTCAAGGCGCCCGCGCCGCGGAAGACTTCCAGGCCGTCGCGAAGGTGATCGAGAGTCGCGAGCAAACCGCCGTTGCCACGCCCTATCGCCTGGCCCGGCTGCACGCGCTCGCAGCCCAGGCCCTCGCCCAGTCGAATCGCGATTCCGAGGCCGCGCGGGAAGCCGCGCTCGCCGTCCGCTGGCTCGAGCGCTTCGCCCAGAGCGGCTACCTGAAAGCGCCGTTTCTCGAGTCCGACCAGGACCTGTACGTGCTCCACGATCGCGCGGACTTCCAAAAGCTGCTCGGCAGCCTGCTCGACCGCGACTTCCCTCCCAACCCCTTCGCTCGCTAACTCGTTCATAACCAGACCCTCCCCGCTCCAGGCGCAGTCGCGAAAGAAACGCTGAGTGAACACGGCTACGTGAACGCAGGCGCGGTGGGTTCGCTCTGCGCGCGCGCCTTTGGGTTCGGTTCGCCGCCGCGTTTGGGTTCGGTTCGTCGCCGCGTTTCGCCTGGCGTTTCTCTTGTGCTGGCTTCACGTTCTGGCGAGCATGGGCTCGGTCTGTCGCGCTTTTGGGTTCGGTTCGTCACCGCGTTTGGGTTCGGTTCGTCGCCGCGTTTGGGTTCGGTCCGCGAGGGCCTG
>DAIDHX010000250.1 GCA_027451885.1 Planctomycetales bacterium
CTCATGGTGGGCGATCTCTGTCGGTCCTGATGGCCACCCTAGTACGGCAAATGCCGTTGTGGGTGGCTTTTTGTTTTTGAGGCATTCGGTTTCTGGATCGATCTGCCCCTTGATCTCAACCGGTATCACTCAATTCCATCCCTCTGTGTTTCCGAGAGGGTTTCACTGATGCGTGACTTCAGCGTACCGATCCCTTCGCGGGCAGTGTGGTTTCATGCGTTCATTGGCGGGTATGAACCAGTTCCGAGTAATCCTGATCAGATCAGGACTTGGCCCTCCCTAATAAAAGCCGCTGGTTTCGATGCGGTGTTCGCATATATTACGCAAGGCTATCTTGAGGCTCTTATGCTATTGGGTGACCAGAATGGGCAACCTTATCCAAGCGCGTACTGGAAACCGAAGGACGGCTTCACCATCTTCCGCGAGGAGTGCGACAAATGGAATCTGCAATTTCACGCGACGTACGCACCCACACAAGACCTTCGTCGTGATGTGCAAGGCAAACACCCTGGGTGGATCACGTCCGGCGCGACGATCGAAGTAGCCGAGCCGGAAGCGTTTGATCGAATTATGCGACATGTCGAATTCATCGCAAAGTTCTATCAGCCGGACGGGATACAACTTGAGGAGCCATATTATCAAGATCCCCCCAATCATTCACACCCGGCGTTCGTTGCTGAATTCAAGCGACGTTACGGATATGATCCAACCGATCTCGTTGCAATACAAGAGCATTCATCGTTCGCAGACGAATTAGCGTATACGAAGAAAAGACTCATTGTGTCGATGCTTCAGAACATCAAGAGTACAGTGAATCGTGTGAGTGGAAAGATCCTCTTGAGTGCGAACGGACCGTCTGCTTTCGACTCGCCGTACATCCGGGAAGGTTACGATCCGGACACTTGGAAATCCGAGTGTTCGCTCAACTTCCTCGTACCGCAGAACTACTCCGTCACGGTCGAAAACCATGATAATGTGCTGAATCAATTAAAGGCGCGATGGAGCCCCCTCGATCTGGTGGACGGCATTGGTCTCAATTGGGGTGGGATTGACAATTGTTCGAGTTCCGAGAAACAACAGGTAATCGAACGGCAGATAATCTCAGCAGCTCGAGGCGTCAGCGGAACAGCTCTTTTCCATTGGGCGGCGATCGATCCAAACTCCACTTCAAATGGCTTCGCCGCTAAGCTTGGCGACTTCAAAGAGCGATTCTCAAACACTTACGACATTGACGCGATGTGTGCAGTTAACGAGGGAGTCATTGTCGCATACAAGGATGCGCCGATCATTTACTGTTGTCCTGAGGCTAGAAACCTCCGTGGCGGTGGTAAAGCCAAGCTCGTTTACAATGGAAGGGAGAAGTGCGACTTCCTTCTCCCCGTTGACCGCGGAATTATCGCTTCCTTTAGTGGTGACAGTACCCATGCGCACGCTTACTTTGCCAGCAACGCGAATATCGGGGGTGGCGAGGTCTTGTATGTGGGAACTCGTCGTGTCACTTCGATTGTAGCGTGTAGGGGTTGGATCATTACTGCCTTTCAGGGGCTAGAAGGGGTCTACAAAGTCCCCGTTGGTGCGCAACTGGATTCAGGAAACCACTTGCCGCTCAGAGGCAATCATGTCGCCTCTTTGGCGGCATTCGCGGGGGGCGTGATCATTCGATTCGCTACAGGGAGCGTGTACTTTAGCCCAGACGGTGAGAATCTTGACGGCGGTGGGCAAACGCAATGCGTTTACGTTGGCTCACCGACGGCACAAAAGATAGTTCGAATCGTTCCATTCACTGGGGGATTCCTCACGGAGTTCGATTCTGGGTACGTTTATCACTCGACAAACATGAATGATTTGGGCTCTGGTGAGCATGCCTACAATGGGGGCGCTGAGAATTTGCAGAGAGTGACCGCGATGATTGCGTTCCGCGATGGGGTGATCACTGCGTTCACTCAGGGGGGAGTCTACTACAGTCCGGACGGCCGACATTTGAACGGAGCGAACGGCACGGTCCGAGTCTTTCCTTAGCCAGATTAACAAGTTTCAGCTGAAACCCTTTGGTCTTACAGCCTGGCGACCCGGGTGGTGAGACGCGTAGATTTTTTTAGTTGTCAGATGAGGCCGACCGTTTTGAACCGCTTGGCCCTAGGGAGTCAAATCGTCTTCAAGCAGTTCCTGAGACCACCATCTGCTGCTTCTATGCACGCAATGAAAAGTTCAATAGCCGTCCTGTCGCCCCGACCCTGCCGCGGTGGTCTTTCATTCACATCGAGGTCATGTCGACTCGTGCGGTTGACCTCGATCGTGCTGCGCGAGACTCGCTAGGGGATTTCGCTTGCCCCGTGCTTCTTGCCAACGCGTCAAACAGTCGGGCTGATCGACCCTCGACGAGCCAGTGATCGCTGCTTATAATCATTATCATGTGAATGTAAATCACGAGTGAGGCGAGCCAGGGGCTGGGGTGCATCGATGTGGGAACGGCTTCGCAGGTGGAAACACGCCGCAGCTCCGCTGATTCTTGGTGTTGCCTATCTGCTGCTGAGTCGCGAGCCCGAAGGATCTGCGCTCTGGTTCGTTGGCCTCGGATCGGCGCTTACGTTCGCCCTGGCCTACATCCTCGAGGAGCTCGCGTGGAACATTGCCCAGGGAGGTCGTCCCTGCGTGCGCTGCGGGCACCGGGTCCGCGTGAGGTCGTTTCGAGTGCTCAATACCTGTCCGGGCTGCGGCCAACAACTTTAGAAGCACAGCGGCGACTCACCCGGTGCTGCGCGTGCTCGGGCCGCTGTACTCTGTGATTGGAGCCAGCCGCCATCGGGTCGGTCACCTGGCAGCGTGGATCAGGGCAGTGGTCGCCCAGTTGGTCGCCGCGACGGAAATCCACTGGTCGTGTCCATGGGGGAATCCACCCTCGAAATAGGGTTGGAACTTGATGGCTCGGCTCTTCACGTACCACGAACCGTCTTCGAGCTGATTGGAAAGCAGATACTCCACCCCGCGTTTGTACGCTGGGTCGGTCACGGCAAGCATGCCCGACTCATGCAGCGCCACGAGCGCCTGGCCGGTGGCGAAGGCGTCGCTCGCCATGGTGGGCAGTTGACCCCATCCGCCGTCGGCTCGCTGTTCGGCAAGGAGCGCGCGTGCGGGTTTCTGAAGGGCGTCCTTCTCGTCTCCCGCCCAGGTCAGGCCCAGAAGCTGGATGGCCCTGTCCGCGGTCGTCCTCGGCCGCGCTGTTCTAAGCCAATCCGCCGCCCGCCAGATCACCTTGTCATATTCGCTGCGCTGGGACTTCGGGGCATAGACCTGAAGGGCCCGCATCGCCCGGGCCGTGAGATCGATCACGCTCGATTCGAGCGGCGGTCGATTCGCGTTGATCCGCGCCTGCCCGTCCGGCAACTGGCTATTCTTCAAGTAGCGGGCCAGGGCATCGGTCGCGAGGTCGGGAGGGTATTCCTCGGCCGCCAGACCCCCAAGGATGGAGCTGACGGTATCCGCGTCCCCCGGAATCCCCTGGCCTTCCAGGACCCGTTCCCGCCAGAGTTCGGCATACAGGCCAATTTCCTTCCGCTGGTTCTGGGCGATCCGTTCATCCACGGGGATGCCGGCCTTTCGAGCGGCCGACACGGTCATGGCCGTGAGCGAATTATTGTGGCAGGAGACACAGCCTGACTTGCGGAGGAAGGTGGCGTCGGATTGCTGGAGGAGCGGCAGGGCTCGTTCGACCGCGGCCCGGGGCGAAGCGGCCGGCTTCGGTGTCGCTTCCGACGAGCCATTTCCGAGCCCCGCCTTCGCGTCTGCCTTCGAGGCTGGCTTCGCCCCCGCCTTCACGAGCAGATCCGCCACGGGAGTCTTCCCATGTTGCCGGGCAAAGTCGAGCGCGGTCTTGCCGTCCGGGCTGCTCGCGTTGACGTCCGCCCCCAGTCGAAGCAGCGTGTCGACTGTCTCCACCGGCACATCTTCCGAACTGACGGCCAACATCAGGACCGTGCGGCCTGCGCTGTCGGTGGCTGCAGGGTCGGCCCCTTGTTCAATCAGTTTTTTGATCAGCCGCGAGTCACGTAACGCTTGCGGGGGCGCGAGTGGCGGTCCCAGGAACGTGGCGACCCGCTTCAAGGCATTGCGGTCCGCGGATGGGAGCAGCAGGTCGACGCAGTGATCGTTCCTTGTGCCCGTCGCGGCCGTGAGCGGCAGAATGCCCCCCTGGGCCTTCGCATCCGCGCCGCGGGCTAGGAGCAGGCGGAGAACCGCCTCGTCGCCCTGTTCCGCCACGGCCCGCAAGGGAGTCACCGGCCCGCGATACGTGTTCACCTTCTGCGAGGGATTCGCGCCGTGATCGAGCAACAATTTGACGATTTCGTACGACTGGACCCAGGCGGTCGCGACCAGGATGGGCGTCCGTCCGTAATCGGAGCGCGCGTTGGGATCAGCGCCGTGGCGGAGCAGCAGCCGCGTCTTGTCGACGTCGTCGGCCGCCCACATCAGGGCCGTGGCGCCGACCTCATTGCGCGCGTTGGGGTCCGCGCCCGCGTCCAGCAAGAGACGGACCGCATCGGCGTCGGCGTAGAGAACGGCGAACATGAGCGGCGTTGATCCGTCGCGCCCCTTGAGCCTGGCGGCCCGGGGTTGATCATGCAAAAGCTTGCGGAACGCGGCCCGGTCGCCACCCCGCAACACCTCCATGAGCCGCGTCGCGTCCGGATCCGGCGGCGTGGGCGGAATCTCGCCGGAGACCGCATCGGGCCACACTGCGCCCTGGTCGATCCAGGCCCGGATCACCTTGATCTGCTCCGCCGAAAGCGGCTCGTCCGGCGGCATCTGCGGACCAAGGCTGTCGCCGATCAGCCGGAGATACAACCGGCTGGCGATCGCATTCCCAGGCCCAATCATGTTCATGGTCCCGCCCCTCAGGGCGTCGCGGCGGCGGTCGAGGCGAAAGCCGTTATTCTGCTTCTTCGGCCCATGGCAGCCGATGCAATGCGTCCTGAAAAGCGGCTGAACGTCGCGGGCAAAGTCGACTTTTGCAGGCTCCTCGGCTGCTGCATGGTCGCACAGGAATGCGGCGACGGGAACGGCAAGAACAACAGCGACAAACCAGGACTGAATCCGCATCCCATTCTCCAATCCAGCGAGGAAGGCCACGTCGCCTCGAACCGGCAAAGGTAGATCAGGTACGGACGCGGGGCCGGCCAGACGCCGCGACCGCGCGCTCGCCCCTCGACACCCCACGCAACTCATCGGCCCGATCGATCCAGCGAGATTTAACAGCACATTTGACACGTTTTCAAGCGACTTGGCATATTCCGCACCGATCCCGCTGTTCCGCCAGCCGCTGTCTCGCCCCGCGAGGACCGTTCGCCTGCTCCCGGCTACTTTCCCAGCTTCACCCATTCGAGCACAAATTCGCGTGATTCCATTTCGACGGGCCCGAACGTGTGTTACATCTCTTGTGAGAAGCACCCACACGTCTGCCTGAGTCTTCCACTCTGAACCAGAGAGTTCCGCGGGCGCATTTCTGATTCCACCATTCGCGTTCGAACCTCTTCGCCACGACACATCGACGCCAACCCCAGCCAGATCCCTTCAGGCCAGCAAACGCCCTCGAGTCAAGGTCGCGTTCTGATTGCGCAGCGGCTGACGCATTTGAGGATCAACATGTTGCTCACGATTGTGCGGTCACCGAGCCCGACCGATCACGCCGACACGCTCGTGTTTCTGATCACGATGACATTGGGGCTGACTGCGTCCGCACACTTGAGATACCCGTGAGATCGGGACTGTATTCCAGGATGTCTCCGGGCTGGCAGTCCAAGGCGATGCAAATCGCTTCCAATGTCGAGAACCGGATTGCCCTCGCCTTGCCGTTTTTCAAGATGGAAATGTTGGCGATCGTAATCCCGACTTTCTCGGCAAGCTCGGTGACGCTCATTTTCCGCTTCGCCAACATAACGTCGAGGTGAATGATAATTGCCATGCTGGATCTTGTTATACCGTTAAATCATTCTCTGATTTTATTTCCACCGCGTTCTGCAGAATCCGTTCAAACACGGCCGCCGCCGTGGCGACTACGATCGACGGAAACGTAATGAGGACGCGCATGAAGACCCCCGCTGGGCGGTCCTCAGGGTCGCTAAACCAAAAGAAGATTACACTTACTGCAACAAAAGCAATGATGGCGAACGCACAGGCTTTTATCGTCTGCAATGCCTTCACGCCCGCTTGAGAGAAGATGTTGTCCTGCCCGGCATATCCCAGCAGTTTGTAGACCTGATAGAGCGCCACGAAATATGGGATGGAGCCCATATACACATAGGCCAGGAAGGAATCTTTGAAATACATCACAAACAACGTCGCGTGACGGTTTCTGCCTTCGAGGTGAGGCTCCCAAAGCAGGAGGGCAAGACTGGCGATGCAGGCGAGCACAATGACGATTTGAAGAAATACCGTTGAACCTCGTTTCATGAGTGGCTCCCTTCTCGGCGCTGCTGCACGCGATTGCCGTGATCGGGGAATCGCTTGACCCTTGGCGTGACTCCCCTCGTCCCCAGGCTCGCTGTGGAACTCCCATCCTAGTTCAGAACTTATCGTATTACAATAAGCTTTTATTGTTTTTCGCGACAGTCCCTCCCAGTTCGCGTCGAAGGGAATTCGCCGATCGAACGCTTTTCCGAGACCATTCTCCGAGCACACCGGGACCGTCTGTTGTGGCCAGACCTGCGCTTGCCACAGGAGGTTTCTCGGCCCCGCGTGCTCGCCTGAGTCGCGCCGCGGTCGTTTTTTGCATCGATTTTCATCCTTTGTGTGGGCGAATCCAACGAACGCAAAAAGAGCACCCTTGATTCAGCTCGAGCCAATGTGCATTAGATTGATGATGAGAAGATCCGTCGTGGTTGCCTGAGCTTGCCTTGATCTACCCCAGGTGAGCGTGTCGTAGAACACTGAGTCCATCATTCACGCGCGAATATCCTGGCCCACGCACATCGACACCAATAGCCAGACCCACACGCGCCCCGTCCACGAACACGCTCGGGAAACCAATGCGCTGCGCGTGACGATTGCCAGCATCGCAACATGGTTATCACCTGTAACATTTCCGCGGTGAAGCACTGTATCCGACCACGAATCCGCGCGCACCGAGCGTATTCAACCGCGCGCACCGAGCGTACTCAATCGCGAAGCAAACCTGGTCATGGAAGCGATACTGGAGATGCGCGGTGAAGCCACGTTCAAAACGAAGCCAACACGCCGGAACGAAGCGAAGCCAAGGGTTCGGCAAGGTCGACGCAGGAGTCCATGGCACAAAACGTTACGTCGAGCCTGAGCAACTCAAATTGCGCGCTTTTGGACATGCAACGTGCGCGCTTTTTGGCATGCAACGTGAAGCGATCGATCGCGCCAGGCTGGAGCTCCAAAGTGAAGTCATTGCGCTCGTTCGAACCGAAGCCATCGATGCGCCGGACGAAGCCAATTCGGCCCGAGCGACCGCAACCAACACGCCGCGACAAAACACAGTCAATGCGCCGGAGCGGAGCGAAGCCAGCGAGAACGGGGTTGCCACCTGAGGCGGAATCGTGGCATGCGGATCCGCCTGGCAGTGAGGAATTGATCAGATGACGTGATCAAGATGGAGCCCGGCAACGGTCGCGATCGCAGCGCCGGGGGGGGATTAAGCCCTGAATTCGTTCCTTGACAATTTGGCGGTTTGTAACGGAGGCCCGCGGGTTCAGCGCCCGCGGGCCGTGGAGGAGGTGTTGAGATCTCGAGACAGTCGTCCGGAGTTCCCGTTGTAGAGCGGATAAACGGGCTCGGGCGATTTCGTACGACGGGCTTCATCCTTCTGGGGTTTCATCCGCCACGGGGCAGCTCAGGGCTTTTGAATAGATCCCAGACCGATCGAAGCAACAGGGCCTGCGCTTGCCGTGGGCGAGCATGTCGCAGGCTGTTTCGATCCGCTTGAGACGCGTCTCCTCCCGCCTGGCCGACTCGATCCATTGAATCCAATCCCTGCGTGCAACCGGCGTGATATCGGACCAGACCGCGCGCACCTGAGGACTCGAGGCGGTGAGCGCACGGTGCAGGTCGGCGGGAACCATGGGTTCTGGTTCCCGCGCCATGGGTGCGATTTCAAGCGTGACGACGTCCCCCGGGCGCACCCCCGCGGCTTCCCTGAGCGCACGCTCGACCTTGAGCCAGTGGCTCCCTTGACCGTCCGGGCTGAGCGTGGCTTGAAATGCGACCCCCTGGAACAACCCCTCGACCGACGCCATGCCGCGCGAGGGAAGCCGTGCGCTGGCCTCCTGAGGCAGCAGCAAGAAGGTCCAGTCGACAGCCTTACCAGTCACGAGCGGCCGATGCAGCGTCGCGCTGAAGCGGATTCGAGGAGCCACGGAATCGCCGGGCGTGTCTGATCTGGCTGCGCGTGGTTTGCTCGTGGTCGCTCGGCCCACACGCGGGGCGGTCCTGGTCTTCGGCTTGCCCGTGCTCTCGCTCATCGCCGTTCCCTTACCCGTGAGTGCTTACTGCTATGCCCGAGAACTGTCAGATCCATGGTATCACACCGATGCGATCGAAATCGCCGACTCGGAACGATCAGTTCCATGATTCTCTGCGTTTGGCGGCCGCTCGTGATCCAGTACGCTGGAGCTGTAAGATTCGCACGCATCGCGCGACGAGGGGCGCTCGACGCCTTTTTTCGCGGTTGCGACTCGAGCTCCCTGGCTTACTCTTCCAACTCAGTGAGAGGATTCAGCGTACACTGCCTGCCGGATGTCGTCTCGGTCTGGCGAGCGCACCGGCAGCACCGAGGTGAGTGGAGGCGACGTTGGTTCCAGGAGGAAGAATACCGTGTGTGATGAGTCCACGAAGATCATGCTTAGCCTATCGGAGCTTCGCGAGGTGGCTCGTTTCGCGGCGGCGTGTGCTCGGTCTGCGCTTGTGATATTCGAGCGTGAGCGTCCGGAGGATCTGCGTCCTCGGGCTGCGATTGAGGCCGCGCAGGCGTTCGCGGAGGGTGCGCGGCGGACGCGAGGGTTACGTGACTGCGCCTGGGCCGCCCAACGTGCTGCGCGAGACGCGATTGAGGCCGGGCAGCCGGCCGCCAGTGAAGCAGCGCGGGCCGCGCTCGCGGCCGCGGGCGCGGCGTTCCTCCACCCCCTGGCGAAGGCGACCCAGGTCAAGCACATCCTCGGATCAGCCGCTCACGCCGCGCAGGCGTTCGCACTCGCGGCCGGAGACGATCCCATCGCAGGAGCGGATCAACTCGCTCAGGTGCAATCCCTGGCCAGTCCGATTGTGGTTGAGGTGCTCAGGCGCTATCCCCCCGCGCCGCCCGGAGGCGGGCACACTGGCGAATGGATCCGCCAGTTGGACGCAGCGCTCCGCGAATCCCCGCACAGTCCCTGAACGTGCAAGAACTGGCTGTTACAGATGCGCTTCGTCCTTTTTATCTCCAAGAGGCTCCATGCCGCCCAGATGGCGCCAGGATGCCTTTCACGTGCCGTTCTACAGGGCCGGAAGGGGAGGCATGGCAGCAAATCGCTTCCAGAGCAAATGCGCCTTTTCGAAATCCAGGGTTTCCACACCGTGTTCTCCGGGCGCGAAGACGCCGGTCTTCACGCCTTCCAGGATCGCGGCCAGGTAGTTCCGAAAGCTGGGGAAGAACCAGTACGTCCAATCCTCGGCAAAGTTGAAGAAGAACGAGCCCTCGGCTTCCGACCGGTCGGGATCGAAGTAATAGCCATCACCTGCCAGATCCATGATGAGCCCGACCCATCCCAGGCGATATCCCACGAGCGACGCGATGCTTTTTTCCTGCTTTGGTGCATCCAGGCCGAGGTGCTTTCGCATCGCGCGGCGCGCGCTTAACGCTTCCTCGAGGGGAATGAACTGATGATCGGGAAATGCATCGATCATGGCTCGATTCGCGGTTCCGTTGCGCCAGCGGTAGAGGGCGCGCAGATCTGGCGTCAGCTTGATCGCACTTTCGACTTCGAGCGCGTGGATTTGTTCATTACTCAAACCGGGCTGAAGCGCGGCCAGCACGGCGGGCGCCCTGGTGCGGAGAAAGGTTTCGTAGGCCGCGAGCAGATCCTCGATCGAGTCTGGTACGAGGGCCGGCATGGGGGGCGCGGGGGGATACATGACTTCGGGAGACACGTTCGGCATCAAGTTCTCGAACATCGCGGACTCCAGTGCTCGAAAACCGATGACCATCGCCACGATCAAGCAGGCAAGCCCGGCGCCGGCGGCGAGCAGAACGCGTTTCATGTTTTCCTCGCGTCAGCGGCAGTACTCCGGGAGCGGCCTGCAAGGGAGCATCGGATTTCGCGCAGTGGCTCACGGCGAACTGTCGCGTCCCAGATCTTACCTTGTCAGAGGGCGAGCGTCACGCGGCTGGACGCGGCACGGATCTGGCGGCATCAACGCGCACGATCATTCGCAGGTCCGCAGGGAGAGAGCGATCGATCCTTGACAGCGCCAGTGGCGTGCCTTAGTGAAGGACCAGTGCGCGGCCTCGAACGGCGCCTGCGACCGGGGCAGCCAGGAATGAAACTGCCCCCCAGGAGCCGTGCGCTGGCTCGGTTCCGCTTCGAGGACGATCCTGCTGCCGTCACGATTGTGGATCGTTTCCGAGAACTGTGTCCGATTCCTTGCGGCTCGTTCGTCGTCTTCCCACCAGGCGAGGGAAGGTCCTTCGCGTAGGCCCATCAATCCGATTGGAGAGGCGTCATGCCAAAGTTCCTGTTCATTTTCCGTGAGTCGGCCGAGAGCCGGCGCCAGCCTTCTCCGAAGGAAATGCAGGCGCTGCAGACGGCCTGGTATGGCTGGATGCAAAAGTTCGGCTCGGCGATCGTGCCGGGGGGCGATGGGTTGAAGCCGAACGGCCGGGTTCTGAAGGAGGGAATCGTGAGCGATGGTCCGTATGTCGAAGCCAAGGAAGTGATTGTGAGTTTTACGATCATCCAGGCCGAGAACTACGACGCGGCGGCGGAGATCGCCAGGGCCTGTCCGCCTGGCCATGTGATCGAGATCCGCGAATTCGCTGGGTATGCATGAGCGAACCACGCACGCTTGTCGAGCACTTTTTTCGCCACGAGTCCGGCCGGGTGAGCGCCTTGCTGACCCGGTCGCTCGGGGTGCGCAGGCTGGAGCTCGTCGAGGACGTCGTGCAGGCTGCGCTCGTGCAGGCGCTCGAGACGTGGTCCTGGCGTGGCGTGCCCGAAGATCCGGCCGGCTGGCTCTATCGCGCTGCGCGGAATCTTGCGATCGACGCCCTCAGGCGCGAGCGCACGCACACGCAGGCTTTGCCCCGCCTGGCCGAAGCCACTCCGGCGGAATCTCCGCTCATCGAAGCCCACTTCGCGGACGAGATTGGTGATGAACCACTTCGGCTGCTCTTCGTCTGCTGCCATGAAGCCGTTCCGGCGGAGTCGCGCGTGGCCCTTGCACTGCGCTCGCTCTGCGGCTTCAGTACCGCGGAGATCGCGCGGGCGCTGCTCACAACCGAGGCCAACATCCAGAAGCGAATCGAGCGGGCGCGTGAGCGTCTACGCACGCTTGACGTGGAGTTTGACACGCCCGATCTGGGCCAGCTCCACGCCCGCCGCGAAGGCGTTCTCGCGGTTGTCTATCTGCTGTTCACCCAGGGATGTCACGTCACGCATGGCGACTCCCCGATCCGCCGGGAGTTGTGCGACGAAGCAAGACGATTGGCAAGACTGCTCGCGGCCCATCCTGCCGGCGACGTTCCCGCGGTGCACGCGCTTCTTGCACTCATGTGCTTTCACTCCGCGCGTTTTGATGCGCGTCTCTCGCTCGATGGCGCAATGGTCCTGCTTGAGGAGCAGGACCGCTCCACCTGGAACTGGAACGACGTGCGCGAAGGCATGGAATGGCTCGCTCGGTCCGCCGCCGGCGAGACCCTCACGCGCTATCACGTGGAAGCCGGGATCGCCTGGGAACACTGCCGCGCGTCCGCCTTTGCAGACACAGATTGGCAGCGCATCGCCGAGTACTATGACATGCTCGAGCGCATCGTTCCATCGCCCCTCAACCGACTCAATCGCGCGGTTGCCGAGGCCTATCTCCATGGACCGCAGGCCGGCCTCGATCGCCTGGCAGCGACTCCTCCGACTGATACACTCCTGCGTTACCCAGCCTGGCACATCGTGGTCGGTGAGCTCCACTTTCGTCTGGGCAAAAGAAGCGACGCCGAGCGTGCCTGGCGCGAGGCCCTCGATCTCACAAGCGCTCGGGCCGAGCGCGAGTACCTGATACGCCGCCTCGCGCTCGGCAAGTGCAGTGAGAATCCAGCACCGCGGGAGTAATGGCGCACCAGACCGCGGAACCAGGGCGATTGCACCATTAACCCCTATCCCATAAGCACTTTCTCGAGGTAACTGTCATCCCATCCCGCGCTCAGACGTTTGTTCTTGACGCCGACCTTGGCCGTTTTCTCGTTCTTCAGCAGGCTGATCGCCGCACGACG
>DAIDHX010000251.1 GCA_027451885.1 Planctomycetales bacterium
AACATGAAGCCAGTAAGGGAAAACCGTCGACTACGAACCGAACCCATTGTGCCCACGCGAACCGAACCCTTTGCGCCCGCGCGGACCGAACCCAGCGCGCGGAAAAAGCGAGGCCAGCGCGCCGCGACAAGCCGAACCCAATCGCGCCAGGAACCGAACCCAGACGCGTCAGAGAGTGAAGCCAAAGCTTGTCAGGAATTGGTGCCACAACCGCTGCGCAAATCCGAGCTCAAGCTCGCCAGAACATGAAGCCGTTAAACGAGAAAAGTCGACTGCGAACCGAACCCATTGTGCCCGCTTGAACCGAACCCATTGCGCCCTGGCGGACCGAACCCACCGCGCGGAAAAATCGTGACCGGCTGGGCGCCAGCGATGAGTGGCGGACCTGGCACGAATGCATGCACTTGCTCGCGCTGCGTGCTCGTATCGGAGGCGCGGTCGAGGGTGTTGTTTCGTGTCGGCGAAGAACCCAGGCGCGTCAGAAGTCGAACCCAGGCGCGTCAGAAAATGAGGCCACAACTGCTGCGCAAATCCGAGTTCTGATTCGCCAGAACATGAAGCCATTAAACGAGAAAAGTCGACTGCGAACCGAACCCATTGCGTCCGCACGAACCGAACCCAGCGCGCGGAAAAGGCGAAGCCAGCCAGCCGCGACAAAACAAAGCCAACGGCCCGTGCAGACCGAACCCAGGCGCGCCAGAAATCGAACCCAGGCGCGTCAGAAAGTGAAGTCAAAGCGTGTCAGAAATTGGTGCCACAACCGCTGCGCAAAATCGAGCCAGGGCTCTCTGTAACATGAATCCTCTAAGGGAGAACCGTCGACTGCGAACCGAACCCATTGCGCCCGCACGAACCGAACCCAGCGCGCGGAAAAAAAGCGGCGAGGGACAGGCCACTAAAAGCGGCGGGGGACAGGCCACTCGGGGGCGCGGTTGGAAGCGGTCTGGGGAGCCTGAGAGCGGTTCCGCGAACCCGGCTTGCCGTGTTTGTCAAGGACCAGTAGAATCCGGCCGCTCTGGGCGACGAGCGTCAGGAAGGGCTTGTTCGCCCGCGTCATTCCCGCGAATTCGGCCAGTCGGCCGCTCGATCCGATCCAGGGAGGGCCCGGACGTGAAACAACGCGCCGTCAGGTCGTCGGCCGTGGCCGTCGTGGTCCTTTGCGCATGCCTGACAACGGGTTGCGTAGAGCGTAGATACACCATTCGCACCGATCCGCCGGGCGCGCTTGTAATTGTGAACGGCGAGGAGATTGGTCCTTCGCCCGCGTCCAAGAGTTTTTACTACTATGGCAATCGAGAGATCACCCTGATTCGCGACGGCTACAAGACGCAGACGGTGATCGAGCCCATCCCTGCGCCCTGGTGGGATAATTTGCTCACCGAGTTTTTCACGGAGAACCTCATTCCGTACTCGCTGCGGGATGAGCGTGAGTACTCGTACAAGCTCGAGCCCGCGGCGCCGACGCCCGAAGGCGCGCTCCGCGACCGGGCTGAGGGTTTGCGGGCTGAGTCGCGCACGCTGCCGCCGCCGAGACGCGGCGGGTTTTTGGGATGGCTCGGCTTCTAGCGGCGACATCGCATCCGAATTTCTCAAGTGTGGTGGATCGAACCGGTGCAGGCAGCCGATCTTTAAGAAGAATCGCCTGTTCCAGAACGTGCGACAAGGGGGCGTATCCTTGTGAAGATCGCCGCGGCTGCCATTCAGATGCCGTGCGTTTGCCTGGACGTTTCTGAAAACGTTCAGCGAGCGGATGACCTGCTGCGCCAGGCGCGCGAGGCGGGCGCAGAGCTTGTGGTACTGCCTGAGCTCTTTAACACGGGTTACAGTTTGTGCCCGGACTTTGCTCCGTTTAGCGAGACTGAGGACGGACCCACGATTCGCCATCTGCGGAAGCGTAGTCAGATGTGGCAGATGGCGATTGCCGCCGGATTTGTGGAACGCGACGGCCGGCACTTGCATGATTCACTCGTTTTCTGCACGCCCGACGGGCAGGCGCAAATTTACCGCAAACGCAACCTGGTGTTCTGGGAGCGATTTCGCTTCCACCCGGGCGCTTCGCCGCTGATCGTGGAGACCGCCTGGGGTCGGATCGGCTTTGGTATCTGTGCAGATATGATTTATCGCCGCGTCTGGGCCGATTACCGCGATCGGATCGACCTGGCGGTGATCTGCGCAGCCTGGCCTGAATTCGCGGATCGCGAAACAGGGCGTCGACACTGGCTTCTGGGCCATGTCGGCCCGCTGTCATCCGAGATCCCTGGCAAGGTCGCCATGGACCTGGGCATTCCGGTGATCTTCGCCAATCAGTGTGGATCAACGCAGACGTGCATCCCTGTGCTTGGGACCCGCATCAAGGATCGATTCGCCGGCATGTCGAGCATTTGCGACGGCCGCCATGGTGAGCCCATCCGTGCAGGCAGGGACCCGGAATTGCTGATCGCTCCCATAACCGTTCACTCGCAGCGAGGGATGAAATCGTGGCGTACTACGTTCCACTCGGCCCGCGCGGGCTCCTCCTCTGGATTGGCACATTCGTGATCGGCATCTGGGGCGGGGCGGTGTATCGCCTGGCCCATCGCCGCCGCGCCTGGTCGCTCCCGGCGCCCCATCCTGTCACTCTACCAGTTGGCGATTAACGGCCCTTGCCATCTGCTTGAATCATCCGATCGCACGGTCAGGAGCGATCGTCGACGCCATCTCGATCCATCCATCTGTGGGTCGCCAAGGGTTGACCGCGATCGTCTGGGATTGATATGGATCGTACAATTGAGCAACTGCTCGCGCCCCGGTTTCAGGCGATTGGGCGTATGGGATTGAGGTAAGCACGATGTGCGGCATCGCAGGCGCGATTGATTTACGGGGCGAGCGCGCGTTTTCGGAGTCGCGGCTCCTGGCCATGACCGGGGCGATTGCGCACCGGGGGCCGGACGACGAACAGGTCCACATTGAGCCGGGCGTGGCGCTCGGGGCCCGGCGGCTCTCGATCATCGACCTGGCGGGCGGCCGGCAACCGATCCCGAACGAGGATCGGTCGATCTGGGTGGCGTTCAACGGCGAGCTCTTTGAGTATCCCGAGATCCGCCGCGACCTGATTGCGAACGGCCACCAGCTTGCAACGCGGTGCGACACTGAGGCCTGGGTTCATCTCTATGAGGACCTGGGCGAGCGGATGTTTGAGAAGGCGCGGGGGCAATTCGCGGTCTCGCTCTGGGATCGCAATACGCGCACCTTGATTCTCGGCCGCGACCGTGTGGGCATTTGCCCGCTGTATTACACGGAGGTGGACGGCTGGCTTTTGTGGGGTTCGGAGATCAAGGCGCTCCTGGCATCCGGGCTTGTGCAGGCGAGGCCGGATTTGAAAGGGGTCGATCATCTTTTCACGTTTTTCTGTTCTGGGACGACGCGGACGTTCTTCGACGGGATCTCGTCGCTGCCGCCTGGGCATTTTCTCAGGGTGCGTGACGGCCGGGTGACGAAGCACAAGTACTGGGATCTCGATTTTCCCGACGCTGGCGACGAGGTGCGGCTCGACAATCCAACGCCGCTGGTGGAAGAGCTGGAATCGCTGCTAGAGCAGTCGGTGGAGCGCAGGCTGCGAAGCGACGTGCCGGTGGTGAGCTACATCTCGGGCGGGCTCGATTCAACGGTTGTGCTTGGCTTTTGCAGCCGGCACCGGGGCGAGCCGATTCCGGCGTTCACGATTGGGCTTGATAACGCAGGTCCGGACGAGCGTGCGCACGCGACCGAGGCGGCCGAGATGCTGGGTTCACCGCTCACGACCGTGGCGATGGATCGCTCGCGTATTGCGGCGACGTTTCCCGAGCTCGTCCGCGCGGCGGAAGGGCCGGTGCTCGACACATCGTGCGCTGCGCTCCTGCGGCTCGCCCAGGCGGTGCACGGCCAGGGGTACAAGGTTGCGCTTACGGGTGAAGGGGCTGATGAAGCGCTCGCGGGTTACGTCTGGTACAAGACCCAGGCGCTGCGCGACAAGGTGACGCATACGATCGGCCAGGGATTGCCGCGGGCCTTTCGCCGCGGGCTGATGGCGTGGGTTTCGGGGGGCAAGACCAAGCTTCCGCCCGAGCTTGCCATCCACGGCACCCGCCCCGCGCAGCAGGATCTTTATGAGTTGATCTCACAGGCCAAGCCCACGCTTTATTCGGCGGACATGTGGCGTGGGCTGGGGGAGCACAGCGCCTACGACGACCTTGACATCACGAACGATCGCATCACGCGCTGGCATCCGCTCAATCAATCGCTTTACGTGGGCTACAAGGTAATGCTTGCCGGGCTGCTGATGATTTCCAAGGGGGATCGGATCGCCATGAATGCGTCGGTCGAGGCGCGCTATCCGTTCCTCGACGACGATGTGATCTCGTTCTGCTCGCGGCTTGCGCCTGAGTACAAGCTGCGGGGTAAGACGGAGAAGTGGATCCTGCGCCAGGTTGCCGCGCGGATTTTGCCGCATCAGATCGCGAACCGGCCGAAGACGATGTTCCGGGCGACGATGTCGGGGTCGTTTTTGGGCGCGAATCGACCGCAGTGGGTTGATCAGCTTCTTTCGCCGGAATCGCTCAAGGCGACGGGGTATTTCGATCCGGCCGGGGTGGCGCACCAGCGGGCGTGGCAGACGCGCATCCCGCGGATCACGCCCGCGCGGTTTGTCTTCGATGTGGGGCTGACGTGCGTGGTTTCGACGCAGCTCTGGCACCATCTCTTTTGCGGCGGCGGGCTCTGCGATTTGCCGGTCTGGTCGCCGAGTGTGTCGCATGAGCCTGCACCCGTGGCAGTTTCCTAGGCTTCAGGACGCGTCTTGAACCGGGCGCGCGACCCCGACTACCATGATCGCGAGCCATCCCTTGCGCCCGTGGCGTCATGGCGGCGAACCGGGCGTGGGGGATGCTCGTCTCCGGGAGAACGCATCATGAGCCTTGTCAGCTATCTCTCGAATGATCAGGCCGATGCCCAGATCAAGCCAATTTTCGCGAGCATGGAAAAGACCCTGGGCGCTGTGCCGAACGTGTTTCGGGTGATGGCGCATAGCCCGGCCATGCTCAAGGGTTTTCTCGCCCTGAACGCCTCACTGCACGAAACCAGGCTCGACGGCAAGCTCCGCGAGCTGGCGTACATCCGGACCTCCGAGGTCAACGACTGCGCGTATTGCCTGCATCATCATCGCGTGCTGGGGGAGAAGGCGGGGCTCACACAGCAGCAGATCGCCGAGACCGCTCGCTTTGAACAGAGCAATGCCTACAGCGATCTCGAACGCAACGTGATGCGCTACGCCGAGCAAGTCTCGCGGCATGTGAAGGTGGACGACGCCCTTTTCGCCCGGCTCAAGGCCGAACTGGACGAGCGCGAGCTCACCGAGCTGGCAATGACCGTCGCCATCGCAAATCTCACGAACCGGATGACCGAGACGCTTCGAATGGAACTGCCGTGAGCATGCGAACATCTTTCTCTGACTTGATTCCTCTCCTTTGAAACGGCATGGTTGAGCGATGAGCAGTGAGCCTCCGGGCGCGTCTCCCGCGCCCTTGACGTTAACACCCCGGGAACGGCGCGTGGCTGGAGTGCTGGTTGAAAAGGCCAGGACCACGCCTGAGTATTACCCGATGACGCTTGCGGCGATCACCACCGCGAGCAATCAGAAGAACAACCGCGATCCGGTTACGAACTACGACCAGGACGACGTCGACGAGGCGCTTCACGCCCTGCGCAAGCGGGGCGCGCTCATCATGGTGGATGGCGGCGGCCGCGTGCCGCGGTGGAAGCACGAGCTGTATGAATGGCTCAAGGTGTCACGTGCTGAGCTGGCTGTGCTGGCGGAGCTGTGGCTCCGTGGAGCGCAAACCGAGGGTGAGCTGCGCGGCCGCGCAGCGCGGATGGAGAAGACGCTGGACCTTGCCGGCCTGCAAACGATATTGCAAACGCTCTCCGAGCGTGGGTACGTGGTTTACCTGTCACCGCCGGGGCAGAAGCGCGGAGTTGTGATCACCCACGGCTTCTACCCTGCGGAGGAGCTGGCGAAGGTCAGGCAAACGGTCGCGTCCCGCATGGTACTCGAGGAGGAGGGTGGCGCGGTCGAATCTGTGGTGACGACCCGCGGCCAGGAGGTGGATTCGCTCCGCGAGGAGCTTGCCGCGCTCAGGACCGAGGTCACGGATCTTC
>DAIDHX010000252.1 GCA_027451885.1 Planctomycetales bacterium
TCGAGTAATGCAGTGATACCAGCGCGTAACGGCGGGGTTGACGAGATGCGCGCGTGCCATCGTCATCGGAGCGACTCCTCGGGTGATCGAGGCAGAGTAGCAAGAAGACCAGGCGAAGTCAAGATGACAACGACTGTCCTATGGTGAAGTCCCGGGTGATCGAGGCAGGCTAGCAAGAAAAGCAGGCGAAGTCAAGATGATTACGCCTGTCCTATCAAAGCACCCTGGGAGAAGATCGCCTTTTTGATGGAATCCTGCGAGCGATGACCATAGACTCAAGGATTGAATGAATCAGGTCCCTGGTTGTCAGGCGGGTCGCTCGCAAGTGTCGATGTGCCTTGTTGTGGCCGGGTCCGGCGGGAAGCGAGCGGACGCCCGCCGCCAAAGATCCACGCCCTGCCATGAATCTCCTGCCCCGCATGCGGAGTGATCCGCGTCGGGGGCATGATGATCATGGCCGGCACACGCAGAGCCGCCTCATGGCGTGATGGTGCGTGCGGCAGCCAAAAAGATGGGTCGGTCCACGTCCTTTTCGGGGAGGAACGCGTGGCTCAAGCGATGGAAGAACGGAACCCTCGTCGCCCCGATTCTGAATGGCGCTGCAAGAGTGCACAACTCTCAATGCGTGCCGCGACGACGCTCCTGATCGTGACGCTGCTCGGTTTTCCAGTCTCCGTTCAGGCCGACAGGCCGGATCGACGGGTTGTCAGGGATCGTCTCAAATTGCTCTGGGACTCCCTCGCCTCGATCGAGATCAGGTGCGAAGAATACGTTGCCGACGCCCGGGGCGAGCGCGATTTGAGCCGCTCCCACCGGGCGAATCATTTTTGTCACAAGAAGGAGAACCTCTGGTTTTGTGATTTGCAGGTTGTTTCGCCCGCTGGAATCCGCACCCCCATCGACCAGATCCGGCAGGATGGACTGAAGCGGTACCAGGTTCTCATGTTCAAGGATTTCCCCGACGAAATCTCCGCGATCAATATCTCAAAACAGGTCTCGACGCCGCTCGATTATGCCGACCCCAAATTCTCTGCCCTCTGGTTGTTCCTTCCCGGCGGCAAGCCCCCCTATCTCTACCTGGATCAGGGGGCAAAGATGACGGACGCCAAGGGCCACGGTCCCTCCTGCGTGGCGATCGATGCCGTTCACCAGAATCATCGGCTCCTCCTGATCCTCGACGGCGACCACGACTGGCTGCCGCGTCGCGTTGAATCGACCCATGTCGACGGCGTCCATGTCCATGAAGTCACTCGCTTCACCCGCGATAACGGCCGGTGGTTCCCGGCGGAGGGCTATTTCACTCATCCGATGGCGAAGGGCCCTGTGCGCCTGGATTTTGTGGTGACACAGATCAGAATCAACCGCGATCTGGACCAATCACTTTTTCGACTCCCGGTCTTACCCCCCGGGGTGCGCATCTTTGACATCAACAAGCAATTTAGCTTTCAAGGCGGCGAGCAGGCTTACCTGAACCGCCAGTCCCGGTATCGTATCAAGCCCCAGGGTAAGAATCCGCCGCGCGACAATACGGTCAACCCCTGAATGCTAACGAGATCCACGGACGATGCGCCCCGTGTTCGCCCCTGGAGTGAAAAAAGGACAAAGCAAGGACAGGCGGTGAAGCGGCCCTGGTTGGGAACGCCCGCGGAAGGAACCCTGAAAGGCTAGGGATCAGAGCAATCGCGATTCCCGATGCGACATTCCGCGTGGCAGTGCAACGACAGATGATGTTGCTGGTATTGTGATCGGCTGGGCCCGGGCGGTAAGGATGTACCCGGTACCAATACGCACTCGCGCGCCTCGTGCGTGTATAGGCAGACCACGGCATGCGACTTACCACACACGCGTGTGGTACGAAGATGGAAAGGCCGCGACTGGAGGGCCCGGGCATCGCGGCGTCTCGGGGCGTAACGATTGGGATTTTCGCGACAATCCGCACTCCTTGCGCATTCTAACGGGGGCCAGTAGAAATCGGATGATTCTGGAATCGAGTCACGCTCTTGTGCGTTAGATTCATGGTGAGAAGAACCCGGCAAGTCGTCTGATCCTTCCGTCTTCTACCTTTCACGACTCACGCAACGCACCAGGGCGATTCCTGAGTCAACAGACCCACGAGGCGGATTCAGGGCGGTCCGAGCACACGCGCCTGCGTTTCGTGCTCGTATTCTGATTGGCTGGGGCCCAGGCGGAGCAGGCGCGAATTCACACACTCGCGCGCTTCATGCTCGCAAGTTCGACGCGGTCGAAGCCATCCACTCCGTACTGAGGAATCGAACTCGCGCGTCGCCTGCGAAGCAAACCCAACCGCGCCAGAAACCGAAGCCAAATCCATGGCTACGAAGCGAAGCCAAGCTCGTCAGAACGCGTACTTAAGCAAGCCGCAACGTGAAGTCATGAAACAAGATGCGCTGATCCTGGTGCGGCTGGCGAACCGAACCCAACGGTGGCTGGCGAACCGAACCCAACGGTGGCCGGCGAACCGAACCCATGGCCATCAGAAAGGAAGCCACTGCGCCCGCGCGGAGCGAACCCACCGCGGGACGATAGACCGAATCCTCAGCGCGACGACAGTCCGAATCCTGAGCGCGGAGCGAACCCATCGCCGCCCCACACCGAAGCCATCACGCTCGTGCGGAGCGAACCCACGGCGTGTGCGGTCCCGTCACCTGTGCCCGGTTGGTTCCACGCACACCCGCGCTGGGATGACGGCGTTTGGCGGATACCGTGATCAAGACTGGAGTAACAACAATCGGGATCTTGGCAGATGGGGGGATTATCCCCTCGAGGAATACCCTGACGATCGGGCGGTTCGTGCCGCCGGTCCGCGCTGGCGATCGCGGGATCAGATCGGCGGCAATCACGCTCGCCTCAGACGCGAAGAGAAGCTCCCGCGCTCGGCAGTTCCCTCTCCACCACGGGCCTCGATGGGCTTTGGTGCGTGGGTCGATGCTCGAGAGGCAAGCCTCGCTCCTGTAAGTAAGGAGCCAGTTTCGGTGAGGGGAGAAAAACGAGAAGGGACCGGGTTCAGCCGATCACGCCGCTGGTTGACCGCGCAACTGTGTGGACCCACGACAAGCAGAAAGGGGAGAGTCGAGCGGAGATCGAGTCGAGCCGATCGAGTTGCTCATTCGAATGGCAACTCTCACGACTCGGTACTCGGTTTGCAGCAAAAAATCGGGGCGACCGGATTTGAACCGGTGACCTCTTGCACCCCAAGCAAGCGCGCTAATCCAAGCTGCGCTACGCCCCGATTATCAGCCAGATTGGCCGGACCTTGCGGTGCCGACTTTCCCTGACCGGTTCGTTGATTGTAAAATCCATGCCAGATAAGTCAATCCGCTCCCAGAGGTGTGAACCCCGTGCACTTCGTCGATCGCCTGTTTTCAGCCATCCGTCGCGTTCAGAATCCCGTCGTGGTTGGGGTCGATCCCCGCCCGGATGAGCTTCCGCCCGGCTATCTTGAGCGGTTTCCGGCCAATCTCGAGGGAGTTGTGGCCGCACTTGGCCAGTTTGGACGTGACCTCATCGACATCGTCGCGACCAGGGTCGCCGCAGTGAAATTCCAGTCCGCATTTTATGAGGCGTATGGGCCGCAGGGCGTCGCGGTGCTCCACGCCAGCGCTGAATATGCCCGCGAGAAGGGGTTGATGGTCATTTTCGACGGCAAACGCAATGACATCGGCTCGACCGCCGAGGCTTACGCCCGCGGCTATCTGGGCAAGGTGCCGATGGGTGAATCGTTCGAGCCGTGCTGGAATCTCGACGCCCTCACCATCAACGCCTACCTGGGCGCGGAGGGAATCGTGCCGTTCGTGAAGGTCGCGGCCCGAGAAAACAAGGGACTTTTCGTGGTCGTGCGTACGAGCAACCATTCCGCGGGCGATTTCCAGGACCTGGTTGCCGATGGCAAGCCGGTCTATCGCCACGTGGCTGAACACGTCAAGCAGTGGGGGCAGGCGTACGTCGGCCAGGAAGGGTACAGCCTCGTGGGCGCGGTGGTGGGGGCAACCTATCCCGCGCAGCTTGCCGAGTTGCGTGAAGCCATGCCGCAAACGCTCTTCCTGGTACCTGGTTACGGCACACAGGGCGGAACGTCGGCGGAGGTGGCCCATGCGTTTGCGTCAAACGGGCTGGGGGCGGTGGTGAATAACTCGCGTGGGATTGCCTTCGCTTATGGCAAGGCTGCGTACAAGGCCCGGTTTGGCACGAACTGGCAAGGCGCGGTCGAGCAGGCGCTCGTGGACATGATCGACGATCTCGCCGCGAATACGCCGGCGGGGCGTTTGCGCGGTTGATCGAGGGGAAACGCTGCGTCCCGCCCCTAGAGCTCGGGAAACGCACCTTTCTTGACAGCGCTTCGGACCATGAGGCCGCCCACGCCGAAGAGCGAGAACGGCACGCTGAGCATGAAGATCACGCTCCAGTTGTACCCCTGGGCCATGCCCACGGCTTCGGTGTCGTTGGCGGAGACGGCTTCCTTGCAGCTTGGGCAGGCCAGGGCCGCGGCGGGCGCAGCGGCGAGCGCAAGTCCCAGAATGGCTGTGGCCAGGCGGCGGGATGGCGTGATTCGCATGACGAGAACACTCCCGAACAGGCTTCGCATACCAAGATTTTAGCCTCGATTTCCTGGTGTGGTCAACGCGGGGCATGCCATGTCCCGGCCGATTGAAGTGCGTGAAAGTTGCGTGAACCTGCGCTTGGAACGTCGGCGGGAACCGAGGAGTCGATTGCCATGCGTGTGCTGCTGGTCGGGGTCGTGCTACTGGGGATGACTGTGTCTGCCTGCGCGGGCGAGGAGCGGATTCCGCTCAAGGTCCTCTATGCCGGCAAGCTCAACGATCCGCGCACCGAGGATTATCGTGCATTCCTGGCTACGCATTTCGCCCGCGTGGGGACGGCGAGCTATGTCGCGCTCACGGAGTCTGACACCGAGCCTTATGACGTGGTGATACTGGACTGGCCGGATCTGCCGCCGCGGGATCTCGAGACACGCCAGACGCCGATGCCTGCGTTTTCCCGCGATTACGCGCGCCCGACCGTGCTCGTCGGCGCGGGGCCGCTGTTCCTGATTCGCAAATTCGAGCTCAAGTTGCGTGATTTTTGCGTCTGCCTGGGGGATCGAGCCCACGGCCTGGCCGCCGATCACGAGATCTTTCGCAAGCCGTTCCCCGTGACGATCACGCTTGAGGATGCGCCCACCCCCAAATCCTATCGCGCGGGGCCGCTGCACAGGACGCTCGGGGCTTCAATCGCGACCTGGAAGGTGCAGGAGCGAGGCTGGACGCTCGAATCGCCGCCAGACTCGAGCGCCATCCCGGGCATGGTGGCGTATCCTTATGGTTTTACAGACTCGCCTGATTGTGAGTTCATTGCTTCAGGTCTGAACATGAAGCACATAAACGCGGTGGCGATCGGCCGGCCGGCGAATTTCTTGCTCTGGGGGTTCCACGCCTCGCCCAGGGATCTCGCGCCCGAGGCGCGCAAGTGCTTTTTGAATGCGATTTGTTACATCAACAAGTTTAACGGTGAGCGTCCGCTGGTTCGAAACGCGCAGCCGGCCGCGGCGCGGGAGTGGGCGCTCGAATACGCAGCTTATGGGATGCTTTATGCCGATCGGGACTGGGTTGCTGCAAGTTTACCCGAGGGGATGAGGTCCGATCCCAGGCGTGTGGAGGAGGCATTGCGCGAGCGGATGGAGGGCTGGCGGCGGATGTTCCCGAGAGCGCTTTTTGGGAGCGCGGCCGAGGACCCAGTCAAGCTCGTGGCGTATCTGCGTGATCGCCTGGATTACGTGCGATTCACGGGGAATCGGCCGGTCGCGTATGAGATCGACCGGGATGCCGAGGCGCTTGGTGTTTCGAATCGCTCGGTCACGCTGCTGGAGCGCTCGGTGAGTTGCCTCGAGCGGGGTGAGGATCGTGAGCGGGCGCTCCGGTTGCTTGCGCGGTACACGAACGAGCGTTTCACCGAGCCCGCGGCCTGGCGCGCGTGGCTTGAGCGGTCGCGAGATCGGCTCTATTTCAGCGATCGAGGGGGTTTCAAATTCCAGGTGGCGCCCGCGGACACGAGGGCGCTGGGGCAGGTGGGTTTGGTTGCTGCCGCGCGCGGCGACCACGTCCCGCTGGAGGCGAGTGCGTTCTTTTCGAAGCCGCTCCGGGCTGCTGGCGATCGCGCGGAGGTTGTGATCAGGCTCCAGATTGATTCCGGCTGGCACATTGGCGTGCTCGATCGGGCGGGTCGGTCGTCGCTGGCGACGGTGATCGCGCTCGACTTGCCGCGGGGAATCGAGACCGAGGGGGAGTGGTTGGCGCCCGAGCCTGCGCGAGACGTGGCGGGGGCTGCGGTGCTGGCTGGGAGCGTGGAGTTTCGCCGAGCGGTGCGGGCGGTGGGCGTGGCGCGGGCGCCGGCCGAGGTGCGCTGCAAGCTCGCGTTCACGGCCTGCGATGCGTTTCGATGCCGGGCGCGCGAAGCGATCACGCTCGTGATTCACAACGCGGACGAAGGGAGCAAGCGACCTTGACGCACGAAGCTGCTGTGAGATTGCCGATAGAACGGCTGGCGGAATTCTCCGCGCGTGTCCTTGAGCACGCGGGCGTTGCGCAGGCCGACGCGCGCCAGGCCGCGGATGTGCTGGCCGCGAGCGACCTGCGCGGGATCGATTCGCACGGCGTCGCCCGCCTGAGCATGTATTACAACATGCTCGCGAAGGGGCGGATCAACCCTCGGCCCGCGATTCGCGTGGTGCGTGAAACGCCCTCAACGGCGACGGTGGACGGCGACAACGGCCTGGGGCTCGTGGTTGGTCCGTGGGCGAATGCGCTCGCCATGGACAAGGCGGAGCAGGTGGGTTCGGGATGGGTTGCGGTCCGGCACACGAATCATTATGGGATCGCGGGTTACTATCCGCTCCAGGCGCTCAGGCGTGACCTGATCGGCTGGGCGATGACGAACGCAACAAAGCTGGTGGCGCCCTTGTGGTCAGCCGAGCGGATGCTGGGCACGAACCCGATCGCGATTGCATTTCCCGGCAAGGAGGAACCGCCCATTGTGATCGACATGGCCACGAGTGCGGTGGCCTACGGCAAGCTGGAGATCGCGATTCGGGGGGGCAAGCCGATCCCGGAAGGCTGGGGGGTGGATCGCGACGGGCGGCCGGCGACCCATGCGCAGCAGGTGATCGACGGCGGCGCCATGCTGCCGCTGGGCGGGGATCGCGAGCGGGGCGGGCACAAGGGCTATGCGCTCGCCGCGATGGTCGACATCCTTTGCGGCATCCTGCCGGGGGCGAACTGGGGGCCGTTCGCGCCCCCGTTCGCGCTTCAGCAGGATGTTCCCACGCGCAAGGTCGGCATGGGGATCGGCCATTTCTTTGGTGCGCTTAAGATCGACGGCTTTATTGATTTAGATGAATTCAAGCAAGAGATTGACGAGTGGGTGCGTGTGTTCCGGGCGGCGAGGCCGGCGGCGGGAACGAACGGGCCGTTGATTCCAGGCGATCCGGAGCGCGAGGCCGAGGCTGCGCGTGCGCGGCTTGGCGTGCCGCTGCCGCATGCGGTTTACGCCGACCTGCTTGAGCTTTCCCGCGTGACTGGGATCCCGCTTGAGTGAGCGGGCGCGTGGTTAGAAGATCCCGCGCCCGCGCCTGAAGAATGGGAACTGGCGCACGAAGAAGGGGGGCGATTTGAGTGCGACCTTGATCTCGCCGAAGTTCCCGAGGCCGCTCACGATCCCCAGATCGGTCCGCCCCGTGCCGCCTCGGAGCGCATGTACGTTGCCCGCGAGCACGGTTCGCCTGGGGACGATGCCAACAATGGTGACCACCTGGCTCGCACCCGTGAGCGAACGCACCTGCTCGAGATAGCCTGGCCCCTTGACGGCGATCGTGACGCGGTTGTGGATTTCGTCGATGTATTGGAGTCGCCTGCCCTGCTCGAAGGCAGCCCAGTAGTCTGTGCCCGGCGCGCCCGGCGCTGCCCCCGCGAGCAGGTTGCCGGCGATATCGCGGATTGCGCTTGGCCCGCTGCCCACCACGCGGAGGTCGAATGTCTGGCCGCTCGGTAGCCAGACCGAGGGCGTGAGCGTCACCGCGTGGGTCCAGGCGTTATAGTTGGCCGCGACCGGAATCCACTGGCCGGATGAAGTTGTGAGCACGTAATTCGGCGAGTAGTTGGCGAACATGGGATCGAGAGGCGCGGTGAAGGCGAGATTGAGGCTGGTGATCGCCTGCGCGGATCCGGTCCAGGTGAGGCTGGTGAGCTGGGGCGGGGTTGTGTTGGGATCGAGGTCGATGATGCGAAGTGGAGCGCTCGAGATTGGCCCGAGCCAGGCGCCTCCGGTGGGAGCGCCCAGGCTGACGGAGAGCCACTCGTCGTGGTTGTCCCAGGGGTTTGGAAGCACGGGAACGGCGATGGTGGCCGAGGTTTGCCCTGGTGCGAAGGCGAGCGAGCCGGACACGGGTGTGTAATCGAGCCCGGGGGTGGCGTTCAAGGGGGTGGTCCAGAAAGGCACCGTGATTGCACCCGCGGTCCCTGCGCTGCGCAGGACGGTCAGATAGGCCATGCCCGCGAATTCGGTCACGGCGTAGGCGTTGGTGTTCAGGCTGATGATGCCGGCTGATTCGACGGCGGTGGCGGATGCGGAGGCGGAGGCAAGCGCGGGGTTGGGGTCGTGCTCGGGAGCGGAGGCCACGGCGGTTTCCAGCATGGCGCCGGGGACGGTGGGCGTGAGCACGAGCGTAACGGTGGCGCTTGCGCCCGAGGCAAGCGCTCCCAGGCTGGCCACGAACTGGCCGGGCTCTAGCTGGGTCGAGCCCGAGCTTGCAGCCGAGCCTGTGTACGAGTAACCCGGCGCGATCGGCAGCGTGAGCACGACGCTCGAGGAGGGGTCGGGTCCTGTATTCGCGACCGTGGCCACGAAGGTCATGGGCTTGCCCGTGAGCTGTGTCGCGGGTGTGGCCAAGAGCGTGGTGACCAGCTTGATCGAGGGAGCAATCGTTGTGGACGCGGCGGCCGATTCGCCGGCGGGAAGGGGGTTGAACTGGTCGGCGGTGGTCGACGCGGCGAGGTCGAGGTTGCCGGTGGCGAGCGGCAGGACGGCCACCGAGATCGTTGCGCTCGAGCCAGCAGCGAGGTTGGCGATCGCGGCGACGACGGCGCCTGGGTTTGCCAGCTCGGCTGTGCCTGCCGTCGCGCTCGCGGACACGAATTGCACCCCGGCTGGCAACGGGATCGTGGTGGTGACGTTGGTGGCCTCGTTGGGGCCGGGGTTGGTCACCACCACGTCATATGTATAATCGACCTGGTCGAAGGCAGGCGCGGGGGCGGGGATCTGCACCGCGAGCGCGGCGGCGGCGGCGACGTTGATCGAGGTCGCCGCGGTGTTGTTCGCCGGATTGGGATCGAGGTTTTCGCCCTGGATCGCAAAGGTGATGGGTATCGTGCCCACGTTTGTCGGACCCGGCACCAGACTGAGCGTGAGCGTGGCCGTTGTGCCGGAGGGGATTGCACCAAGGTCGGCCGAGAGCAGGCCCTGCGGGCTCAAGGTCGGCAGCGAGCCCTGCGTGGTTGTACTGGAGGCGAGCGCGAGGCCGGCGGGGAGCATGGCCGAGACGACGGCATCGGGCTCGGTGTAGGGTCCGGAATTGGTCGCGGTCAGCCTGTAAATGATCGTCTCGCCGCTGTAAGCCGAGCTCGGCGAGTCTGCGGCGGAAAGGCCAAGATCGCTCTGGCCGACAACCGTTGTGGACACGGACGCCGTGGCGTCCGAGGGGGCTGGATTGAGCGTGCTGCTCGTGGCCGTGACGGTATTGGCGAGCGTGGCGCCAGGCGTGCCGCCGGCCTGGATCGTGATGGTGAGCACTGCACTTGCGCCGGTGGCCAGCGACGGAACGTCGAGCGAGACGACGCCGTTCGATTCGCTCGGCGTGGCGCTCTGGTTGGAGACCGCGGTAAGATACGTCGCGGAGTTCGGCAGGGTGTCGCTGATGACGACACCCTGGGCGTCGTCCGGGCCGTTGTTTGTGACCGTGACCTGGTAGATCAGATTCGAGCCGATGAGTACCTGGGGCGCGGACGCGGTCACGACTGTGGCAAGCGCGGCCGCTGGGACGATGGTCACCGAGGCGGAGGCCTGGCCGCCGCTCGGGTCGGTGTTCACGTCCGAGCTCGACGCCGTGCCGGTCTCGGTGATGGTACCGAGCTGATTCGCCTCGAGGAGAATGGTAACCGTGGCGCTTGTGCCCGAGGCCATGTCGCCAAACAACGCCGTGACCGAGCCTGGCGCAGAATTGACTGAGCCGAGCGTGGTTGACGCCGAGACGAAGGACATCCCCGGGGTGATCGGCAGCGTTGCGGCCGCGCTGGGGGCGTCGGATGGGCCGTTATTGGTGACCGTGAGCGTGTAAGTCACCGGGCTGCCGATGGGAGCGGTACTGGGCGCGGCGGCGAGGGTTGCGCTCAAGTCGGTGGCCGCCACGACCTGGTCTGTCACCGTCGTCGATTCGTCGTTCGGGAACGGATCGTCTTCCTGGCTTGTCACCGAAGCGGAATCGCTGATTGTGCCCGAGGATCCAGGCGCGGTCTGAACGACGATCGTGAGCGATGCCGAGCCGTCGGGGAGGATCGTGCCCAGCTCCGCGACGAGCGCACCGCCTGAGCCCGGCTGCACAAAACCCTGGCTCGCCGTGGCTGACAACACCGAAAGCCCCGGCGGCAGATCCGTGAGCACGACCTGGTGAGCGCTTGCGGAGCCGTCGTTGACCACCGTGATCGTGAACGTTGCCTTGTCGCCCGACAGGACTGGGCTGGGAGCGGCCGACCCCGAAACCCGCAGGTCGATCTCGCCCTGGACCTGGATATCCTGGCTGAACTCGGACGTGTCGCCCGCGAGGCTCGTGGCCGTGGCGGCAAGATACGAGCCGGGCGATGTGGCCAATCCCGACGCCGTGAATGAGCCATTGCCCGAATCATCGGTCGTCACCTGGATCTGATCGACGAGCGTCTTTCCCTGGCCGAAGCTCGAAGGATCCGCGGTTGGACTCGAGAAGATCTGGACCAGATAAGTCGAGTTGGGCGACTCGGTGAGTGTGCCCTTGATGTACGTGACCGTGCCGTCAGCCTGGCCGGAGCTCAGGACCGGGTAGTTCTGGAAATCATTGGGACCGGCAGTGCCAGGGGCATGATTGGGCGTGGGGCCTGAGCCCAAATTGATGCCCAGGCCGGCGTTTTCATAGATGCTGTTCGAGAGGAACGTATCGTGATCGACCTCGCCCTCGAGCTGGATTCCGGCCCCCGATGAGCCCTGGCCGTTGAACTCGATGGTGTTCCCAGCGCCCGTCGTTGAGCCGCCGATGGTGACCGCCGAGGAACCGACGCTGAAGCCGTTGAACCGGTTGCCCAGGTTTTGCATGGCGGTGAGGTCGGTGCCGACAAAGTTACCGAGCGCGACCATGCCGCCGCTTGACCCCTTGACCTCGACACCGTTCCCCTGATTCGCGGCAATGACGTTCCCATCACCCGTTTCGGTCCCGCCGATCGTGACGCCGAGCGAATCCTCGATCAGAATGCCGTCGCCGCTGTTGCCCAGCGGGCTCTTGCCGTCGATCGCCGCGCCGATGGTGTTGCCCAAGATCAGCGTGCCTGCCGCCCCCGATTCGAGCTCGAGCCCGGGACCCACATTGCCCGAAATCACATTGCCAAGCCCGATCCCAGGTCCGCCGATCTGGTTCAATGTTGCGTCGTCGATCACAACCCCGCCGGCAGAGTTCCCCAGCGCGGACATCCCCGAAGGCGCAACCCCAATCAGATTCGCGGTTAGCAAGTTGGCCGTGGAATCCGTTGTACCGGCGTCGATTGTCACCCCTGGGCCAGAGTTACCCGAGATCACATTGCCGGCGGCGCCCGAGGAGCCCCCAATCGTGTTCGAGGAGGATGCCGTCAGCAAAAGCCCCTGGCCGTTGCCCTCGGCCGTGCCCGAGGGAAGCACGCCAAGCCAGTTGCCCGCCGCGACCACACCGCTCACCGACGAGAGCACCAGGCCCGTGCCCAGAAAGCCCACGATCGAGAGATTCTCAATCGTCGAGCCTGATGCACTCACAACCAGGCCGTCCGACCCCGCGGGAAGGCCCTGGCCGTTGATCACGACCTTGGGGCCGGTGGACGAACCTGGCTGCGACGACCCATCCAGGACAACGGAGTTCGTGATCGCGGGCAGAGGAGTCTGAAGCGAGATGGTCGCCACGCCCCCCATGCCGATGTTAAACCGAATGACGTCCGGCGCCCTGTCGCCGTTGACCTGTTCGATCGCCCAGCGCAGCGTGTTGGGACCGCTATCCAGGCTGCTCGTCACCATGTAGGTGGAGAGCAGACGCCTGCGCTCAAGCAACTCCACCAGGAGATGCCAGCCTGCCCTGCGCCTGGAGCGCCCGGCTGCTCGGGATTCTTGATCCGCTCCCGTCATTACTCGCCCGCTTGTAGTCGCTCGACTCGGTGCAGCGTCTCGGTGCCAGTTCCATCGAACTCGCGGGGACGTCTCTCGCTCACATGTACTATCTTAACATCTCCAGCCCGACAAACCTCAAGCATTCGTCAAGGCATGCGACGTCTTCGTCTCTCAACGCGTGTTACGTCCCCTTGCTTCGCTCGTGTCGCATCACCCCTGATTTTCTCAGTGCGTGGCTGCGTGAGTCAAGGGAGTGGTGCGTGCTCGGGGTGTCTCTGCCGGCTTATGCCCCCAGGGGCGCGGGCATCTGATAGAGCATCCAGTAGATCAGAACACCCGTGACCGAGACGTAAAACCATATGGGAAATGTGATTCGGGCGATGCTGGCGTGCCTGTGGAATTCTTTGCGAAGCGCCCGCAAGAGCGTGAGTACGACCAGCGGCACCACGCCGAGCGTGGCAAGAATGGTATGTGAGATCAGGACCGTGAAGTAGATGATCCGCGACGGGCCGGGGTGTGGATAAGGCATGCTGCCGGCCTGGTAGTGGTAGAGCAGGTAGCAGCTCAGGAAAAGCGCGGAGGTGGCAAGAGCGAGCACCATGCAGAGCACGTGGGCTCGAACAGCCAGGTCGCCAAGCGGATTACGAGGGACTTGCTGGTTTGTGGTTGGGTCGGCATTAGGTGCGGTTCTGGGGCGTGACGCGTAAGAGCGGATCAGCATCCAGCCTGCGACCAGGAAGACGGCACAGAGTGCGTTGAGGCTTGCGTTCACTTTCGGGAGAGCTTTCACCCAGGCGGGTTTGGCGAGACGGGAGGCGCGTGCGAGGGCGCGTTCAACGGCCTCGGGCGAGGTGGAGTCATAGTAACCCACAACCCTGTCGCCCTCGACGAGTGCGATCCGGTCGCTGTGCTCAATTGCCTCCGCTCCCTGGGCGGCTTCACTGGGTTGGGCTTCACTGAGCGAGAGCTTGAATCGCTCGTGAACGAGCTCGAGCAATCGCGACTTGTCGGTACGCAGGAACCACCAGCCGTCGCTACTGGCGCCGAAGCGTTTGGCGTAAGCCTGGAGAATCTCTGGTGTATCGTAATCGGGGTCGACGGTGATGCTGGCCAGCACCACGCCGTGGGCCGAGGCGCGGTCCTGGATCGACTTCATCACCGCCGTGATCCGCGGGCACGAGAGCGGACAACGCGTGAAGATGAATGAGACGAGAATGACTTTATTCTGGAATTCCGCCTCGGTGACCGTGCGGCCGTTGCGTTCCGTGAAGCGGAATGCACCAAGCGGCAACTCGAGCGACTCACCAGCGCGGGTGATTCCCGCGGGAGCCAGGCCCATGCGGGCAATGCAGGCCGCCGCGGAAAGCGCAACGGTCGCGACAACAAGGGCAACTCCGAGCGAGTAGGACTTCATGGCGAGACGATGATTCATCCCTGTGCCCTACCATGCGGGGCGGCCGCGAGCGGCAGAGCAGAACTCCCAGGCGCTTGCCACGACTGCTCGCCGCGGTCTGGCTCGAATTCTTCCGGCTTGTACGCCTGGTCTGGATAAAGCGCGATGACCAAAATCGTGGCCAGCAGGCACGCCGGTATGATCAACAAGTAAACCCATGATCCTTCGAACTTGAGGTGCATGAAGAACCAGCCGACCAGGCCGGCCTTGAATGCTGCCCAGAACAGGAGCCCGATCACGAGCATGCCGAAGAAATCCCGGGCCAGGTAAGCATAGGCGTACTCGATGCCCGTGAACAGGGCGAGTGCGGCCCAGACCTTGATGTAAGGCGGATGCGGGAAGTCATGGCCAGCGGCATTCGGCGTGGTGTTCATTGTGCGATTGCTCCCGCGCTTGCGATCTCCAGCCTCGATGCTACATCAGATACACAATTGTGAACAGGATAATCCATACCAGGTCGACGAAGTGCCAGTAGAGCCCCACGAGCTCGACCGGCGCGTGGTTTTCCGCTGAGAATCCCCGGAACAGCGAGCGAATGAAAATCAGGGACAGGGCGATCACGCCGGCGGTGACGTGGGCGCCATGAAAGCCTGTCATCGTGAAGAAGCACGAGGCGAAGAGGCTTGATCCTGGCCGGAAGTGCCCGGTTGCGCTGATTCCGATCGGGTAGTGGTGGCCGACCATGAGCTGGTAGTATTCGTAGACCTGAATGCTCAGGAAGAGCGAGCCGATGGCCACTGTCGCCAGCAGGAAGAGTGAGCACCGCAGCCGCTTGCCATCGCGGATCGACTGGAGTGCAAGCGCCATGGTGACGGAGGAGCAGATCAGCACGAAGGTGTTGAACGCGGTGAGGTCGATCGCGAGCGGGTTTGTGAGCGGGTCGTAGGGAGCGGGCCATTTGTGGATGGCGAGGGGTTGGATTTCGACCTCGGCGCCGGCGGCCTTGAGCCTGGCGGCGACGGCCTCGGCCCTGGTTTTTTTGAAGCCGCCGGCCATGCCGTGGGGTACGGCCTCGAGCACGCGTTCGGCGGCGGCCTCGGTGAGGCCGGCGTGGGCGTGGAGCGCCTCGGTCACAGCGGCTGGATTGGGGCCGGCGGATTTGATCAGAACGCCCTCGGTGTCCAGGAGCCGTTCGAGCGGCGTGGCCGGGCTGTAGGCATTGCTGTAGCCCGTACGCGGGCTCCCCGCCCGGAACACGATGTAGGAGCCGATCAGCCCGGTGAAGAACATCACCTCCGTTGCCAGGAACAGCCAGAGCGCGACCTTGCCGGGGGTCACGGGGGTGATGGGCCTGCCTGTCCTGGGCCGGGGTTCTTCCGCCGGCGCGATTGTTGCGGTGATGGTCATCAGAAAACCTGGAGCGAAAGCGGATCGAAAGCGCTACGCCGGCGTGCGCCTAGACGAGCGGATTTAAAAGTAAAAGCGCAAGCACGGCAGGCAAATAAAGGAAAGAAATTCCCAGCAGCTTTCTTGCCTTCGCTTCGCTGACCTCGCGCCAGAATCCCACGGCGGCGAGCAAGTAAAGCAGGCCGAGGCCGAAGGCTCCGACAAAATAGACCGATCCGGCGAGTCCGATCACCGCGGGCAGGAGCCCGACGGGCAGGAGCACAAGCGCGTATGAGACGGCGTGGCGGCCTGTTAGTTGGCCGCGGGAGTCGTCGCGTGTGAGCATGTGGAATCCGGCCTTACGATAGTCTTCGCGATAGATCCAGGCGATGGCGAGGAAGTGGGGGAACTGCCAGAGGAATACGATCAGGAAGAGGACGACGGCCTCGATTCCGAGCCGCCCGGTCGCGGCTGCCCAGCCGATGACCGGGGGTAAGGCGCCTGGAATTGCGCCTACGATGGTGTTGAGCGTGGTCCGCGACTTGAGCGGTGTGTAGAGTGCGACGTAGAGGATGCAGGTGCACAATGAGACGGCGGCCGCAAGGGCGTTTGTCCAGGCGAGGAGCACGGCTTCGCCGAGTGCCACGAGCGCCAGGCCCACAATGGCGGCCTCGATGGGGGCGATGCGTCCGCTGGGCAGCGCCCGGCTGGCGGTGCGTCTCATGCGGCCGTCGCGCGTGCGCTCGAGCAACTGATTGAGTGCGCCTGCGCCGCCGGCTGTGAGCCCTGATCCGAGCACGGCCGCGCCCAGGATCGCGGAGTCTGCGAACGCGTGCGCCCCGGCCAGATACCCGACCGCGACCGTGATCAGAACGAGCAGCACGAGCCGCGGTTTCGTGAGCGAAACGTAGGCGCGCATTCGATCCCGCAGCGCAGGGCCGACTGCGCCCGGCTCCGGATTGAGCATGTCCAGCTCCAGTGTGGCACTGCGTTTCAAGCGCGACTCTCCGGTAACAGGGTCGACGCGGCATCCGGTCCCGTGGGGATCCAGGCCGCGCCCTTGGCATGATGAGACGCCCGCAGCCGGCCGAACGACCAGAGGCCGATCACGATGCTCGTCGCGAACAGGACCGCGCCGGTGGTTTGATGCAAGGTTCGTCCCACGGCGGCATAGAACGTCACCGGCCGGGGCAGCCCGTCCAACGGCCAGAGTGCAACGGCCGAGGCGATCCCGAGCACAAGCTGAAGCGTGGCAAGTGCAGCGGCCGCACGCGCTGGGGCGCGCAGTTGCCGGGCCGCCTCGCCGCCTCGTTTGACCTTCGCCCAGAACGCATGCGCCAGCCCCAGGATCACGATCGCTCCGGTCGCGTGGGCGCCCAGCGGCCCGTGCCCCGCAAAATGCCGTAGCCAAGCTCCAAGCGCAAGCTGAGCCGCGATCGCCACGGGGATCAGCATGCCGAGCACACGAACGCCCGCCACGTCTTCCCCTGGTTCCGACTCGCGCCAGGCGCGGCCCGTCACCACGCACAAAATCGTCAGCAGGCCGAAGAAGGCTTGCCCCATGAAGCCGTGAACCGCCGCGAGCACCGTGGAAACCTGGGTGACCCGCGTCCCGCCCAGATATCCCTGGATGATCACAAGCGCGAGCGCGGCCGTGCCCAGGAGCTTGATCCGCATGTCGCGTTCGAGCGCCCAGAGCGTGCCGCAGACGCCGATCGTGAAGACCCCCACCGCGAAGCCGTAGAGCCGGTGCGAATGTTCGACCTGGACGCCGAAGGGAGCGTTCCAGAAGTTATAGAGCAGCATGTTGAAGCCGAACGTCGTCGGCCAGTCTGGTACCGCCATTCCCACGCGGTATGTGGTGACCGTTCCGCCCACGTAGAGCAGGGGGAGGGTGAACACCGCGGCCGCGATCGCCATCCAGCGCACGATTGCGTGGGAAATCGGCCTGGAATTCTTGTTTTCGCCTGCAGGCTTCATGGTGGTTTCTTGAATCATGGGGGGGATAGTCAGGAGTGAGCGGGCTC
This sequence comes from Planctomycetales bacterium, assembly GCA_027451885.1. Classification (GTDB taxonomy): domain Bacteria; phylum Planctomycetota; class Planctomycetia; order Isosphaerales; family Isosphaeraceae; genus JAKBAP01. Next base: position 17,245 of record DAIDHX010000252.1, read on the forward strand.
CAGTCGTTGTCCCCCTGGGAAGGGCTTGGTTTGCGGCAAGAAGTCCTCGTCGACGCCCGGTACGCTGTATTCGTAAGGCGCGTGCAGCACCACCGGAATTCGCTCAAAATTATAATGCGCCGGCGGGGAGGATGTCGTCCACTCGAGCGTGTTGGCGTGCCAGGGGTTTTCGCTGGCCTTCGGCCCCGCCGCCAGGCTGTACAGGAAGTTGAACACGAAGATGAGCTGTGTGAATCCCAGCAAAAACGCATTCACAGTCATGAACTGGTTCATGCCGATCACGCCCGCCCCCTGGAGGTAAGAATAGACCGTCGGGTCAGCGATCCGCCGCGGATGGCCGTGCATCCCCACGATGTGCATGAGGTAGAACGTGCCATTGAAGAAGATGAACGTCAGGAAGAAGTGAATCATTCCCAGGCGTTCGTTCATCATGCGGCCGAAGATCTTGGGGAACCAGTAATGGATCGCTGCGAAGATGGCAAATGTGCTGCCGCCAAAGAGCACATAGTGAATGTGGCCGACGATGAAGTAAGTGTCGTGGATGTGAATATCAACTGGGCTGGCGGCCATGAAGATGCCTGAAAGCCCCCCGATGATGAACATCGACACGAATCCCACGGCGTTGAGCATGGCCGCGGTAAACTGGATCCGCCCGCCCCACATTGTGCCCAGCCAGTTGAAGACCTTGATCGCCGAGGGGAGGGCGATCAGCATCGTCGACATCATGAACGTGGCCCCCAGGGCTGGGTTCATGCCAGACTGGAACATATGATGGCCCCACACGATGAAGCCGAGCCCGGCGATGCCGGCGATCGCGCACACCATGGGCTTGTAGCCGAAGAGCGGTTTGCGCGAGAACGTGGCGATGATGTCCGAGACCATGCCCATGGCCGGCAGGATCATCACATAGACGGCGGGGTGGGAATAGAACCAGAACAGGTGCTGGTACAGGATTGGCCCGCCGCCTCCCACGACAGGCGGAGCATTCGCGACGGTGAGGCCCACGGGGCTAAAGAAGTTCGTGCCCGCGACGCGGTCGAGCGTCTGCATGATGAGCGCGGAGGTCAGTACCGGCAGGGCGAACGCCTGGAGAATCGCGGTGATGAACATCGCCCACACCGTCATCGGCATGCGGAACAGCTTCATCCCGGGCGCCCGCAGCATGACGATCGTGGTGATGTAGTTGATCGAGCCCAGGATCGACGAGATGCCCGCGAACAGAAGCGAGAGCAGCCACAAGGTTTGCCCGTTGAGCGAGCCAGGCGTGGCCCAGCGCGCGAATGCGAGCGGAGGATAACTGGTCCAGCCGGCCTCGGCCGAGCCGCCTTCCACGAAGAACGAGTAGGTGATCAGCACCATCGCCGGCGGCATGAACCAGTACGAGAGCATGTTGAGCTTGGGAAACGCCATGTCCCGCGCGCCGATCATGAGCGGGATCAGAAAGTTGCCGAAGCCGCCGGTGAGCAGCGGAATGATCACGAAGAAGATCATGATCGTCGCGTGCATCGTGAACAGCTTGTTGTAGAACTCGGGCGGCATCTGGTAGCCGAGCGACGGCTCAGCCCAGAGCAAGCGGGAGAGGATCGGCATCGGCTTCCAGGGCCAGGCGAGCTGCCAGCGCAGGGCCATCGCCAGCATGCCCCCCACCAGAAAGAAGATCAGCCCCGAGAACAGGAACTGAATGCCAATGACCTTGTGATCGCTCGCGAAAATGTAGCGCGTGAGAAACCAGCCGGGCGCGGGGTGGATGTGGTCGTGCCCCGGGTCGGACTCCGGCCCCGGTGCGGTTACGCCTGGCGCGCCTTCGTGCGATTCTGGCTCGTGCATCGTCTTACCTCCCCTCCGCGCCGGCGGTCATCGTGAGCTGGCTCTTGTTCTGTTCCGTAAGCTGGTCGCTCACCCACCGCTGGAAGTCGGTCTCGGTCTCGTGGATCGTGACCTTGCCGCGCATCTTGTAATGGCCCCAACCGCACAGCTCGGCGCACGCGATCTCGAAGCTTCCGGCCGTGTCGGAATCAAACCAGACCGGGATCGTGAGCCCCGGCACCGCATCCTGCTTGATCCGCAGATGCGGCAAATAAAACGAATGCAGGACGTCCGAGGATTTCAAATAAATTAATGTTTGTTTGTTCTTCACGAAATGGAAATCGTTCACGACCACCAGATCGTCGGGCGAGTTTAGCCGGCCGTCGGGGCCCGGGTAACGGATCACCCACTGAAATTGCCGCGCTGTGATCTCGGCCAGGGGCGCGACCCGAGGCGCAGCCGAGCGGAATTTGATGCTCGCCCAAGTGCCCACCTGGTAAACCGCCAGAAAGACGAGAATCGCCCCCGGAATGATCGTCCAGATCACCTCCAGGCGGTTGTTGCCGTGCGAGTAGGTCGCGGCCCGTTTCGGCTTGCCGTGCTCGTCCATCTCGTCCACGAACTTGTAAGACGAGTAGACGAGTACAACCTGGGTGCCGATGAACACCGCACCTGTGATGAACAGGATGATCAGGAAGAGATTGTCGATCTCGCGCCCGAAGGCGGAGATCACGTGATGCGTTTGATCCGGGGGGTTGGGCAGCCACCAGTCCGCGGAAAACGGAGCATAGAGAAACGCCGCGACGCTCGCGATCGCGGCCAGAGCGAAGAGAATGCTCCAATTTCGCACAACGTCTTCTCCCGGAATCCAAGGCCTCGACCGCCAGTTCCGCGCGCTTAACGCGCGGTCGCGGTGTCGGCCAACTTCGCCCTCTGAGGTTCGTTGCCGGCCTCGGTCAGCAGTTCGGGTTCGTAAGGCAGCGCCAGGACGAAGTTCACGAGGTCCCAGATCTGGCGTTCATTGATGGTCGAGTCGTGCGCGGGCATCTGGGCGCCGTTGATCCCCTTGGCGATGCGCCAGTAGATGTCGATCGGCCGCCTGCCTCCCTTGTAGTCGCCACGATTCAGGTTGGCCGGCCGCAGCGGATTGCCCCACACATCGAGTTTCTGGGTCCAGAGCGTTCTTGTCTTCTCGTCAAGGGCGCTCAACCGCGCTGCTCGCTCGCTGGGATTGCCGCCGAAGACAATCGAGTCGAAAACCTCCTTGCTCACGAAGCTCGCGCCGTCTCCCTGTGCGAGCATGCCGTGGCAGCCCGCGCATTCCAGCTTCTCCTTCGTACGCCCGAGAAAGAGATCGCGGCCGCGGAGGATGCTCTCTCGCGTGGCCGGAGTGCGCGCAATCGACGGGTTCATCACCTGCTCCTGCGCAGTCTTCCATTTGTTGAAGACTCCGTCGGCGAGCTCCTTGACCACCTCTTCCTCAAGTGCGTCCGGATCATTCTCGTCCGCGGTTCCGGCCTCCTCGATCAGCATGAGCTCGGTCTCGCCGCGCATCGACAGGAAGATCACGTAGTCGATGACCTGCTCGATCTCGTCGGCGGAGAGGAGCGCGTGAAACGCGGGCATTGAGGTTCCGTGCAGTCCGTTTTTGATCGTGCGCCTGAGATCGTCGCGATGCGGCCGCGCGCCATTGGGCGTGGACGTGAACTTGAAGAGTCCCTGGCGAAAATCCCGCGGGATCGGAAAAAGGTAAGGCGCGGTGGGGCCATCCCCTGCGCCCGAGACCCCATGGCAATGCAGGCAATTGCGGCGATAGATGGCGTATCCGCCCGCCTGGGGTCGGGATGGATCGGGTGTGCCATCAGCGCGAGGGCGGTAGATTCGCTTTCTTCGCGCGTTTGCCCCATCGCCTTCCAGTTTGTAGCTTGCCAGGTAGATTCCCCCGCCTGGCAGCCCAGATCCCTCCGGCACGCGAATCCGCTGGGGAGAGTCGCCGAAGAGCCCGGCGAGTGCAGCACGCACCTTGTCCTGCAGCGGCTGCTTACCCGCGAGATTGGTCTTTCCGGGCACGTCCTGCGTGAGCGTCACTGCGCTTACGTATTCGAGCGGGCCGGCATTGAACGTATCCGAGCAACCCGAGGAGGTGAGAACCAATCCTCCGAGGATCAGTCCCGCAACAAAACGAGACCGCGTCATCACGCTGCGAACCTCCGCATCGTTCCGTTTGGAGCGGCTCGATCGCGCTCCCAGACGCCGCGGGTGGGCCCCAAGGCCGCGCGGCGAATTCGTTTGTCCTGGGCCAAGCGAGCGACCGCACTCGAGCGGCCGGCTCCTCGTTTGAGTCGCGCTCGGCGCCCCAGAACCTCGACCTTGTTCGCGCAAGTGCTTTCACGCGAAGTCGCTGCAAATATCGTAGCGAGCGTACCCAGCCCTCTCAAGAACCAGACCGATTTCATTCTCTTCGCTTTTTTCGAAATCGCTGACAATTCTCCCTCACGCTCGAACAACCGCATGCGAATTGGCAATCATACCATTCCGCCGTGAAACTGTCTGGATTGCTCTCGGCGGCCGGAGCGATCCGCGGAGACGGCGGCAACGCCAGGCGAAGGCGGCCGAGAGTGCCGGTGGCGGGTGGCGAGACGAGGGGCCTTGGGGAACACACGCATCGTGCGAATCGTGCATCTGTCAGATATTCATCTCTGGCGTTTTCCCCGCAATCCGCTGGCGCTTCTGGGCAAGCGGCTGGTCGGGGCAACGGAGCTGCTTCTGGGCCGTGCCCGCCGTTTTGAGCTCGATCGTTTACCGGCCGTGGTTGAGCGCGTGCGTGCGCTACAGGCGGATCACGTGGTGATTACCGGCGATCTGACGACGCTGGCGACGCCCGAGGAATTCCATCTGGCGCGAAGGGTTCTGGGTGGGATTCTCGGTGATCCTGCGCGTACCACGGTATTGCCCGGAAACCACGACCGCTATACCCGCATGGCGACCCGGTTGCGACTCTTCGAGCGAACCTTCAGCGCCTTTGCGCCTGCGGTGGAGTATCCGTGGGTGCGTGCGCTGGGGTCGGATACGTATTTGATGGGGCTAGACCCAACGCGTCCTGGGCTCACAGCGCAGGGCGTGCTGCCGGCTGCGCAGCTCGCCCGGGCTCGCGTGCTCGCCGCGGCGATTCCGCCCAGCGCGAGGCTGATCGTGGCTTGCCATTATCCCGTGCTCGCGCCCGAGGAGCATGCTCGTGAGCTTGCGTCCAAAGCGCTCCGCCGCGCGGGGGGGGTGATCGAGTGGCTGCGCGGGCTGGGCAGGCATCTCTATCTCTGTGGCCACGTGCACACAACGTGGGCCTTCCGGCCGCGGTCTCTCGAGGATCAGCTCTCGCTCAACCCAGGCGCAGCGGTCATGAAAAGCCGCACCGGGCGCAACCCGCCAGGTTTCTTTGAGATCACGCTCCAGGGCCCCGACGTGGTCATCGCCCGCCACGCCTGGACGGGCCATGACTGGAAACAATGGATCTACCGCGAGGAACGCGGGTTCTTCGCAGGCGCTGCCGCGGGGAAGGATTGATCAACCCTAACGCTTCGACGCCATGCGAATCATCCCACGGGCGCGGGCCATCCCCTTGTCACGCTCGCCCGCCTCGAAGAGCGACGTCGGCCGGGAGGCCTCGAGCGCCTTCTGGCTCTCCATCGCGGCGTTGACGTCGATCTCACGCGCGGGGATCGCCCGCGGCGTGAGAATCGTGACCGCGTTGTCGCGGACCTGCACAAAACCGCCGTCGACGAAATAGCGCTCCAACTGGTCGGCGGAGCGCGTCCGGAGCTCGCCGTAGCCAAGCCGGCCGATCAGTGGCGAACGGCCGGGCAGAAAACCCGCCTCGCCATCGAACAGAGGGACAGCGACAAAGTCCACGAGAGCATCAAGCACCGCCTTCTCCGGCGTTACCACCACGAGATGGATCCGCTTGCTGCCCTTCTTCGGTGCGGCTTTTTCGTCGCCAACGATCTCTTCTTCGAACGCCTTGGCCATGCTTTCCTCCACGCGACCTGGACGGTCACGCGCTCATCTTCTTTGCCTGTTCCTCGGCCTGCTCAATCGAGCCGACGTACATGAAAGCAGGCTCAGGGAGGTGATCCCACTTGCCCTCGCAAATCTCCTTGAAGCTGCGGA
>DAIDHX010000253.1 GCA_027451885.1 Planctomycetales bacterium
CTTCTATGATCTAGAGGAGCACCCCCGAAGGGGGCTGCCTGCCGTGCAGGTAGTCCACGGGGTTGCGAAGCGGAGCGCCCCGACAGGAGGCCGGCGACGCGCAGCCTACCCGGTGGACCCACCTGCGCGGACTGGCTGATCAGGCGGCCCTCCGGGCCGATTTTTTTGTCTCGCCGGTCAGACAAAAGAACGGAAAAGCGCTGAAGCGCTTTATCCTTCACAGGCCACCCCTGACGGGGTGGCAGGGCAACGGCCACAAGCTCGTGCTAGCTCAAAGGCCCGATTGGCTTTGGAAGAAGAGGCGAACGCGTTTCAAGCTGAAGACCAACGGCATGGGAGCCTCACAGTCGGCTAAGTGACTCCAGGCCCACTCCCAGTGGCCTTGGGTCGTGCCTGACGGCCCGCAGCACGAGCCAGGAAATCCGCGATCTGCGCTTCCGCAGCGTCGGCCTCCCCTCTCAGCCTACCGAGGAAATCCGCCTGCCACGCACTGTCGGCGGCATCGATCTCGTCGATCTCAGCCAGCCTAGCGGCGCAGTTCGTCTCGACCCCCTGCCATCGCTCCGCCACCCGGCCGTAAAGACCTCGCTGATCTGCAAGCAAGGTTTCCAGGGTCGCAATTCGCTGGGACTGCGCCTGTTGAGCCGCCCGAGTGGCGGTTTCCGGCAGTTTGCGCGACCGTTCGGCTGTCAGAGCCTCGGAGAGCCGTTCCAGTCGGCTCTCGACCTCGAGTAACATCGAGCGGTTCGCCTCCAGGACTTCGTAAAGGTCAAAACGACGGTTCTCGCGGTTCTGCCGCCGTTCCAGCGCAAGCGTTTCTTGCTCAAAAATCGCGGCAGTCGCCCGGCGCATGACCCCGACCATCTGCCGCAGGCTGCTGACCTCGGCCCCGCCGGCTGCCCGGATCGCCTCCCATATTCGGCTGGTTTTGGCGACCTGGGCCGCTCGTTCGGCCTCTACTCGCTGCCGTTCAGCGTCGAGCTGGCGAGGCCTCTTGAGTTCGGCCGCGCGCGCGTTGACTTTCTCGACCTGTTCCCCGGCGGTCTGGGCGGTGTCGTCGGTTTCTAGGATCGAAGCCAGGACCGCCTCGGGTTGCTCGTGGTCGTCGACCATCACGTAGATCGGGGCGGCCCGTCCGCGTGTCGTGGCCGAATACATCTGGCTGCGCCCGAGACCCGCCCGCCCGACGAAGATCGCGCGGTCAACTGTCATGCCCTGCGCGGAATCCAAAGTACTGGCGTATGCCAACTCTACATGCTGAAATACATATTCTTTCGGTAAAATAACTCGACGACCTGCGTCGTTCTTGACGATAATCGAAAACCAGTTCGTGTCGACAACTTCCCAGGTATCGCCGTTGTATACCCCGATCTCTTTGTCGTTGAACCGCGTGCGGACCCTATCGCCCACCCCGCACCGCTGATCCCGTGCGATTTCGACTTCCGGCTTGATCCCCCTTAACTTCTGGATTTCCTGCGAAATCAACGCGGCTTCTTCGTTCGTGTAAGTCAAGACAAGGCTGCCTGGGTTACCGGACCAGAGGGCCGCAGCCACGCTCGCGTAGTCCCCCGAGTTGGCGGTTTTCAGCCGGTCTCCGCCGGCCGCCGCCTCGACAACCTTCCGAACGTCGCCCTCGCGCAGCGCTTGGGCTTCGGGTGCCCAGGCACGGTTCCGAAATGAGGTCTTGAGTTCGGCGACCCCGCCGGCTCGTTCAGCAGCCCGTGTCACGACCCCCCAGGTGGCTTTTTTATCGATCGATTGAGCCTGCGCCCGGTCCCCTGTCAGGACGAGTTGAATTTTGTTCTGAGGGTCGGCGGCAAGCCGGAGCAGGGCAATGAAGTCTGCTTCATCAACGACCCCGGACTCGTCCAGGACAAGGAGTGTCGGTTTGGTGGGGCGGTCCCGGCGTTTCTTGCTCCGAAATCGGCCCAGGAAAGCCGCAATCGACATCGAGGCCGATGCGTCGATGTCCGAGCCCAAATCCCGCCCTGTCCGCGCATTTCTGGCAATCGCCACGACCTCCATCCCTCGCCGCCGTGCCGCATGGGCGGCCGGGGCGAGGATGAAGCTTTTCCCGGCCCCTGCGACCCCGCGGATCGCGCAGAGGCCCCGCCCCGCCGCGATCAGAGCGATCGCGGCGGCCTGCTCGGCGGTCGCGGTCTCCGGCACCTCGATCAGCAGGCGCTGCCGCTGGTCCCGGGCCAACGCCGTGAACTCCTCGGCCATCGCGGCCTCGGCCCGGACGCGCTTGTCTGTGACGATGCGGCCCCCGATCCCCGCTGCTGAGTGCGCGCGCCGGGTATCCACCGCTAAGTTTTCGGACATCGCGAGCACAGTTGGCCTGCTGGCATGCGCCATGTGCACGAGGCCTTGAGCTGCGGCGACGTCCAGGAATGTAGCGGCTTCCAACATTGAATCCGCGGCCGGAACTCCCCGCCCGACGAGCCACGCGGCGAGGTCGGCGAGGCAGAAAACCTCGCGCTCGTGGATGAAGTCTAGCGCGGCTTGGCGGTTGTAGCCCTTTCTGGGTTTCGGGGTGGGCGGTTCACTGCCGCGCCGGTCGCGAAGTTTCGCGAAACCTTCCGCGATGGCCTCGCCGCCCAGGTTGCGCCAGTCCGCGCGGAGCTTCTCGGCTTGCTCGTCATCTTCACTAAGCGCCAGATCGACTTCAGCTTCGATCTTCTCATACGCGCTAGCGTTGGCCTCCCGGTCCATTCGCCAAAGGTGGTGGTCAAGTTTATCGTCCACCGTCCGGTTGAGCCCGGATTTTGCTCGGTTCCGCCAGAGGCGTTCGCTCGCCCGGCTCAGTTTTTCGGCGGCACCGCACAGGTCGCGCAGCTCCGGCGTGGTCACCGAGCCGACGCTCTTATCAACCCATGCATCCTCGCCCAGCCCCAGCCGCTCGCTGATGCAGGTTTTCACGGCCTGGTTTGCGGCGGCCGTAGCGATCCGCTGGGATGCCATGAAAAGTTTGCTATCGATGGTCCGCCATTTTCCATCGCCGCCTTGAGTAGAATTGGCGATCATAAAATGCACGTGCAGATGAGGGTCGCCGGCCGAGGAGCCCCGGTGCGTAAAGCAGGCCGAGATCAGCCCATCGCCCTTGACGGAGTGAACTCCGTCCGTGCCGGTGCGTGTCCGCACCATCCCTTCCAGGGTCTCCAGGAACACCCGTTCCGCGACCATGGCGGCTTCCTCGGCGGCCGCGCGCTCGGCCGGGTCATCCGAAGCGAGGAGGAGGCTGACGGACTTCGGGAAAGCCAGAATCACCCCGTAGAACCCCACTGCCGCCTGCTTGCCGCGCAAGCGCACCTCTACGTCGGGGGCGAGCGGGTCGAGGGGGTCAGGCCGCTTGATAACGCCATCTCGCATCACGGCGAGGACGTCCTCCATCCGCACCTGGTCGCTCAGTTCCAGCTTTGCCGCTCCCCGCCCAGACCAGCGGCCGGGCAGCCCATCCC
>DAIDHX010000254.1 GCA_027451885.1 Planctomycetales bacterium
TCGCGTTCCCAGGCTTCGACGCGGTGGTCACCCACCACGCCGCTGGGTCGGCTTCATGGCGAACGAGCAATTGCCATGGTCAGTTCCTTTCACCTGACAGGATCACCGAGACTTTTCCTGACACACCGAACCGAACCCAACGCGCGGAAAAATCGCGACTGGCTGGGCGCCAGCGATGAGTGGCGGACCTGGCACGAATGCACGCACGAGCGCGCGCTGCGTGCTCGTATCGGGGGCGCGGTCGAGGGTGTTGTTTCCGCGCCGACGAACCGAACTCAGGCGCGCCAGAAACCGAGCCCAGGCGTGTCAGAAAATGAGGCCACAACCGCGGCGCAGAATTGAGCCCAGGCTCGTCAGAACATGAAGCCATCACACGAGAAACATCGATTACGAACCGAACCCATTGTGCCTGCGCGGACCGAAGCCAACGGCCCCGCGCGAACCGAACCCAACGCGCGGAGAAAACGTAGTCAATGGCCCGCTCAGGCCGAGCCCAGCGCCAGTGGTGACGGTGAGATTCGGATGCGGTAGATGCTCGGTCGTGAGGCCGGGTTTCGGCTGGGCGGGTTGTTCCTGGAAGGCAACTCTTGACGACTGGGAGGTCTGTGCCGCCCTGATGCGATTTTACTTGTCGGCCAGGAGTACCCAAATTGACGCCGTTAAGAATCAAGAAGCGCACGTGCACCGCGCACGGTCGCACGGTCGGAATCGGGGACGAACGCGGACACCGGCTTCCAGGGCGAAGACGTGTCTCTCACGGCTTGACCGCGAAGACCTTCACGCTGGCGGCATAGTCGTTCACGTTGTAACGCGAGAGCAGATCCTTGAGCCGCGTGTGAAAGGCTTCGGCTGTCTCGCTGGCCGGCTGGGCCGTTGAGCAGCAGTCCGAGCTTGCGATCGGCAAGCCGGAGGTTGGAGGAGGACAGCAAACAGCCTGGTTCTCGACCTTGGCGTAGGCGTTGAGATCGCTGCCGCTCTCGATGACCTGGACGTGAGCGAAGCCGGCCTGGGCAAGCATGCTTCGATAGTCCTCGATGAGGATCGCGCCTGAGATGCAGCCGACGAAGGCCATGACGTCGTCGCGGATCTCCGCGGGCAATTCTTGCCTGAGTGCAATGTCGCTCAAGGCCAGTCGGCCCCCCGGTTTGAGGACACGCGCAACCTCGCGCAGGACCTTCGGCTTATCGGGTGCGAGATTGATCACGCAATTGGAAACGACACAATCGACTGATGCGTCGGCGAGCGGCAAGGCGTCGATCGTGGCGAGGTGGAATTCAACGTTGGAGAGGCCGGCCTTGAGGGCGTTCTTGCGTGCCAGCTCGACCATTGTCTCGGTCATGTCGATGCCGATCGCCTTGCCCTTTGGACCGACCTTGCGAGCAGCAAGTAGAACGTCGAGTCCGCCTCCACTGCCAAGATCGACAACGACCTCGCCTGCACGCAGGTTGGCTGTGGCGGTCGGATTGCCGCAGGAGAGCCCCATATTGGCCTCCGCGGGGATTGAGGCCAGCTCCTCCGGTGTGTAGCCAAACGCCTCGGCAACTGCCCTTACTCCGTCTTGATTCGAGGACAGCCCGCTTGTGGCGACCGCGCTGTATTTTTCCTTGACGGCCTGGACCAGATTCTCGGACATGACACGCTCCCTACCTGCTAATGAGCAGGGCGAATGAGTTGGTTCCTGGCCTGCATCATGACGCACAGCATGAGCCGGCCGATGTCGTCCCTGGCCTCGGCGTACTTCCGCGATTCGAATGTGCTTCCGTCATAGATTTTGGGATCGAGGTAAGGCATTGCGATCCGCACGTCCGCCCCCTTGACAAGCGGGCACGAGGCATCGGCCTCGCCGCAGACCATGAGCGCGGCGAATCCTCGCTGAGGGTTGCCCGGGTCGTGGTAAAGCTTGGAGAATTCGCGTGTCTCGAGTCCTTGCCCCCAGCGCACGGTGTAGACCGGGTTCAGCGCGCCGGATCCGCCTCGGGTTGCTTCTGTTCCGGCCGGCTCGACGGCGACGCCGATTTCCTTGAGTGTCGCGATTGTGCGCGAGTTGAAGGCCGACGGGGTGGTTCCGCCACTGGCGAAGTGAACTTCCGGGAGACCATGGTATGCCGCGGCAACGTTCCCCAGAGTTGCCGCCAGGATGCTGCGACGGCTGTTCCCCGTGCAGATCGCCGTGATCTCAAGTCTTTGCCCCGGCCGGTACCGCTCTGCAATCCATTGCACGAGCCGGGCCCCTGCCACGCGATGGGCCGCGTCGATCTGGTCGAACGAGGTCGAGAGCCATTCGGCATGCGCGCGGACCGCGGAATTCAGGAGCCTGCGCTCCGCGGGCGTTTCAGTCTCGAGCAGCCGCGCGATCTCGCCCGAATCGAGCACAGCATCGCCCCCCGCCAGGCGCGTGAACGTGGGGGAGTCGATCAGCCCCTGGACGCCCCTGGCTGTGAGCTCTCCCTGCTTGCCAATCGCCCGGGCCAGTTGCCCCTTCATATGCTCATCATTCTCAGGCGGTACCGCCTCCGCCGTCCCAAAGCGCTGCACCAGCCAGAGGCAACGGACCAGCGAACCCACGTCCTCGCCCGCCTGGCAAGCCAGACACGGCAAACCGAGAATCGCGGCAATCAACGCGCTGACGAGAGGCACTCGCGGCGGCACTGGGAAGGCTCCTGTGATTTCGAAGACATCGAATAAGCGAATATAGTCTCGGTTGCGTCAATCGTCGTCGCCACACCTCGACTGCCTCTCGGCGAGTCGTTCGAGATCCTGGCGCAGGAGTTCGTGATCGCCCAGGCACGTGCCCAGGCAACCAAGCAGGATTCGCTCGAGCCCCCCTCTGGTTCTGGCGAGCCGATAGTAGACCCAGAGGCCGTCTTTTCGAGTTTGAACCAGGCCTGCCTGGCGCAAATAGGCCAGATGGCGGGAGACCGTCGGCTGCGGGAGCTCAAGTGCCTCGAACAGGTGGCACACGCACACTTCGTCCTCATTGCCCGCGAGCAGATTGAGCAACCGCAGGCGCACGGGGTCGGCGAAGGCCTTGAGCGTCTGCACGGAGGGGTCGAGCTCAGAATGTTGTCGCTTCCTGGTATGCATTCTATTAAGCGAATATACTCGAGGCCGTCGGGGGCGTCAACAGCCGGGCGTGATGTCACTAGGTCCGCGCGGTTTTGCCCGCGGGCTGTGTTGCGGCGTTGGTATCTCTGGCGACGAGTCTGGCGTGGCGTTGTGTGTCTGGGGCGCTGCCGAGTGTGGCGTGGCGCTGTGTGTCTGAGGCGTTGCCGAGTGTGGCGTGGCGTTGTGTGTCCAGGGAGCCGACGGCTAAGGAGCCGTCGGTGCAACGCGAACGATGGCTGAGCGAGGCATGATGTGTCTGCTGGCAGGGTCAGCGAGCGTTAGAAAGTAAAGGTTGCCATCCGCCCCCACGGCCATCGAGCTGTTTTCCTTGCCGACATTGGGCATGTAGGTTGTATTCCTGGGACCGGCGATCGGAAGGAGGTACGAGGCTGCCTGGCCATTGGGTGCGATGCGGCCGATGGTGATTGCCCCGTGGCCGTTGTTCACGAACCAGAGCGAGCCATCCGCCGGGCCCTCGGATGCCGCGAAACCGTGGGAGGCCCGCGCGGGGATCTTCAGCCGGGTGATAGCGCCGGCGGTCGTCACGTGGAATACTTCGTTCCTGTTCTGGACGTTCTGGCCGACCAGGATCACGCCGTCCGCGGGTCCGTTCGCCACTGCGCCATGTCTCAACCTGCCGAGAGGTACCTGGCTGAATGCATCCGAAGGGGTCATCTTCCCAAGCAGAGTGTGCCAGCCCGAGCTCTCCGTGAACCAGAGATTTCCATCGCCACCGACCGCCAGGGATTGGATCGACGCGTCCCTGTAGCCGAGTGACGGGATTTCACGCGTGGTCACAACCCCCGCTGTCGTTACCTCACCGATGAAGCTCTGGCGGTGGTGAGCCGGAACAAAATCGGATGTTGTGCCAGGATTCGTGTAACCGAACCACAGGCTGCCGGCGGGTCCGCTGACGAGTCCCGTTTCGCTGAACAGGCCGCCGCCGGGGACGGCCAGGGGAGGTAGCTCCGTCACCGTCCCCGAAGGTGAGATCGAGCCCAGCAGGATCGCGTTCGAGCTGGTTTTATTACCCTCTTCGCCCAGGAACCACACGTTGCCATTGGGACCATTTGCAAGCGATTAAATCACCGAGAACCCGCTCGGCGTGGAGGCGGGGACTGGAAAGGACATCACCGAGCCGCCAGGCCCGATCCGATCAATCGAAAACGACCCGGTCGTGCCTGGTATGGGGGCGGTCGCTACCCAGAGCGCGCCATCGGGTTCCGAGATCAGGTTTGAGGTCGTGGGCGGCAGAGTCGCGAACGGTTGAAGCCCCTGAGTGAGAAGCTGGCGGCCTTCGAGATCCTCGAGAGCAGGCCGGTGTGCGCGGCCGCGGCCGGTCGCCTTGCCTGGGGCAGGTTTCCGCGTACCAATCCAACGCATGAGATGATCGCGCATTGACTGTCCTCCGTGATCGCGCATTGACTGTCCTCCGTGCTGAAGACGCCGAGACGCCGTGGTCAAGGCCGAGGCGAACGGGCCAACCTTCCATGACTGGCCCACAACCTTACCTTCGCTGCACGCGAACGGCCCGAATCAATGTGTCTCACGATTCCGCGACCCTGGAGATGGGGATCATGCCCGTGACGTGTGTGAGAGTCAAGCCGAAGCCGCATGGTCGGGCCCCGCGGTCTCATGAGGTATGGAGGGTCACGCCAGCCGGATTAGCCTTCGAGATAGGCTTCGTCCTCGAGCCCGCGGATGTAGGCGAGGGCGTCGTCCAGGGTGTCGACGGCCACGCCGGGAATGCGTCCCCGGTCGTCGAGCTCGCGGAGGAGCTTCAGGTCTTCGAGATACTCGGAGGTCTCGAGTTCCTGGCGTTGTTTCATGGAGAGTGGGCGTTCGCGGCCGGCGAGCAGGTCCATGTGGCGTTCGATGAGCCAGAGCGTGCGTTCGGAAACCGCGCCTCGGAGTGCCTCGACGCCGGCGGCGACGTGGTTTCTGGGGTCGATCGCCTTGCCGACGTCGTGGAGCAAGGCCGCGAGCAAGAATTCCTCGTCGTAGGGCCGCGCTTCGCGGGCGAGATGAAAGACCTGCAAACTGTGGTACAGAGCATCCCCCTCGGGATGGTATTTCGGGTTTTGCTTGACCTGCTCCAGAGGCTCGAGCCGCAGCTTGTACACGGCGAAGCGATCGAGCCTCTCGGCAAGAGTCGGGATTGTTTGTTCTGGGAGCGGTTCAGGCTGTTCCGAGCGATCGTCCGCCGCGGCGGGATCACGCAGGAGCTCGAGGAGATGGGCGCGAACCTCGCTATCGGAGGGAAGATCGCCAGGCCGAATCCGCTGGCCAAGCACGGCCGCGGCGGAGACCTTCGCCGCGTAATACTCGTTTGGCCTGGGATCATCGACCTCGGAGATTCCCGATGCGATCAATCGCCGGGCCGCCTCAAGCGCGATTTGCCCACGCGCGCGGCTGCCGATCGAACCGGTGCGATAGCGTTTGCGGTACCTGTCCTGGATTGCCATGGATTCGTTCCTGGGCCAAGGGGCAGTACGCAGTCAGGCCGCGGGCGCCTGGCAGACCTTGTCCGTGATCGTCAAAAGCGCGCCTTGACGTGCCAGCTCGCTCAGCACATGCGACTCCCGTTCCTGATCGATCGCACGTACCGCGTCCACCACCACGCAGACCGCCTTCCTGCGTTCCAGCAATCCTAATACGACAGCTCGCACGCAAAAGTCCGTTGCGACCCCGTAAACCACAAAGTATGCATCGGGACCGTACGCCGTCACAATCGCGTCCGCGTCGGACCGGCTGAAGAGGTCGATCTCCTGTTTCTCGAGCGTCAAATGCGCAGGCGGCGGCCCATCCAGCCGCGCCTCATTCGAAAGGACCACCGAATCCTCACAACGGGTTTCCGGAATGCGGTTCTGGCCCGGAGTTCCCATCATGCAGTGCGCAGGAAAGTGCGCAAGCTCCGCGTCTCCCTCATGATGGGCGCAGGCCGTGGCCAGGACAGGGATTCCATGCTCCCGGGCAAAAGCACTCAAACGCTCCAGATTCGGTCGGATCTCATCCGAATGGGGAACGTAAAGCGCACCGGAGGGATCAAGAAAATCGCGCTGGGTATCCACGTCCACAAAGACGAATGTACGCTGCTGATCCAAATGGTCGTCCGTTTCAGAAGTCAGAGAAATTGCAAGCATGATGGATGCCAATCGATTGCTTCACCATAATCACGATTATAGTAATGATGCCCGCGTGCCTAAAGTGAGACCTTCTTCGCAAATGGGTCAAATCGGGTAGGATGAGTTCATGAACCGGCTCGCCGAGGGAAACCACCGATGCGTGTTCTGATTACCGGAGGAGCCGGGTTTATTGGCTCCCACCTTGCCGATGCGTATCTCGGTCGGGGTGACACAGTTTACGTTCTGGACGATC
The DNA here is from genome assembly GCA_027451885.1 of Planctomycetales bacterium. GTDB lineage: Bacteria > Planctomycetota > Planctomycetia > Isosphaerales > Isosphaeraceae > JAKBAP01. The sequence continues at coordinate 6,484 of DAIDHX010000254.1, forward strand.
TCTCGACCGGAAGCATTGATAATATTAATCACTTGCGCGGGCACTCAAGGTTTCACTACACGATTGAGAGCGTGCATCACGCGCAAACGGTTGCGGAGCTTGTCGACCAGTGCGACGTGGTCTTTCATCTCGCGGCAGCCGTGGGCGTTCGACTTATTGTAGAGAGCCCGGTGCGCACGATCGAGACCAATGTGCATGGTGCCGAAGTTGTTCTTGCGCAAGCAAATAAGAAAAAGAAAAAGGTCTTGATCGCATCGACCTCTGAGGTCTACGGCCTGAGCGAGCAGGTTCCCTTTCGCGAGGATGGAAACCTTGTGCTGGGGGCGACATCCAAGGGTCGTTGGAGCTATGCGTGCTCGAAGGCGATCGATGAATTCCTGGCCCTCGCCTATTATCGAGAACGGCGGTTGCCGACCGTCATTGTGCGTCTTTTCAACACGGTGGGGCCGAGACAGACGGGGCAATATGGGATGGTGGTGCCGACGTTTGTGCGTCAGGCGCTTTCGGGTCGACCGATCACCATTCACGGCACGGGAGAGCAGTCGCGTTGTTTCGTGGATGTGGCGGACGTGGTTTCCGCGCTTGTGAAGCTGATGGATCACCCTGGAGCGGTTGGCGAGGTATTCAACATTGGTTCAAGTGAGGAGGTGACGATCCTCGAGCTTGCGCGGCGCGTGAAGAGCCTGTGCGAGTCGAGCTCGGAGATCGTGCACTTGCCTTATGAGCAAGCCTATGGCGAGGGGTTTGAAGACATGCCCAGGCGTGTGCCTGACCTTGGCAAGATTGGGGGGCTGATTGGCTACCATCCCACGCGATCGCTGGATCAAATCATTGAACGAGTGATCGAGTTCTGCCGCGCTGCGGACTGACGGTGCGGGTGTGGGTCTATCACGTCGCGGGGGCCTGGGTCCGGGCATCAAGGCTGCGGCGGCATCCCGGCCTTGAGAGCCTCAATTTCGCGCTTCAGGCGTTCGATCTCCGATTCCGCGGCGGCGCGGGCGGCGGTTTCGGCTCGTAGCCTGTCCTCCGCGATCTCTCGTGCCGAGGTTTCGAGCTCGAGTGCCTCACGCACCTTGACGGGCGTGGGAAGATAGACGCCACGGCCTGGGTCAAAAAGACGTAGCCGCGTACCTGAGACCTCGAGCTCGAGTCCAAGGCCCTCACTTGTTACCCGCCCGTTCACCGGCTCGATCAGGCGATATGCGTCTTCGATTAATCGGTAGCCATTGAGCGAAGCGCCCGCGAGTGTCTTCTCGAGCGGGTCGAAGAGAAAGTATTCGGGGATCTTGAGCACATCGCGATAGAGGGCGAATTTTTGTCTCTGGTCGACGCGGGCGGTCCATTTCGAGGTGACCTCGATGACCACATCGGGCGCTTTGCCTTCAACCCAGATCTTGTAGGTCTCTCGCATGGGGAGCCTGGGAATCCCCCGCGTGACGAACACGTCGGGCGAAACGCAGTAATCCGCGTTGCCGTCGACGTAATCCATCATCATGTTGCCCGAGACGTAGACCATGGGGTCGTTCGCGAAGTGGGCGCAGAGCATCGCGATCAGGTCCATCATGAGGTTGCGATGCAGCTCGGTCTTGGCCATGGGCTCGCCATCCGAGGGGGGATAAATCACTTCTGATTGCGTGGGGGCGACGGCGGCCATGGAGCGTTCACCACGGGCAAGTGGGAAAATCGGAACTCTGTGTGTGGCCGATTCCATGCTTTCATTTTAGGGGATTCCTGGGATGCGGTCGATGGGCGTGACGTTCGCGATTGACCGGTTTGGGTTCGAGTGTTACGTTTCGCGCTCGCGCGACGGTTGCGCTGCGCGCCCTGATTGCAGGTACGTCGACAGGGAGGTTGGCGGGCGATGAACGATCACGAGCAAAAGCGAGCAAGCGCTGGGCGAATCGGAGCGATTCCGGCCCTGGGATTATCGCTCTTCTTCCTGTGTGCGCTTTTGCTTGGAACGCCCGGCCGGCGCGAGCGCCACGAAGCCCGTGCCCAAACCGCGCCGCCGCCAAGGCCGCGGCAGGTCTCCGCGCCCGTCAATCCGTTCCCGTTCCCGCCAGAGCTCCACGGAGTCGACCTGCTGCATCAAACGCCGCAGGCCGCTGCCGCCAAGAGTGCGGGGTGCGTGGTCTGCCACACCGGCCAATCGGAGCCCCATGGCAAGCCCGAGACGGTACGCCTCGGCTGCATCGACTGCCATGGCGGCAATGCGCAGGCGGCAACCATTGCCGAGGCGCATGTCGCCCCGCGCTTCCCCGCGGCCTGGGGCAGCTCCGCCAATCCCGTCCGCTCTTATACGCTCCTCAACCACGAGTCTCCCGAGTTCATTCGCTTCGTCAATCCCGGCGATCTGCGTGTGGCGCACCTTGGCTGCGGCACGGCCAACTGCCACGGAGAACAGGTACTTCAGGTCCGCAAGAGCATGATGACGCACGGGTCGATGCTCTGGGGATCAGCGCTTTACAACAACGGTGCTGTGCCGTTCAAGGCCGCGCGGTACGGTGAGAGCTACAGCATGAACGGCGTGCCCCAGCGCATGCAGACGGTGCCGCCGCCGACCGAGTTCGAGATGAACTGGAAGGGCGTCGTGCCTTTTCTTGATCCCTTGCCTCGGTTTGAGGTCTCGCAACCTGGCAACCTGCTCCGCATCTTTGAACGCGGCAGGCGCGACCCCCAGGAAGTCGGCATTCCGAATCCGCTCGAAGATCCCGGCAAGCCCAAGGCCGGCCTGAGCGCGCGTGGTCTGGGCACGCGCAATCGAACCGATCCCGTCTTCGTCGGCTTGCAGAAGACACGCCTCTTCGACCCCACCTTGAACTTTCTGGGGACGAACGACCACCCGGGCGACTTTCGTTCCAGCGGCTGCACCGGTTGCCATGTGATCTATGCCAACGACCGCTCACCGGTGACCTCCGGACCCTATGCGACCTATGGACATCAGGGCCTCAGCGCTCAGACCGATCCGACCTTGCCCCGCAACGAGCCTGGGCATCCGATCGATCATCGCTTCACGGTGGGTATTCCCACCAGCCAGTGCCTGGTATGCCATATCCATCCTGGCACCAACGTGCTCAATTCGTACGCCGGCTACATGTGGTGGGACGAGGAGACCGACGGCGAGCTGATGTATCCTCCACGGCAGAAGCACCCCACGGCCGAGGAGTTCACGCGGTCGATGATGTCGAATCCGGACGAGACGGCCGCGCGTGGGAACTGGTCGGACCCGCAGTTCCTGGAACGCGTGGCGGAGCTCAACCCGCAGGCCCGGCACACCCAGTTCGCCGATTTTCATGGCCATGGCTGGATCTTCCGGGCCGTGTTCAAGAAGGACCGGCACGGGCAGTATCTGGATCACCGGGGCGAGCCTGTGCAAGGCGTGTCGCCGGCAGCGCTCATGGCCGCGGTCAACCTGCCGGCCGAGCTCAAGGAACGCTATCGCGAAAAGAACGCCAGGGCCGCGCAACAGAAGGCGTTTGACAGGGCGGAGGCCGGGCGCGACGGCCTGCCCGTGCACCAGCTTGATATCCACCTGGAAAAGGGCATGCACTGCGTGGACTGCCACTTCATCCAGGATGCGCACGGCAACACCAAGCTCTACGGCGAGGTTCGCGCGGCGATCGAGATCCAGTGCGTCGACTGCCACGGCACGGTCGGCAAACGGGCGTCGCTCATCACCTCCGGTCCGGCGTCGGATACCTCGGCGGCGGAATCGGGCAAGGGGGGGCGCGACCTTGGCGCGCTCCGCACGCCGTTTGGCGGCCGACGCTTCGAACGCCGGGGCGACACGATTCTCCAGCGCTCGCTGGTCGAGCCCGATCTGGTCTGGGAGATCAAACAAACGGCCGACGTCATCGACCCCAGATCGAAAAGTTACAACCGCAAGGCCCATCTGGCAAAGACCGTGCGATTCGAGGGCGATGAGCTGGTCTGGGGCGACCTCCCCAGGGATGGCGAGGCCGCCTGCGCGCACGCCAATTCCAAGATGAGCTGCATCGGCTGCCATTCATCCTGGAATCCAAGCTGCTTCGGCTGCCACTTGCCCCAGCGCGCGAACAAGAAGATGCCGCAGCTCCACAATGAAGGCGATGTTACGCGTAATTATGTGTCGTACAATTTTCAAACATTGCGCGATGATGTGTTTATGCTTGCGCGGGATGGCAACGCCACGGGTAATCGCATCGGGCCTGCGCGGTCGTCGTGCGCGATCCATGTGGGGTCGTATAACGCCAATCGCGAATCGATTTACGTGCAGCAACAGACGATCTCGGGCGAGGGGATGTCGGGCATTGCGTTCAGCACGAACGTGCCGCACACCGTGCGCGCGGGCCTGCCGGTGGTCCACGACCCTTCGAGCCCCAAAAACGGCCGGGCCGAGAACGCCGCCGCCTACGCGCCAGGCCACAGCGACACCAAGGGCTGCACCGATTGCCATCTTTCGAAGAACGACGACAACAACGCGATCATGGCCCAGCTCCTCATGCATGGGACCAATTTCGTGAACTTCATCGGCCGTTATTGCTGGGTGGCGTCCGGCGATCACGGATTGAACGCGGTGATCGTCACAGAGCGTGACGAGCCCCAGGCGGTGCTCGGCAGCACATTGCATCGCCTGGCTTATCCGGAAAGCTTCCGCCAGCATGTCGAGCGCGGCGGGCGCATATTGCACGCGCACGAGCATTCGGGACGCGACGTCGCGGAGCGCTTCCGCCATCCCGACATCCGCTCGATCCAGGCGCGTGGAGAGTATCTGTACGCGGCCTGCGGCGAGCTTGGGTTGCGAATCTTCGATATCGCCTTCATCGATCACAAGGGCTTCTCGGAGCGAATCGTCACCGCGCCCGTCTCGCCACTTGGGCAGCGGTTCTACGTGCGCACCAAATTCGCCACGGCGGTCGCCGCCCCCACCACCATCGCGCCCGACCCCACGCGGACCCATCGCCCAGAAAACTTCGAAGCCCCCGTGCACCCGCTCTACGCCTATGTCTATGTGACCGATCGCGAGGAAGGGCTGATCCTCGTCCCCGCCGGTACTCTGCTCGATGGCAATCCCCTCAACAACTTCCTCGGCCGCGAGCTCACCTTCAACCCCGACGGCGTTCTCACCGGCGCCCGGGCGATCACCATCGTCGGTACATATGCATATATTTCGTGTAATGCCGGGCTCGTGGTGGTGTCGCTCGAAGATCCCAAACATCCGAGCGTCACAGCGATCGTGGGCGAGCCGTTGCTCAAGCACCCCCGCGCTGTGCAGGTCCAGTTCCGTTACGCCTATGCCTGCGACGCCGAGGGCGTGAAGGTCCTGGACGTGACAGACATGGCCCACCCCCGGTTTGTCTCTGCGCTTCCGATCCACGATGCCCGCAACATCTACCTGGCGCGGACGTACGGGTATGTCGCCGGCGGCAAGGAGGGGCTGATCATCCTCGACATCGAGCACCCCGAAGCGCCTCGGATCGATCAGGTTTACAACGCGGGCGGATGCATCAACGACCTCAACGACGTGAAGCTGGGGATCACCTACGCCAGCGAGTTCGCCTATCTGGCGGATGGCGAGAACGGCCTGCGGGTGCTCCAGCTTACGTCGCCGGAGACGCCGGGCACGCAGGGATTCAGTCCGCGCCCATTCCCCGAGCTGATCGCCCACTTCAAGCTCCCGCTGGGCGCGCACGCCTATGCGATCTCGGAGGGCGTTGACCGCGACCGGGCGGTGGACGAATCTGGCAACCAGATCGCGGTGTTTGGCCGTGTCGGGGCGCGGCCGCTCAATCTTGAAGAGCAGCGCAGGCTTTACTTGCACAACGGCCGGATCTGGAAAACGGGGGAAGATCCTGACGATCCGATTTATCGCTTTGTGAAGGCTGCTGGGCGCTAGCGTCCGGCGGTCCGCGTGCCCCGCGCGGGATCGAGCGCCGCGGCGATTCTGGCAAAACGCGTGCGATAGAGCCTGGCGTCAAAGCTGCCGGCGATCCTGAGCCTGGCGGCGAGCTCGGGCTCGATGAGGCGCTTGATCTTCGCGGGTGGGAGGTCGAGCGCGAGCTCGGTCCCGAGCGCATCAAGCTCGCGCAGGATCGTGGCGTTATGCTCGCCTCGCTCGCGATAGATGGCGCGAAACGCCCAGGCGACCTGGCGGGCGGAATCGTGGTCGGGAACAATCGCGGCCTGGTTGCAAAGACGCAGGAGAACCTTGTGGGCGAATGCGGTATCAATCGTGGTTCGCTCGATCGCTTCGAGCGATCGATCGAGCGCGGCGACGGCCTTGCGCGCGACCGGGACGATGGCCCGCGGTGCGCCGAAGGGCGCGTGGTTCAGCAGCCGCGTGAGCTCGGCGACGGCGCTTTCGTCGCCACTTCCGCTGGGCGCGAAGGGGGTCGCGGGTGTGGAGTCCGAGCTCAGATTCGCCAACGCGAGCGACCAGTCGGAGATCGTCGGCCGGCCCGGAGCCCCGCCGATTCTCCGCACCTGGCGCGGAGACGCGCCCAGACCCTGGCTCAGCTCGTGATGGCAGGCAGTGCAGTCGAAGCGCGCAAAGTCCGGCCAGGGAGCGATCAGATCGCCTGGCCTGCCGTGCTCCGCCTGATCGGCCAGCAACTTGATCGATTGCCGCAGCTCAACCAACCCGCCCAGCACCACTTGCCGTGTCTCTTCCAGGGGCTCCGCGTTCACCTTGCCGAGACGAGCCCTGCGCTCCGGCGTTTTCTCACGCAGGGTCTGCCAGTGACGGGGCTCGAGATCGCAGTAACTGGCGACTTCCAGGCTCGGCAGCGGCGGATGCCCCGCCGCGTACATCGCGTGCGTGAGGACCTTCCCCTGCTCGTAGTTGCCGATATGGCACGAGGCGCAGGTTTCGGCCCTGCGAACCGGGTTCCACAAATCCTTCATGCCGTAGCGTGATTCTTTCTGGGCGCGATCGAGCGAGCGCCAGGGACCGCTGGCACGCTGGTGCATCTCAACCCACTCTGCGCTCGCGCCATGGCACGCCACGCAGGTGACGCCGTCGGTCTCGCGATCGTAAAGCTGCACGTCGACACCCTTCGTCGCGACCCCGTGGCAATTCACGCAGGCGTCGAGCTTCGTCACGTCGGTGCCGAGCAGCTCGCCCATCCGCTTGCCCCGTTCGCCCACGAGCGCCTTGAATGCCAGCCCGTGCCTGTCTTTAGCATCAAAAGTAAGGTACTCGTTCATCTGACAGATCCAGCCAGCGCTTTCCGCGGGCGTGGCCAGCTTTTCGCTGCTGCCGGCGTGGCAATTTGCGCACCACCGCGCACCGTAGACGAAGGGCGTGAGCTTGCCGTCCCCCGCCGCCCGCCGCGAGGTCGACGCCTGGGGAGCCGTTCCCTGGCCAACCGCGACCGCACAGGCGCCAAGGGCTCCTATCAGCAACAACGCCATCGCTGCGCGCTTTCGATCGGATCCGACAGCCATCGAGCGATTCTCCGTCACCATTCGCCCGGTCGAAACGACCGAGTCACCCCAAGCAGCCGCGGTTCCTAGAAGTCATACGCCTCGCCCGGCCGCCCAATACGGATGTTCGGCATGCCAAGACCGGTTAGCTCCGCAATCACACGCGCTGCGAACCGAGGCTTGATGTGCACCGCGTAGAACGGCACGGAACTGGGCAGCTTGCGCGCCTCGGTCGCGAACATCGACGGCGTGAGATGCTTCGAGATCCGCGCCAGCCCCTCCATGGCGTCAGGAAACGACGCCTCGAGAAAGACCGCCTTCAAATCGGGCGCGCGGGCCGCTTCCCGCCAGAATTCCTCAGTCGGCCCCGTATCGGAGGGGATCGCGACCGTCGCCCCCGGCCGTGAAATCAGGAAACCGAGCGTCGGGATCACATGATCGACAGGCACTGGCAAAAGGCGGAGTCCATCCACATCGACCGCCCTGTGCGGCTCGACGATGCTCGTGCGCACGAAGGGCAATCCCTTTTCCGACATGCCGATGAAATCCGGCCAGACGCGGTCGTTAAAGACATCCCTGCGGAGAATCTCAAGGGTTGTGGCCTCGGCGTGCAGGGTCACGGTGTGGTCGCCGGACTGAAAGACGGTCTCGAGAAAGACCGGCAGTGACGCGATGTGGTCCATGTGCGCGTGCGTGAGAAACACATGCCGCACCCGGGCCTGCACCCCCACATCGCCCAGGAAACCCAGGCCCCCCGCGTCGATCGCGATCGAGTCATTCACCAGATAGGACGAAAGGAAGAATCCCCTCGTATCCTGCCCCTCGGTGACCGCGGACGGAACCAGGGTGATTTTCACGGGCCACCTCCACTCCGTCCCTGGGACGCTACCAGGCATACTTGCATAAAGGTACAATCACGCTTTATCTTGCTGAAGAGTGATTTTGAACGGATGGCGATCGGTCTGGAGCTCGGGCGTCGTCCAAAATCGAGGCCAGCAGTCCGGCCTTCTGGCGCTCGAGCCAGGTGGTGGGCGCGTGCCCGGTTGCTCCTGCCGACGCGGGGTCGAAGTTGCTCGGGCTGTCGAGCGCGTGCGGGAAGCCGAGCGATTCTCGCAGGGCGTCCAGCCGTTCGTTTAACTGTTGCTGCTGCGCCGCGGCCTCGGGAGCAAGCGCAACCCAGGATTGATAAAGCGGCACAAGCGCCAGGTATCGCGCAGCAGCCTCATCCCAGCTTGAGTCGTTGCGATTGGCCTCGATCAGATCGATCAGCCGCTTGACCTCAGCCGCGTTGAACGGCCGCTGTGAAGCCTGCCTGGCTGCGCGAGCGAGCTTGCCCGCGACCTCGCCCAGGCCCGCGCCTGGTACATCTTGCCTGGGGCTGAGCGCCTCGAGTGGTCCGGTCAGGCCGCGGATCGAGGCCAGGGCTCCCTGCAGATCCGGCGTCGCGTCAAGAGACAGAATGCGCTCGAGGTCGTTCGCAAGCAGCCGGCCGTTCCAGGCGGGCGCGCCGGCCGTCTTGCGACCGGGGTCGAGTCTCCGCCGCCAGGCCTGGTCGCGCAGATCGTGATGGCAGGAAAAGCAGCCATATTCGGTGAACTCGGGCCAGACGGCGGGATTTCCCGCGGTCGTCTGGGCCCGCTCCTTTGTGAGCGCGAGCGTGGCCTCGAGCTGGCTCAACCTGCCGACGGCCCAGGCACGAACGGGGAAGTCGGGGGCGGCCTGGCGCGTTTCTCGCGAGCCGTTCTTGCCCTTCTCGACCCAGTGTGGAGGCATGTTCGCCAGAAAGGCCGAAAGCTCGAAATTCAGGCGGGGATGCCCGGCGGCGATGAGGTCGTGGTTGACGTCACGCCCCGCGGACTCCGAAGTGGGGCTCGCACCAACGTGGCAGCCCACGCATACCTTCGACCTGGACGCGAGATCCTCGGTATTCCACATCCCGAGTTTCTCCTTTTCAGACCAGGCCGCGTTCTGCCAGTCCTGAGTCGTATGAGGACCGATCCAGCGCCCGGCTGGACCGTGGCACGATTCGCAACCCACGCCGTCGGAATCGAGCCAGGCGGTTCTGGCAAACAGCTCGGCCGGGCGCGGCGTCGCATGGCACGCCAAACAACGCGCGTCCTCGTGCGCAGGCTTGTAACCCTCAGCGCCCCCCGCGAGATTTCTCACAATCCGCTGCGATCGCACGTCAAAAAGCACCTGGTACGCCCGCGAATGCGCGTCGTCCGAAAGCCAGGTCGTGTGCTCATTCCGGAGCACGTGGGTGTTTTCTGACTGCGCGTTAATACTGCCGTGACACGCCGTGGCCGAGCACGAACCTGAGCCGCGATACGCCGTCGCCGCGCGGTCCCCGGCCGGCAAGGGGACAAGCCGGGTGCTCGCGCGGGGCTCCTCGCCTCGCGCCCAAAGCGCGACCGCACCCACAGCGGCGATCACAGGCATCCAGCGGGTTATGGTCATGCCCTGTCCCTACCGATCGCGCGTCAAGCACCCACCCAGTCGCCACCACGAAAATCCAGGCGCGTACCTTCACTAGTTTGGCCAGTCTAAGCAGTATATCACCTGGGACGAGTGAAATCTGGTTGCGAATTCAGAACGTAAGACTCGCCCAGAGACCTTGATTCGAGATGATCACGTATCCCGTCGGGCGCTGGAAAACCAGCAGGCCGTCATTGAAAACGAACATGAACCAGGGGCTGAACGACCCGCTCGGGTACGCGATGCTCGCCGAGGTCAGGCCGCTCGTGATGTAACGTGTTCCAGCCGCGGAACTCTGGTAGAGGGATCCGTTCGTGAAAACGATGAGGTAGACGGGCGAGTTTGAAGGAGTCAAGGCGAGCGAAGCAGAGCGCACGTTGTCTGTTAGGAACTGTGCTTTTCCTTCATAGAACTGGAAGAGTGCGCCGTTGGAGAAGACGATGTCGTAGATTCCGACCCCACTTGTATTGAAGACGAGTGAGGCGGAACGAACATCGCTGGAGATGAAGGTGGCCTTGCCGCCGGCGTACTGGAAGAGATTGCCGCCGCGATAAACGATCAGGTCGATCTCCTCGCCACTGGGGGCGAAGGCGATTCCCGCCGCGATGACATTGTTGGCAACGAATGAGAACCCGCTCGCCTGGTAGCGGTAAAGCAGGCCGCCCTGGAGCAGGACGAGCGATGTGGGGAAGGTGGACGAGGCCATTGCGATTGGGTGCCGGTGCGGGTGAAGCTGCTCGTGCCGCAGCTCGGCCAGGGATCGCAGGGTGATGGCCGGCTCGAACAACCGGGGCGTTTCGATGCTGGCGACTTCACGCGGTGGAGGCGTGGGGTCGGGGTGCGGGACGGCAGTCCAGGAGCTCATGACCAGCCGATTTTCCAGGTTTTCAAGCCGGGGCTGAGCGCGGCGCCTGGCATTCATGGAAGGACTCGCCCGGGTTCGCGTCGCTTTCGCGGGGAACCAGGTCCCCATCGCAATCTGGTAATGTATGATACTTTGCCATATTCGCGGCACTGAGTCCAAAACCTGGCGGTCGATGTTGCGATTGAGAAACGCGTGCGCCTTCGCGTTGGCGCACGATGCGGAATTTGTCCCATGCTTGTTTTTGACCGTGAGAACTGGCCCTATCACCGCGGCTGGTTTCTGTTTGTGGTTGCGGCCTCGCTCGCCGCGGCTGGCTGGTATCTGGTTTATGGATTCGCGGGCGGTTCATGGGCATGGCCCAGCGGCGCGAGCCCGCCCGGGTTCGTCTATGGGGCGATCGGCGGCCTGATCACGGCGTTCGAGATGTTGCTCTGGCCGCGTAAATCCCTCTGGCGCGGCTGGCGGATTGGGCGCACCAAGCTCTGGATGACCATGCACCTCTGGCTGGGATTGCTCACCCTCCCGCTCCTTTTGCTCCACGGCAGCTTCCAGTTCAACGTGAGCGCGTCAGCACTTGCGGCGGTGCTCATGTGGCTGCTGGTCGCGGTGGTGGGGAGCGGCGTCTTCGGGCTGGTGGTTCAGAACATTGTGCCCCGTGTGATGTTCGAGCAGCTTCCGGCGGAGACGATCGCCTCGCAGATTCCCCGCGTGCTGGAAACCTACCGAGCCGACGCCCTGCGCATGGTCGAGGTCGTCTGCGGTATCGCGCCCAGCGAGTCTGTCGCGGCTGGCGAGGCCAGAGGCATGGTGGCCGTGGAGACAGTGCGGCAGGTCGGGCGCGTGCAGGGGCTCGTCGTCGAGGCCGAGCTCGAAGCCGAATTCACACCTGGCTCCGAGTCGCTGCTTGAATTTCACCGCAGACATGTCGATCCTTATTTAAGCGCTCCGGTGGGAACCGCGCTCGAGCTCGGTTCGCCTCGGCAGGCTGTCCTGCTCTTTGAGGAGGTCAAGCGGCAGATTCGCCCGAGCGCTCATCCCGTCGTCGACCGGTTGGCGGATCTTTGCAACCAGCGCAGGCAGTTTGATCTTCAGCTCCGGCTCCATCGTTTGCTGCATACCTGGCTGGGAGTGCACGTGGCCCTGTCGGTTGCGCTTTTCGTGCTGATGATTGCTCACATTTTCCTGGCCATGAAATATGTCTGATACGAGCAAAATTCGCCGCTCGCGGATCGACCTGGGCTACCACAAGCGAGGTGATGCGCTTGGGCGTTGGCGCGGGCGGCTGGTGCTCTTTGCGCTGACGGCCGCGGGGCTCTGGCTCCTGCTCGCCCCCTCGTCAGGCCAGGGCAAGGGTGCGAATCTGCGGCTGTTTCAGCACGCGAGCCTGGCCTCGAAGGGGCCGCTCACGCGTGCTCACGCTGCCTGGGACAACCAGTGCGAAGCCTGCCACACGCCGTTCCAGGGCATTAACACCTCGCGCTGGTCGCCCTCGCTGAACAGGGCATCGACCGCGGGGGACCAGAATTGCCAGACCTGCCACGCCGGACCCGCGCATCATCCCAACCAGATCGCCAGCGAGGTTCCTTCGTGCGCGGAGTGCCATCGCGATCACCGCGGGCGCGACTTCCGCCTCGCCGCCACGCCCGACGCCGGGTGCACAGGCTGCCACGCCGACCTCGGCCGCCATCGCAACCCGAGTGCGAACTCCGCCGCCATCGCCAATGTCACGGCGTTTGATGCCGAGCATCATCCCGCCTTCACGCTGCCCGCTTCGCTCGCCGGCAAGCACCCGGGGCGGATCAAGTTCAGTCACAAGCGACACCTGACGCCGGGGCTCGTGCTCGAGCAGGGGGGAGCGCCCTTCACACGCGCGAATTTGGCCGCCGCGGATCGCACGCGTTACGGCGGTCCCGCAGGTCGTGAGGCCGACCCAGTTCAGTTGACCTGCGCCTCGTGCCATCGGCTCGATGATGCGACCGACGCCACCCCGCGGTTCGCGAACCAGATTCCGCGCCTGCCTGGCGAGGCGATGCTGCCGGTCTCGTACGAGTCAAGCTGCCGGGCCTGCCATCCGCTCGCCTTCGACAGGAACGCGCCCACTGTGGAGGCGCGTCACGGGCAGGAGCCGGCTGCACTTGTCGAGGAGATCAATCGCTTCTACAAGGCCCAGGCGCTTGAAGAGAAGCCCGATCTGCTGAATCGATTTGTGCCGCCGCAACCCCAGCCTGGCCGATCCGCGGCCGAGCTGGACACGGTGCGCGACAGGGTTGAAGCGAAGACGCTCATGGCGGTGAGGCGTTTCTTTGGATCAGCGGTGAGCGAGGCCGACCGCCAGGGCGCTGGCTTGCCCTTGAGCCGCGGCGGCTGTGTGGAATGCCACGAGCTCTCGAGCACACCGGGGCCCCTGACGAGCCTGGCCGCTGCCCGCAACCTGGCGCTCGAGCCAGTGGCCATTCGCTCGCTCTGGTATGAGAACGCGCGCTTCAATCACGCCAGCCATCGCGCTGTCGAGTGCGCATCGTGCCACGCGGGCGTCGAGCAAGCCGCCGATCAGTCAAAACCGCACATGCCCGGCATCGAAAGCTGCACCACGTGCCATGCTCCCGCGGCGAGTCCAGGCGGGCGATCGACTGGAGGTGCGGGATTCGACTGCGTGGAGTGCCACCGTTATCACGCGACCGACGTCGCTGCGCACGGACTGGGCTCACCGCTTCGCAAGCCCGTCGCCGCGCTTTCTATCGAGCAGTTCCTTTCAGGTGCGCCACCGGCCCGCCCCTGAGCGCTGCTCCAGAAACAACATCCACCGAAAACACCTCGCGGAGCTCGAACAAAATGGCCCAGACATGGATGGTGTCCGCATACAACGACCGGATGCTGAGCATGCTCAAGGAGTGCCCCGCGCCGGTGGAGTTCGGGCGCCAAAGCAGCCGTGCCGGCGAGGAGCTTTTTCACCCAATCCCCCAGTCCGAAGGCGGATGCCGGCTCGCCATCGCGCCCATCGACGATCTCACCATCTCGCGCCGGCATGCGCGGGTTGAACCGGTCGACTCCGAGCGCGTGCTCGTCCAGAACATCAGCGAGAAGAATACGATCAGCTTCGAGGATGGCTTTCAGCTCAGGCCCGGGCGCGAGCGCGAGGTCACGCTCCCCGTGGTGCTCAAGCTGGGCGTGAAGGTCCTGCGCGTGGAGTCCACCGGTCCGCGCGAGGAATCGACTTTGCGGCTGATCCAGTCGCTCGAGGAGCCCACCCTGGTCCCGGGCGCTGAATCACGCTGGGCGCGGTCCGCGAATCTCAATCTCGAAGCCGCTGGCACCGTGGACTCGAAAGGCGTCTTCGACTGGCTGCGCGTCATGATCCGCGTGCTCCAGAGCGCGGCGACCGATACCGACTTCTTCCAGAAAGGCGCCCAGGCGATCGTCGAGGTCGTCGGTCTCGACATGGGGCGCGTGCTCACCCGCGACGGCGACGACTGGAAAACGGCTTCCTTCTTCCCTCTCGAGGAAGAAGAATACGAACGCACGAATCCGCCCAGCCGCATGGTGCTTTCGCGGGTCATCGAAGAGAAAAAAGTCACCTGGTTCGACCCGATGAAAATGGACGAGGACTGCTCGAGCCTCGCGGGCGTGACCTCGGTCGTCGCCGCCCCGGTGCGCGACCGAGCAGGCGAAGTGATCGCGATTCTCTACGGCGAAAGGCGCTTGCAGGCGCTGATGACGGGCGCTCGGCCAGTCTCTCGGCTCGAGGCCATGGTGCTCGAGGTCCTGGCCGTGGGGCTTGCCGGCGGACTGGCCCGGCTCGAGCAGGAGCACGCTGCGCTCGCGCTTCAAACCCAGTTCGAACAGTTCTTCACGCCGGAGCTCGCCCGCTCGCTCGCCGAACATCCCGAGCTGCTCAACGGCCGCGACATGGAAATCACCGTCCTTTTCTGCGACATCCACGGCTTTTCCCGGATCACCCGCAAGCAGCCCCCAGCCTTCACCATGGAATGGATCCAGGACGTGCTTTCGACGATCTCGGAGTGCGTTCTCTCGTCCCAGGGCGTGCTCGTGGACTACATCGGCGACGAGGTCATGGCGATGTGGGGCGCGCCCACGCTGCAGCCGGACCACGCCGAGCGCGCGTGCTACGCTGCGCTCGACATGATTGCTGCGCTCAAGTGTCTCGACGAGCGCTGGCGCGACCGGCTGGGCGAGCCGATGGGGCTGGGGATCGGCATCAACACCGGCATCGCACGCGTGGGCAACACCGGCTCCAGGCGAAAATTCAAATACGGCCCCCTCGGCGACACCGTCAACGTCGCCAGCCGCGTGCAAGGCGCTGCCAAGTACTTCAAGTCGAGCCTCGTCGTCACACGCGCCACACGCGACCGGCTCGGCCAGGAATTCCAGCTCCGCAGGCTGGGCGCTGCGCGGGTGGTCAATATCAGCGATCCAATCGAACTCTTCGAGCTGTTCCCGCCCAACCAGCCCGACGCCTCAGCCGTCATCCAAAGCTACGAAGAAGCCTTGACCGCCTTCGAGAATCGCGAGTTTCTCACCGCCTCGACAATCCTGGGCCGGCTGGTCTCCTCGCATCGCACCGACGGGCCTTCATTCGCGCTTCTCGCCCGCGCGATCGCGTACTATGTCGACCAGCCCGAAACCTTCGATCCCGCGTTTCGCCTGCCCGGCAAGTAAGCCCGCGCCAGCGATGTTTCCCCGCCAGGCGCACGCCTTCTGATCCTCGCTTCAACCGCGCGATCGCACCAGATCCAGGAGCTCGACGCCTTTCATGCGATGGGCGGCGTCGTGCGGGCACGCGTAAACACAGCTCGGTTCCGACTTCGGCCCCAGGCTGGTGCAGAGGTCGCATGTGGTCGCCTTGCGCACATTCGCCTTGAGTGCCTTATCCATTTGTTCAACCATGTTGATATTGCCATAAGGGCAATTGTGCGCGCATAGCCCGCAGCCGATGCACCAGTTCTCGATGTGGATTTCGCTGGTTTCCCGCCGCCGGATCGAGCCCACG
This sequence comes from Planctomycetales bacterium, assembly GCA_027451885.1. Classification (GTDB taxonomy): domain Bacteria; phylum Planctomycetota; class Planctomycetia; order Isosphaerales; family Isosphaeraceae; genus JAKBAP01. Next base: position 22,236 of record DAIDHX010000254.1, read on the forward strand.
GGGCAGCCGACCATGCAGTAAGGATCGAGGCACGAGCGGCACGAGCTTGCGACCAGGAAGTGGTCGAAGCGCAGCCCTTCGCGAATGAGCCGCGTTACGCCTTCGTGGGTATCCGCGCAGGCTTTGGTGCACTCGTCGCAGCGGGTGCACTTGTGGAGGTCGAGCACGAGCAGGCTCTGCGCTTCCTGCAAGCCTTGCGACAAAAACGAGTCGAGCGAGTTGTTGCGCACGTCGAGCTGATCCTTCAGATTGCTCTCGATGCGCTGGCGGGCGATGTCGATGACCGACTGTTTGAGCGCGGGTGAACGGTCGAGTATGGCGCGGAAGTCCTCAGGCGCCACGCGCACCAGGTCGACGTGGTCAAGCGCTGTGCAGGAGGCGGTGCGCACGCCGCCGGGGGCCAGATCGCCCAGCTCCGCGAGTCCTGAGAGCACGCCGATCTCGCCGATGTAGCCGCCGGGGCCGACGTAACTGAGCACGCGGTCGCCGCCGGGCCGGGCCTGGGTGACCTTCACAAACCCGGTGCGCACCAGATAGAGGCCGTCGACCGCGGGCGCGCCCTGCCGCAAGATGACCTCGCCAGGCTCACACCGCCTGAGGGTCACGCGCGGCCGGAGCGCATCGATGATGCGATTGAACTCGGCCTCGTCGTTCTTGAGAGGCGCGAACAGAGGCACGCTGCGCAAATGGCCGTCGATCGCCCGGGCGCGATACTTGGCCTCCAGGTCGCGGCGGAATGACGGGCTGCGCTGCATGATGTAGAGCACATTCCGCAGCATCTCGAGCACTGTCGTATCCTCGGCCGCGGCCACCGTCGCCGACCGGGGATAGTTGCTCATGCACGTCATCTCACCGAAAAGCTCCCCCGCGCCCAGAGTCGCGCGCGGCTGGCCATACGGCAACGACACAAGCGCATCGACCGGGATAAAGTCACGCTCACGCTCGTCTTGCCGGCCGATGAAACGCGTCGTGAAGCGCCCAATCGCGCCCAGAAAGCCCCCCCGCGGCTCGTTCTCCACGCGATCCGCCGGCGTTCGGATGTAAATATCAACAGACCCGTTCTCGATGAAGAACGCGGTCGAGCCGTATTCTCCCTCGCGGCAGATGATCTCCCCTTTGCGGTAGACGCGCCTCTTGACCGCCTGAATGTTCGACCGCAGAAACGGCCGCGAAACCCCCTCGAAGGCCTGGCGAATCTGGGGGATCTCGTGCTGGACGAGCGACTCGACCTTGACATCCTGGCCGGAGGCGAGCTCGGTTGCGATCACCCGCCTGTGCACAAGCGCGCCGGTGGGGCAGTCGTCGGTGCATTCGCCGCAGGCGACGCAGCTCGAGCTCCCCATGGGCGCATCGAGGTCGAACGCGATCCGCGCCTGGTATCCCTTGCCCATGCGGCGGATCACGTGGTTTTCCTTGATGACGTCGCAGCCGCGAACGCAGCGGTCGCAAAGAATGCACGCGTTGTGATCGACGGCGATCACGAGCGACGATTCATCCCGCGGGCGCTCCGGCCGGCTCGGGAAACCGTCCCCCTTCACGTCGAAGCGGGTGGCAAGCGCCTCGAGCTCGCAATCACCCGGATGCTGCCGCTCCTTGGCGCATGGGCTTGGGTGATCCGACATCAGAAGCTGCACCAGCGTTTTGACCGCCCCTTCGATCCGCTCTCGCGCATGTGCGTCGGGAGAGGCGATCGTGCTCACGATCATGCCGTCTTCCACGCGATGCTGGCACGCGGGCAGCAGCTTGTCGTCGACCTCAACCTTCCCCGTCCGCCGGCGGAACCGGGCAAGCTGCACCACGCACACCCGGCAGACCGCCACGGGGTCCATGTATTTCGTGTGGCAGAGGATCGGGATCGGGTTCTTCCCCGCGCCCGGCGGCCTGCGCGACTCGCCCGACTCGTCGCCCAGGAGCGCACTCTCTTCTTGCTCATAACGCACACTGACGGCGTCGTAGATCGTGGTCGGGCGGGGAATCACCTCGCCATGGGCGTCGTACCGCGGCCGGCCTTGCTCGTCCGTGGCCACGACCGCCTTCTTCACCTTCACCGGCTTGCCGTCGATCTCGAGCGTGACTTCCTTCTCGAGCTCCTCGCGCGTGGCGGCGTCGTAGCGGATCAGGTGGCCGTCCACGTCGCGGGCGAACAGCCCCTCCTCGGACCACGACCATTCCCAGCTCGTCTCGTCCCGATCCTGAACCTGCGCTTCGCTCCCTGGTGTCGTGCTCATGTGGAAGCTCCCGCCCAGTCATGCTCGTAGAGCGAAGCCATGGGTTTCGATGCCGACGTGCCGAGACCGCAAATGGAGGTCTGCTCCATGGCAAGCTGGAGCTCGCGGACCGTGGCGAAAAGCGACTCGCGCTCGCGAAGGCCGGTGGGCGATTGCAAACGCTCACCGATCAACACCAGCTTTTGCGTGCCCACCCGGCAAGGGACGCACTTGCCGCAGGTTTCGTTGCGGAAGAACCGCGTTGCGTTCACCGCGATGTCGAGAATCCGCTCGGCGGCCGAGACGCCAGGCACGGCCGCCACGGCCAGCAGCCCCGCGCCCAGCATCAGCCCCAGGTCGTCGAATTCCGCCTTGTCGAGCGGGATCTCGCGCAGGTCGATCTCGGTCCGGCCCGCGGGAAAGCGCGCACGCCGTTTCGGCGGCAGGTCGGCCGGGGTGAGCCGCGCGGGCAAGAACCCGCCCGACGGCCCCGAGGGCATGAACGCCAGCAGCGGCAGGCCGTCTCGCATGCCGCCGGCCATGTCAATCAGCTCGCCGATCGTGATGCCCGCGGGCACCTCGAACACCCCTGGCTTCGCCACGTCGCCGCACAGCGAGAAAAACCGCAACCCGCGCCCCCGCGGCCAGCGGTCCGGCTTGTCGTCCGGCCTGCGCTTCGCCAGATACCAGGCCGATTCCGCCACGCCGCTGTCGCGATACCAGACGCCCCCTTTGAGCAGAATCGCAGGCACCCAGGCGAAGGTCTCCACGTTGTTGAGCAGCGTGGGACAGTTAAAGAGCCCGTTGGCCTCGATCACCGGCGGCCGGTTGCGCGGCTCGGACCGATGCTCCTCAATCGCCTCGATGAGGGCCGATTGCTCGCCGCAAACGTACCCGCCAGGGCTCGTGAACGCCTCGAGCTCGAACGCCTGCCCCGTGCCCAGCACGTTCGGCCCGACCACGCCGAGCGCCCGCGCCCGCTCGATCTCCGCCTCCACGGCGTGAATCTGGTCGTGATACTCGTGGCGGATGTACACATAACCGCGCGTCGCACCCACCACAAGCGCGCCTGTCACCATCCCCTCGACGATCAGGTGCGGCGCCCGCAGAAAAAGCTCGCGATCCTTGAACGTGGACGGCTCGCTCTCGTCGCCGTTGCAGACGACGTACGCCTGGTCGGCGCGTTCGGTCTCGTCGCGCACCTCGCCCCATTTGGTGAACGCCGGCCGCCCCGCGCCCCCCATCCCGCGCAGGTCGGCCGTCCTGAGCTCGTCGAGCACATACTGCCCCGCCGCCTTGCGCGCGGACAGACCCCCCGACTCGCGGATCTTCGCGGCAAGAGCCATCGCCGCGGAGTAGGGGGCAGGCGCGTCCGCCCCCGCTTGCTCGCCGTAGGGATCGATCTTCCAGCCCAGAGGTGCGTGATCCACGTGGTCGTGGGGCACAGGCTGACCGCCCAGGTGCGCCCGCGCGATGTCTCGCAGCCGGTTCGCGCAGTCCCCAACCGAGCGCTTCTCGATGATCCGCGACTCATCCGCCGCACCCGCGCGATGCAGCTCCACAAGCGCCGCGGGCGCGCCGTCGCACCGGCCCAGGCACGAGACCCCCTCAACCTTCACCCTCCGCTCACCGCCAAGCTCGGCGGCCACAGCCTCAAGCGCGGCCGTGCACTCCACAGCCCCACGCAGGTGGCACGCCTGGTCCCGGCAAACCCGCACCGTCAGATCCGGCGGCGGCTGGCGGCGAAAATGCGGGAAAAAGCTGATCACCTCGTGCAGGCGCGAAAGCGGCACGTCAAGCCGGGCCGCAAGCGCCTCGAGCTCTTCCCGAGGCAGCCAGCCAACTCGATCCTGGATCTCTCGAAGCCGAGGAATGAACATGAATCCCAGCAATTTCCACGAGATTGGCGCGTTTGGAAAGTGACGAGAAGGTCCCCAAAGCGCTCAGGCAAGCGGCGCAGGAACGCCTGGGATCGTGCCAACATAAGCTGGGAAAGGAGTGCCGTCAACCGGCCGATCACCAGCCCGACATGACGATTCCGCCGGTCACGCTGGGTGTGCCTGTCGTGGCGATCACGCACGCGCCTTGATGAACGCGAGGCCGTCGCGGCAGAGCCCCATCGGGTCCGGAAACAGGTCGCGCCAGACCTTCGTCGCCGCCGCAAGGGGAGGAAGCGCACGGCCGAACGCCTCGATCGTGTAGTAACCCTCGTAGCCAATCGACCTCAGCCCGCCGAAGTAGCCCTCCCAGTCCACCTGCCCAGTACCGGGCACGCCGCGGTCATTTTCCGAGACATGGGCGTGAATGATCTCAGACGCCGCGGCCGCGATCGCTCCCTTCTGGCTCTTCTCCTCAATATGCGCGTGGAAACTGTCGTACATCATCTTGCACGACGGATGATTCACCGCCTTCACAAAGCGGCTCGCCTGTTCCGCCGTCGTCAGAAAGTAAATCTCAAACCGGTTCAGATACTCGATCGCCAGCTTGATGCCCCGCGCCTGCGCCTTTTCCGCCGCACGCGCCAGCGTTTCAACCCCGCGCTTGAACTCGTCGTCCGTCGGCCCCTCGCCGGAGAAAACGCCTATGGCCGAGTGGATCGGCCCGCAGAGAATCTCGCAGCCAAACTGCTGGCCGCATTCCAGCACCCGGTCCAGGTGGGCAACAGCCGCGTCTCGGATCTTCGCATCGGGCGAGATCGGGTTCGTCTCCGGCCCCATCACCGTCACCGCGGTCGCGGTGAGCCCGAGCGAACCGAGCCGCTTGCCCAGCCGCTCGAAAGGCGCAAGGCTCGCCGTGTCGAAAATCGGAACCTCAACCGCGTCAAAACCCATCGCCTTGATCTGCTCGAGCACGGGATCGAGCGCCTCGGTGACGTGAGTCGTCCAGAGCAAGAGATTCATACCGATTTTCATGACGATGTATCCCCGGGCTGCAGGTTGGCTGGTAAATCCGTGCCCTTAGACCGGCACGACCGTTTCCCACTTACGGGCGTCCGCCGAGTCCAGCACCGCGTCGCACACGGCCTGCGTGGCGAGCGCCTCGCGGAACGTCGGCGAGGTCTGCGCCCCCGTACCCAGGTTCGCCAGAAAATCCGCCACGTGATGCACGAAGGTGTGCTCGTAACCGATCTGAAGCCCCGGCACCCACCAGCTCTTCATGTACGGCATGTCGCCATCGGTCACATGGATCGACTTCCAGCCCCGCACCAGCGAATCATCGGCGTGGTCGAAATACTGCAACCGGTGCAGGTCGTGCAGATCCCACCGTAGCGACGCCTTCTCGCCGTTCACCTCAAACGTGTAAAGCGCCTTGTGGCCCCGGGCGTAACGCGTCGATTCGAAAAGCCCGAGCGAGCCATTCTCAAACCGGCAGAGAAACGCGCACGCGTCGTCAATCTTCACCGGCTCGACCTTACCCGTCAGCGTGTGCTTGCGCTCCTTGACGAACGTCTCGGTCATGGCCGAGACCGAGTTGATCGCGCCATTGAGCCAAAGCGCAGTGTCGATGCAGTGGGCGAGCAAATCGCCCGTCACGCCCGAGCCCGCCGCCGCCGCGTCCAACCGCCACAGCCCGGTTCCCCCCTGCGGCAGGTCGGTCGAGATGGTCCAGTCCTGCAAGAACTGGGCGCGGTAGTGATAAATCTTCCCCAGCCGCCCGGCGGCGATCAGGTTCTGCGCCAGTGTGACGGCCGGCACGCGGCGGTAGTTGTACCACACCGTATTGGGCACGCCCGCCTTCTCGACCGCGTCGACCATCGCCTGCCCCTCGACCATGTTCATCGCGAGCGGCTTTTCGCAAAGGATCATCTTGCCGGCCGCGGCGGCGGCGATGGCGATCTCGGCATGGGTGTTATTGGGCGTGCAGATGTCGATCGCGTCGATGTCCTTGCGGGCCACGAGCGCGCGCCAGTCGGTCTCCACCGACTCATAACCCCAGCGCTCGGCGAATTCCTTCGCCTGCGCTTCCGACCGGCCGCAAACGGCCTTCAGAACCGGCCGGTACGGCACGTCGAAAAAGTCGCAGACTCGCTTGTACGCATTCGAATGCGTACGGCCCATGAAGCCGTAGCCCACGATCCCAATATTGATCGGTTTCTTGCCGCTCATCGCCTGATCCTTACCGAGAAAAACCTCGATCTCACGCCCGCCACGGCCCGCCCTCGGAACCAGGAGCCGTCACTCGGCCCAGCCGTGCGCCTCGCGTACCTTGATCATCGCCGCCAGGATGTCGTTCCACGTCTTCGAGTCCGACATCACCGCGTTGGGAAACATGCAGCCGTCCCAGCAAATATGGCGAAACGCCTTCGTAAGCGCGCCTGACTCGTCCCGCAGCCAGAAGCCCGCGTGCTTCACGATGTCAAGCTTCCCGTTCGGGTCGGTCGCCAGGCAGTGCCGGCCCGTATGGTCGTGATCGCCCGAGCCGAAGACCGTCGCGTCGTTCTGCGCGACGTGAAAGTCGATCGTCCAGGGCCGAAGCGCCTTCGTCAGCGTGTGCAAGGCGGCGTCGAGCGGCGCCTGATCCTTCCAGTCGTAGCCGGTGGGCAAGATCCGGTCCTGAACCGCGTTTTCGCCCAGGGTGTAGAGCAACGTGTGCGCCATGTCAGCCTGAAATCCAACCGTCGCAGGCTCCCCCACACGCTCCAGCAGGTCGAGCATCACCCGCCAGGAATGCATGCCCCCCCAGCAGATTTCCCCCTCAGCCGCCAGCCGCTCGCCGTGATCACGCGCAATCGCCGCGGCCTCCTTGAACGTCTGGGCGATCCGCGCCTGGGCCGCCGCAGGATCACGCGCCCAGTCGACCGGCGAACACGCCGAGTCGATCCGCACCACGCCGTACGGCCGTATCCCCAGCTTCCGCAGCTTGCTCCCAATCCCGCACGCCTTGCGAACCGCCGTCAGATAATTCGTGCGCTGGGCGTCCGTCCCCATCGCAGAGCCGTCGAACCACACAGGCGCAACCACCGAACCCACCACGAACCCGTGCCCCGCGATCTTCTCCGCCAGCCGCTTGAGATCGTCATCGGTTGAATCTATGTTTACATGCGGATCATACAAAAACAGATCCACGCCGTCGAACCGCACGCCGTTCACACTCGCCCTGGCTGTGTGCGCGAGCATGGTGTCCAGGTCGATCGCCGGCTCCGCGCAGGGGCTCCCCTTGCCGACGAGCCCGGGCCACATCGCGTTGTGAAGCTTGGGAAACGAATTCGCTTGCGTCTGGCTCATCGTCGCACATCCGATCCTTGAGAGGAGCGGCCCGCCGCGCTCGCCGCAGCTCGGCCGCCTGGGGATGATCACTTTACGCACCAGGCGCCCGCGACGCGAGTCCCATGCTCCGCCGCGGGCGCGGTGACTTCCGGCCGCAAGCGCCGGGGCAGGGCCCCGCGCTCGCCATCACGTCGATCCCTGTCACGCCTTCATGTGATCGCCCACGTTGGGCAGGTCGGCGTGCGCATCAGGGCCGAAGTAACGCAGGCTCACAAACGGCTCAGACCCCGTGTTCGTGAACGTCACCCCCTCGACCGCACGCCTCGCCGCCACGAAGACCTCGTCCGCCGTCATCTCGCCAAAGCGGATGAAATTCGGACTGTCGACCGTAACCTTGCCGATCGTGCCCGAACCCTGCACCACGATCAAGCCATACGCGCCGGGGTCCTTGATCGTCGCCGACCGCCCAGGCATCACCGTGAGCTCGCAGGCGCTGAAGAGCTGCTTGCCGTTCACACGCCCGTACACGATCCACCTGTCGAAGTAACCCGCCTCGGCCCCGCCCGTGCGGACGATCGGCTCAAGGTAGTTGTTCTTCTTGAACTCAGGATCGATGTTCTTTTCCCAGTCGAGCTGCTCGACCAGGTAGTCCAGGTCGTGATGGTGCTCCTTCGGAACATCCTTCACCAGGAGATCCCACGGCACGCGCCTGCCCTCGACCATCGACTGATACATGCCAAAGACGTCCGAACCCCACTGCGGCTCATAGGTCACAAGCGAGCCAGGCGCGTGCAACACGCAGGGCGGCACCAGCCAGCCGGTGCCGGGCTTCAGCCGCGCGGCCTTCGATAGGTCCAGGATGCCATTATCACCCTGATCCCAGCGCTCCAGGCACTTCCGCACGTCCGCCTTGGTCGTGCCCGGCTCGAGCCCAAAAAACGTGTACGGGAAATTGTTGCCCGTCCAGTTAAGCTGCGGCGGGAAGTAGTAGCTCTCGGGCTTGCCCTCGAGCCCCAGCTTGGCCGCTTGCTCCTGGCTCTGGTGCATGTGGTGCGGGATCGGGCCCAGGTTATCGAAGAACTTGCTGTAGACCGGCCAGCGCTTGTAGGTGTTCCAGAGCGTTTCGCCAATCATCTCCGGCCCGTGAGCGGCGATCGCGTCCTTGAGGGTGAACCGGTTCTTCTCATGCACGACGTAGCTCAGGCCCTCATCCGGCGGAGCGCCTTCGTTGGCGGCCGCGGTGGTCGAGGCGAACCAGCGCTCGTCGATGCCGCCGCGGTGAGCCCCCAGCGCGTAAAGATCCTGGCGGTCAAGCTTGAGCCGGCCGCCCGGCATCAGAAACGACCGAGGAACCCACGCCGGGGCCAGCCGTAAGATCCCCTCACCCGCATCCAGGGCCGCGCGTGCCAGCGCGGCGGCGTTGTCTTTGCTCATCCTAAAACCTCTCCCAGGGCGTCCCGCGCCCCTCGTTGTTCATTTTTCCGGGGCGATCGCGTGGTCCGCGCCCCAGTCGCCTCGCAGGCTCACCTATTCTGCCCCGCCCGAGCCTCGAGCGAAACCCCCCCGGAGCCACGATCCCAGATTCCCCACGCACACTCCTCCAGGAACAGCAAACGTCCCTCGATTTCCTGTCCTAGGGTTACACTGGATGCGCAAACGAAATCCAGGCGCTTGCCTTCAAGCGCGAGCAACCACCCCCCGGCGGATCGCTTGAACTCCTCCGCCTGCGCCCTGGCGCCCCCGGCCGGAAACGATTGCCAGAACCCCCACGCAACAGCGATCGGGTCGATCACAGCCCAGCACAAGGAGCCATCGCATGACACCACGACGGCTGTTTCAATGCAGCCTGACGCGCCGCTTGATACCCGGCGTGTGCCTCGGACTCGCCGCGGTCCTGGGCGCCAACTGGATCATCCAGGCCACACGCTCCGGAACCGCCATGGGCTTTATCCAGGTCCCAAGCGATAAGCCGCGAATCTCCGCCGCCGAGGTCATGGCCCGCTTCCCAAAGGAAAAACACGAGGAATTCCTCCGCAGGGCGATCGCCAATTCACGCAAGGCGGGCGTCGAGTACAAAACCGGCGGAGCCTTCGGCGCAGTCATCGTGGACAGGGAAGGCAAGGTCATCGCCGACGGGCTCAATCACGTCGTCGCCCAGAACGACCCCACCTGGCACGCCGAGATGCACGCCATCCGTCAGGCCTGCGCGCTGCTCAAAAAGCCCAAGCTCGAAGGCTGCATCCTCTACACCTCGTCGGAACCCTGCCCGATGTGCCTCGCCACCGTCTACTGGGCCGGGCTCGATGGGGTTGTCTTTGGCGCACGCGTCGCCGACGCCAAGCTCTACGGCAATTTCGACGACGAATTCATTTACAGTGAGTTCGCCAGGCCCGCCGAAAGCCGCGCGATCAGCGAGCAGGAAATGCTCCGACCCGAGGCCGTCAAGGTCTGGAAGGAATACTTCAACCGCAAGGACAAGGTCGACTATTGAACTCGGACTCAATCGCCGAGATTTCGATCGCGCTGCGCTCCCGCGCCGGCTCGTCCCGCCCCCCGCGGCTGGAAGAGCCGACGCTTACTTTCCCCGCACTCGCGGACTGATGGCAACGCCCAGCGCGAGGAATCCTCGCCACCGGCGTGAAACCCAGGACAAAACGCCCGCACACCCCAGCTATCAAGTTAAGCTCAACCCGAAACGACCACGTAACCGATCAAATCAGGGATGTCTCGTCGCGGCGGGTAAGGAGATCCCATGCGACCACAAGGAGTGCTCCTGGTCGCGGTGGTGCTCTGCGGCGGCCTGGTTCATGCTCGGCAGCCTGCCGATGAGGGCAGGACAAGCACCGGGGACGCACAACCGATGCGCTCCGTGACGGGCGATCGCGTCGAAACCGCGCCAATCAGGCCGATCCGATCGCGGTTCACCAACGCCCGACCCCGCGGTCGCTTGCTCTCCCGCTTCTTCAGCCGCCAGGATCAAACGCCTGCAAAGGCCGCGAGCCCGCAGCCCGAGCCGAGTGCCGCTTCTGTCCCCTCGGCTCCCATCCCCTCCGCGGACAGCCCCTTCGCTCCCGGTTCCACCCCCCGCGAGCCCGCGCCCCCGGCCACATCGGCCAATCCGCCACGGACCATTGCCACAGGCGCAGAGACCGAAAGCCGAGGCTCCGAGCCCATCACCGGCAACCCCGCCGCCGTGAACATCATCGCCGGGACAGGCGCGCTCGGACGCGCACTCGGCCTCGAACGCGAGTCCGGCATCCGACTCGGCGGACTCTGGCTCGGTGACTCGAGCGGGATCCTCACCGGCGGTAAGAACCCCGGACGCTGGGGACTCAATAGCCTCGCCATCCTCGACCTCAACCTCGAAGGCGAGAAACTCCTGGGCTGGAACGGCGGCTCGCTCGGCACCCAGTTCCTCCAGTTCAACGGCCAGAATACCAATAGCCTCGCAGGCGCATTCCCAGGTTTCGACTCGATCGAGGCCGGTCCACCGCTGAATCGCAGCCAGCTCTATCAACTCTGGTTCCGCCAGTCCCTCCTCGATGACCGCCTGATCTTCAGGATCGGCAAGACCGTTCCCACCTTCGATTTCAACAACGTCTCTCGCCCCGTTCCCGTCGGCGACCCCGCCGCGGCCATCCCGGCCGTCACCTCGCTCGCATACACCCCCATCTTCGTCAACCCGACCATGCTGGGCGTCATCCCCGGCTACTACAACTCCGCCACCGGCATCACAACCACGTTCTCGCCCTTCCGATCCATGTACCTGAATTACGGCTTCTACGACGGCAATCTCGCCGCGGGCCAGCAGACCGGCTTCTCAGGACCGCGCTTCAACGGCTATTACTTCCATATCGGCGAGCTCGGAGCCGCCTACCGCGTAGGTCCCGAGCGCAAGCCCGGTAATTTCGGCGTGGGCATCTGGGGGCAGACCGGTAAGCTGGTCGATCTGACCGGCGGCACGACCCAGGGCGCGGCGGGTGTCTACCTCTTCGGCGCCCAGCGAATCTGGTTCCGGAACCCTGGCGTCGACAGCAGCGGCGTCAGTGGCTTCTATCAATTCGGCGCCAATAACTCGAACGCACTCCACGCCCGGGAATACGTCGGCGGCGGCCTCACCGCCTTCGGCCTCGTTCCCAACCGACCCGCCGACTCCTTCGGCCTCGGCCTCAACTGCACCTGGCTCACCCAGGGCGCATCGAGCGCGAGCATCTTCTATCCCGCCGCCGATGCCCCATTCGTCCCCTCTCTGCGCCCGTCCCAGCTCATGTTCCAGTGTTATTACCAGATGCAGCTTCTACCCGGCTGGTATTTCCAAACCAATCTTACCGATATTCCCACCCCGGGCATCCCTCCGCTCAGCTCCGAACATCGAAACGCCTTCCCGAACGCACTCGCGATCACCCTGCGCCTGACCGTTCTCTTCTGACCCCGGGATCACAGCGCCCCCGCCTGGACGTCCCGATCCTCCCCTTTGATGAACGGCCACCTCGCTGTGATAAATAAGTAGGACAGTCGTTGTCATCTTGAC
>DAIDHX010000255.1 GCA_027451885.1 Planctomycetales bacterium
CCTGGGGGGCTTCTTCCATGAGGTCTTACCCCACGCCACGTGCTGCACGGTCATGAGCAGAACCTTGAGATCGAGCCAGACGGTCCAGCGTTCGATGTAATCCAGATCGTACTGCAGCCGCTTGCGGAGCGAGGTGCGGCCGCGAAATCCGTGCACCTGGGCCCATCCTGTCATGCCGCCGGGCACGGCGTGGCGGAGGTTGTAATCGGGAATTTGCTGGCGGAACTGGTCGACGAAGGAGGGCCGCTCCGGGCGCGGGCCGACGAGGCTCATTTCTCCCTTGATCACGTTCAGGAGCTGGGGCAGCTCATCGATGTTGGTGCGTCTGAGCCATTCGCCAACCGGGGTGCAGCGGGTGTCGTGAAACGAGGCCCAGATGGGTCCGGTTTCGCGTTCGGCGTCGGTGCGCATGCTGCGGAACTTGATGATTTGAAAGCGTTTGCCCCCCTGCCCGATCCGCTCCTGGGTGTAGAAGATGGGCCTGCCGGAGGTCAGCCAGATCGCGGCGGTCACGAGCGCGAAGAGCGGGGCGAGCAACGTCAGTCCGATCCCTGCGCCCAGGACGTCGATTGCGCGTTTCAGGCTGCGTGCGAGCGAGGGGGAATCCCAGCCCGCGAGCAGCGCGGCGAGCCTGCGCCTGCGTTCATCACGCCGCGAGCGTGGCGGCGCGGAGCGCGGCAATGCGCCCAGGTCGAGACCGGCGTCAATAGCCATCCAGTGCACCGCCACATTGGTTTTGAGCAGGCGCTTGACCCGCGAGCGCAAGCCTTTTGGCGTGGAGGTGGAGACGGCCACGACAACGTGCGTCGCCCGCGCCCGATCCACGACCTGATCGAGCTGTTCGATCGAGCCGAGAACCGGAACCGGATCGGTCTGGGGATGAAGCGCGACATGCCGCGTCTTCATCCGCAGGCTGCGCGAACGCGGATGCGCGGCATCCACGAAGCCGATGATCGGCGGACCGGTCCAGGGCTCGTCCCCCAGCCTGCGCACGAACTTGCGCGTGGATCGCCGCGCCCCCACCAGCAGAACGCGGCTGGGTTGCTCAGGCGTCCCGACCTTCGTTTCTGGCTCGTCCTTCCGCTTCATGAGGCGCCACCAAAACCCGCCACCGGCAAAGCCAGGGCTCTTGGGCTCGACCTGACCCGGACTCGGACGTACCATCCGTGGCGGTCCTCAAATGATTGACCGGGTTTCTTTCAAGCTCTTCGATCGGCCAGTCCGACGAACAATTCCAGTTAATTCGAAAAAGCCGGGTAATCCATGCGTGCCCAAACCGCCTGCCGGATCACCTGAAGCCCAATCGAGGATCGCGGCCATCGCTCGCACGAATTCCCAGTTCCGCCTGAGCATCGTCATCGTCAACCACGAAAGCTGGCCTGACGTCACTCGTCTGGTCCATGCGCTGGCCTCCTCGCCTGCCTTTCAGGCGGGAACTTGCGAGATCGTCGTGGTCGACAACGCGTCTCGCGAACCGATCCCGCGGGCGCTCACCGATCCGCCGGCTGGCGTACGTGTCATCGCTCGGCGTGATAATGGGGGTTTCGCCGTCGGCGTCAATGCCGGTTGGCGCAACTCAGCGAGCCCCTGGCTGCTGGTACTCAACCCCGACGTGGAGGTCGAGCCCGACTTTCTGGGGCAAGTTCTGGCCAGGATGGAGCATTACGATTCGCTCGAGCGGCCGCCGGGGATTGTGGGCTACAGCATCCGCAATGGCGATGGCAGCCCGCAGGGTTCGGTGGGAGTTTTCCCCAGCCTGGTCCGCGCAGCCTGGGAGCAACTGCTGCCTCGAAGTCGTCGCAAGTATCTGCCAGGCTGGAGAATCCGCACAGGCCCGGTGGACTGGGTCACGGGCTGCTGCATGCTCGTGAATCGGTCGATGATGGACGCGATTGGGGGCATGGACGAGGACTTTTTCCTTTATTACGAAGAGGTTGCGTTCGCCTGGCGGGCCCGGCGTCTGGGCTGGGAGGTGGCGTTTGACGCGGGCGCCAGCGTGATCCATCGACATCCCTTGCAAAATCGCCCGGTTTTGCCCAAGATGCGGGTCATCATCCGGCACAGCAAGCTGCTGTATTTTTTGAAGCACTTGCCGTACTGGCAGTTTCTGGTTCTGGATGGGATCGTGGCGATCGAAGCGCGTGTGCGCGGATTCCTCGCGGCCAGGATGGGCGTGGAGGAAGACGCGCGGGCCTGGCGGATCATCGGGCGAATTGCGCGGCGGCTGAGGAACGAAGGAGAGCCACGAGGTCGCGCGGTTCTGGAGCTCGCGCGGGAGGCGGAAGCCCCTGAGCCCGCGCCCCGGAGCGCGATCGCCACCAGCTTCCCGCACGGCCGGTCCAGCACACCGGTTCGGTCGCGGCAAGAAGCTCAGCAAGGACGCACTTAAGCGCTCGACTTCCCACGGTTGGCGAGCGCTCGAGCCGGAAAGGACGGATCCCCGGTGTACGCTTCTCGCCATGTCGTCCGCGTCGTTTTGCTCATGGCCGGCGCTGCGCTTTTTCTGGCGTGGGTTTTGCGCCATAGCGAGGCCAGCTTCGCCGACGGCCTGCGCTACATTCACCGCGCCGAGCGCATGGAACGGGACGGACTCTGGAGCGGGTTCTCGAGGGGAATCGACCATCCCCTGCACCCCTTCATGATCGTCATGACGCATCGCCTTCTTGGCGGTTCCGGGCCCGAGTCCTGGCAGTTCGCCGCGCTTGCCCTGTCCTTCTCCTGCGCGGTCGTGCTTGTGATCCCGATCTACTTGCTCACGCTCGAGCTGCTGGGCGAGCATCCCGCCTGGATGGCCAGCGTACTCGTCATTCTGAACCCCATTCTGGGATACATCGTCGTCAACGTGCTTTCGGAGTGCACGTTCCTCATTCCCTGGACCTTTGGGCTCTGGTGCGCGCTGCGGTTTCTGCGCGAGGGGAGCTTTTTCTGGCTGCCGGCCGCGACCGTGCTCAGCGGCCTGGCGTACCTGACCCGGCCGGAGGGGATGCTGCTTCCGCTCGCGCTTGCGGTCACGTTGCTGGTGCTGCCGCTGCTGCGCTCGACCCGGGTGCACTGGCCGAGATGGTGGGCGGCGGTCGGCTTCCTGTTTGGCGGCTTGATCCTGGTGGCCGGTCCTTACATCGCGCTCAAGGGGGGAATCGGCACCAAGCCGGGCATCGCGCGCGTGCTGGGCCTTGCCGATAAGCCGGACGCGCTTGCCCTCGAACGCGAGAAGACGATTCCGCCCGGCCAGACGACGCTCCAGACCTATGAAATCGCGGCCGTACGCGCCTTCAAGGTGTTTCGGGGCGCGGTGACGCCGCCGCTGTTTCCGTTCGCGATCGTGGGCGTGATCGCGGCCTGGTGGATTCCCAACCGCACCCGCGCCTGGCTCTTCCTCTCGATCATGCTCGCGGCCTCGTGGATCGCGCTCACCAGGCTGCACGCGATCGCGGGCTACTGCACGGTGCGGCACGGACTTGTACCCGGCATCTTGCTCACGCTCGCCGCTGCGCACGGCACAACCTGGCTGATGGGCAAAATCAGCCTGCCGGGGCGCTGGTTCGGCCTTGGCTCCGCGCGTTTTCGGCCCGGCCCGGCCGTGTGGGCGGTGGTGATCGCAATTTTCATCGCCACGCCCAATATCCGCTCGCTCGGCTCGCTCAATCCCGGCCCGTTCGCCGCCTACCGCGAGGCCGGGGAATGGATCGCCCAGCATACGGACCCAGGCGAGCAGGTACTGGATCTGACCGACTGGTCAACGTTCTTCAGCACCCGATCGGCCTACGTCTTCGCCGACGTCTACCGGGCGCCCAGCGATCCCAAAACGCGCTGGGTGGTCGTGCGCAGGCCGCATATTGAAGGGCACTGGCAGTACAGCCAGGTGGTCCGGAACATGATCGGCGACCGTGAGCCTGTCGCGCTGCTGCCTGTCTCGGCTGACCGCCGCCAGGTGCAGATCCGCATCTACGACCGCCTTGCGCCGAGCGCAGCGGTCGCCGATGGGCCGCGACCCAACCAGGTTGCAAGGTGAGCCCATGCGGCACGCGACCCGCCCGCGGCTCGACCTGCCCAGACCGAGCCGGATCTACCACCGCGCCATCGCACGGCGGGCGACGATCGCCCAACGCGGCAAGCGCATCGCGCGGGCGCTCCCCTGGGGAATGCTGGGCGCGCTCGGGTTGATCACCCTCATCGAGGCGTTTCTTGCCACACGCGTCATCGAGCTCTCGGATCCGGTTGCGCTCTCCTGGCGCAGGGCCGCGCACGCCGCGCACGCTGAGGCGCCCGAAGCCTCGCTCCTGATCGCGGGCGACAGCCTGATCATGCACGGGCTCGTCCCCGCGCTCGTCGAACGTTCCTCCCAACTGCACCCCGCCAACATGGCCGCCGCGCGGGCGCCTGCCCTGTTCTCCTATTTCATGATCCGACGCGCCCTCGACGCAGGCGCAAAACCCCGCGCCATCGTCTTCGCCACCAAGCCGGCCGTCCTCATCGGCGGGCCGGCTTACAACGCGCGCTACTGGCAAGAAGTGCTCACCCCGCGCGAATTCGCCGAGCTGATTTCGATCACCCCAATCGGCACGCTCGCGACCGAGCTGGCCTTCGGCCGGGCGCTGCCCTCGTTTCGATCACGGCTGGAGGCGAACTCCTGGTTGTCCGCCAGGTTCGCGGGCAAGCCCGACCCGGTCGCCGAACTCAACCGCGCGCTTTGGCGCAACTGGACGGTCAACCGCGGCTCGAACGTGATCCCCGCGCGGCCGCCGTTCACGGGTGAGCTCACTCCGGCAGTGGCGCATAATCTATTCGTTGATCACTTTCATGTTGATTATTCGAACAGTGTGGCCGTCGATCGCCTGCTTGCGCTTGCCGAATCGCGCGCGATCCCGATCTACTGGCTGCTGATGCCGCTCTCTCCCGTGGTGCAGGCCAGGCGTGATTCGAGCGGTGCGGAACAGAAATTCGAGTCATTCGTGCGTCTGAAGCTCGCGGCGCATCCCCGCGCGGTGGTGCTCGACGCCCGCCGCTCGGGTTTCCCAGCCGAGGCATTTGGCGACGCGACGCATCTCAACATCCGGGGCGCGGCGTGCTTAAGCGCCCTGGTTGCAAGCCGCCTCGAAGCGCAGCTTAAGATAGCACGCCCTGCGCCTGAGGAACGCTGGGTTGTTCTCGGCAGAGCCCCGCACCCGCTCCCCCCGCCTCCCAACGAGATCGAGGACGTCGAAACCAGCAAGCGGCTCGTCGGATCGAATTGAGCGCACGCGCACGCGCTGCCTGCGCCTCCCCGTTCATGAGCTACTCGGCGGGACGAATCCGGCAGAGGCCCGATCCCCTGAAACGCCGGGGCGCGTCTCGAGTAGGTGCATCGTGTAATCGCGAACACTGCCGAGCACCCGCCTTGAAGCAGCCACCCGACTCGGCGAGGCCGGCTTCACCGCGAATGCATGGAAGATTCATGGGATGAGACTGGAAATGCGGCCTGGCTTCCGCTAAGATTCTTAACGTTAGACCTGTTTCGCATTCCGATTTCGGCTCTCCCGGAATCACGCTTATGATTGTCCTTACCTGGGGCGACACGTTCGCCCAAACTTGCCTGGGCTCGAGATCTCTCCTCATCGATCCCTGCGCGAGATGAAAAGTTCTTGACGCGAGTCGCGCGGGCTGGAAATGACGCTGATTTCAAGCAGAGCGGCGAAGGCCGCGGCCAGGGATTCTCGGGTTTTCCGGGTTTGACCTAGGTTACTGGTTGAAGGCGCATTTTGGACTGCTCGGAAGGTCTCGCAAACGGCCCGTTCGTGGGCCAGGAACTTGGTTTTTGAACTGGATCATCTCAACAAACGCCTGATGCCAAAGTCGGGGACCGCAAACCCCTGAGGAGAAAAAGCGTGCAATTTCACTTACATCAGCTTCGCTCGGGCCTGGGATGGGTTCTGGGGGGCGCATTTCTGCTCGGCCCACTCGCCCTGTCGATCAGCGAGGCGAGCAGCAAGTACGCCACGCGAGAGGAGCTCGCGCCGGTGATGGGCCGGATTGAGCTCAACGGCCAGCCTGTCCATGACGCGATCATTTGTTTCGATCGGGGCGGGGTGCACAACGGCTTCTGCTCGGTCTGGCCGGACGGGACATTCCGGCTTGCCAACGCGAGTATTGGCGACGGCCTCTACCCCGCCCGCTATGAGGTGCACGTCTTCCCCAGGCCGGGAGGGCCGGACCTGCCCCGGGCAGCCCAACTGGCGGAGACCTCCGGCATGAGCGTCAACATCGAGCCCGACTGGAATTACCTCGAGCTCGAGCTGCACTGAGCCGCGGCCTTGCGCAGCCACAACCAACGCGCCCTATTTTGAGCCAGCCTCGGCCGTCGGCGGTCCGAGGCTGGCCGCCGCTTCCTTGAAATCCGCCGCAATGTTCAGCAGCTTGACAAGATTCATGGTCTTGAAGATGTCAAGCAGGTAAGGACTTACGCCGTAGATTGCAAGTTTCCCCTGGCGGCGTTCGAGCCTGCGCTTGATCGTCACAAGGAAGCCGATTTCCGAGCTTGCCAGATAGTTGACGTCGTTCAGGTCGATCGCCACCCGCCCGTCGGCCCGCGACTCGATCTGGCGATAGAGCAGGTCTCGTTGCCCGGTCTGCCAGTCGGCGGCGAGGTCGTCAACGGTTTCGAACGCAATAATCAGGATGCCGTTCAGTTCTTGTGTGGAATACCTGAGCATAAGCGGGCAAGCTCCTGGAACGCAGGGCAGCAAGCCCCCGCACATCCTGCCGGGCGACTGGTCCTCTGGGGCGATTGAGGCGAAACCTGGACTGGGTTTGGTGCGCGTTTGGATATCCTGATTCTACCGCGGCCTGCGCGCGACTCAAGCCGCGGGGTGACA
Organism: Planctomycetales bacterium; assembly: GCA_027451885.1. Lineage (GTDB taxonomy): Bacteria > Planctomycetota > Planctomycetia > Isosphaerales > Isosphaeraceae > JAKBAP01. The sequence goes on from DAIDHX010000255.1 coordinate 6,852, forward strand.
GGGAGCGTGCCCTCTGCGCGGGCGCGACGCCAGTTTACACTTTCGGACGCGCCTGGGGACGCGCGAACGGAGCGATGTTTTCCCACTCGCTCGCATCCGACCGGGCGACCACGGCGACCACCGGCTCGGTCTGGCTCATGTTGAACACTTCATGAGGTACGCCGGGCTCGATGTAAATAAAGTCGCCGGCTTCGTTCTCGAGGATATGTTCCAGGTTCGGGCCGTATTCGTGCCGCACCCGGCCCTCGAGAATATAGAGCATGAGCTCGAAGCCCACGTGAATGTGCGCATAGGCCACGCCGCCGGGCGGAATCGTGGCCACGTTCATTGAGAGCCTGGTCGCGCCGACGTTGCGGGCGGAAAGCCCGGTCTTGTAGCGGATGTTGTTCCACGACCGGCAATTGCCGCTGCCGCGGATTACCAGAATACCGTTGCCCCCTTCAACCGAATTCTGGGGCTCCGCGGGTTCATGACGCGTCAGCTCGGGCATGGCGGAATCCTGCTTGAGGGTGGTCGAGCCAGCGCTCGCCCTCCTGGTTTTCAGGACGGCGAGCACCAATGCCCGCGGGCGGCCATTACTGCGACTTCGCGAACGAGAGGCCGGGATCGCTCGGGCCCGCACCCAGGATCTTGAACTGGAAGTGGGTCGGATCTTTCCAGATCACGTTCGCGACCATGACGTTGCTCTGGTTCGCCGACTGCACCAGCGTCAGCACGTTGCTCTCAAACGCGGCCGTGCCTTCGAACTGTTGATCCTTGCCTTGCCGCGTGACCTTCCAGGTGAACTTGCCAGCCGCGGGGAAGCCGAGCGTGATTGCCACGTCGTTTGTTGGGTTGGCCACCCACGATCCTTCCAGCTTGCCGGCAAGCGCGGGGTCCTGGGCCGCGGTGGCGGCCGGTTCGGTGGGCGCGGGAGGCGCACCCGGCTCGCCCGCCTGACCGCCGGTTTGTGCCACAGGCACAAGCTGCTCAACGATCTTTGCCGCCACCTGATCCTTGGGCTGAAGCGCGAGGACCTCGCGGAATTGCCCCACGGCTTCCTCGGCATGCCCCTCGGTCAGGTAGTGATACGCGAGCACAAACCGTGCACCCGGGGATTGCGGGTTTTGCCGGCAATAGCCCTCCAGAGCGCGCAGTTGCTCGGTGTACGCGCCGGGGTCGCCGTAGAGGCTGATCATGGTGGTCCAGTCCCAGCCGGGGCCCACGGAAAGGACGGCGTAAAGCGCGCCCGCCGCCTCGTCGTATCGGCCCAGGGCAAAGAGACAAAGCGCGCGGAACTCATGCAGCGTGGGGTCGTTGGGCGTGAGCCCAAGCGCGGCATCAGCGCTCGCGAGCGCCTGGGCGTAGTCGCCCGCCTGGAACGATGCCCGCGCCTGCTCGAGCGTCGAGGTCGCCTGGCTGGTCGTCGCCTGCTCGGGCGCCTGGGCCGTGGTGTCGATCGGCTGGGCGTAGTTGTAAATCACCGGTTGATTGGCAACGCCGCCGTAGTAATACGGATTGGAGTAGCTGGAGTAGCCCCAGTTGTAGAGCGTGGGCCCAAACAGCCAGGACGACAGGCCGTAGCCCATCCCCATGCCCATGCCCAGGCCAAGTCCGGTGCCAAGGCCGTATCCCATGCCGCCCCAGCCCCAGCCGCCACCGCCCCAGCCATAACCCCACGGCCGCCAACCATATCCGCCGTAGTTGCCGTTCCACCAGCCGTGATACCAGCCCGCGTGGTTGCCCCAGTACGGGTTGTAGCCGCCCCAGCCGGCGCGATTCACGCCGACGTTACGGTTGAAGTTATTGACATTGGTGACGCGGTTGAAATTGTTGATGTTCCCAACACGGTTGAAGCTGCCGACGTTCCCCGCCCGGTTGAATTCGCCGAAATTGGCCGGCCGGTTGAAATTGCCGGCGTTCCCTGGCCGGTAACCTCCGACATGGGCGGGTTCAACTGCCCGCGGCGTGCTGAATGACGGGGTGCGGTTGAAGGACGGCGAGGCCATGTGGTAGCCGCCATAACCACCGGGATGATAGCCCCCGAAACCACCGGGATGATAGCCGCCGAAGCCGCCGCCGCCGTGAAAACCGCCGCCGCCGAAGCCGCCGCCGCCGTGAAATCCGCCGCCGCCGCCATGAAACCCGCCCCCGCCGCCGCCGTGGCCGTAGGCGGTCGTGGCAGGCAACAGGAGCATCGTGGCGACCAGTCCGGTATACGCTCGAGACATGGAATTCTCCCCTCGTCGTAGGTCGTGGCTCGCGGTTGACGGGCAAGCCAGCAGGGCTGTGATTCGCACGAAGTTATTTGGCTGGGGCCGCGGCCGGTTTGGGTGCCTCGCGAACCATGACGTAATCGTCAACGCCGGGCACAGCGCGGCCGGCGACCGTGCGCTCCAGCGAGCTCCAGCGATAAGTATGCGCTCCCTGCCGCGAAAGCAGGTGCGACGCATGCACGGCACGGCCGTCGTGGAGCGCGCCTTTCGAGGTGATCAGCCAGTCCTCCCCGCGCCGAGCCCACAGGCTTTCCACGTGCCCCCCCTCGGAGTCAAACACCCAGGACTTGAACTGACGCGTAAGCGGATCCCAGCCAATTCGCTCCTCGACCTTCATCACAGGCTTGCCCTGAATCTGTACTACGAAGCGCCTCAGCAGGAAGTTCTTGTCCTCGGTCCAGCCGCAGCTCATGCGCACGGTGGAATCCGAACTTTCGTCAATCCAGTTCCCCACAAGCCAGCCCAGCTCTTCGAGTCGATCGTGCGGCGCGACAAAGGCATCCTGCTCCTCACGCACATGCGAAAAACGCCAGCGCCCGTCTTGCTTGACGTAAACCACCTGGTACTTGAGCACGTCGCGGGCGCTCGACTTCGCGTTCGGGCGCACCGTTGACCGCCCTTCCTCCATCGCCACGCCAGCCGAGACGAATTTGACCAGTCCCTTCTTGATCGTGATCGTCGCCCCAGGGCGATCGCGAAACAGGCTCGTATAGGCCGACTCGATCGCGTCCTTGCCGCGAACACGGTCATCGTTCTCGTCGATGATTTCGGCGTCCGTGGTGAAGAGCGCGGCGACCGCCCTGGCGTCGCCCGCGTTGAACGCGCGGATGAATTCGGCGGAAAGGGCCTCGAGCTGCTTTTCTTCCTCGGCATGGCCTGAAACCGCCGGCGCCTGCCCGAAACCAGGCCCCCCAAACGCCAGCATAATCGCGGCCACCGCCGCCAGCATCCTTCCTCGTTGCCACCAGACTCGCATCGTTCTCGCTCCTCTGGGTCTCAATGCGGGAAAACCGCCTGGCGCGGATTGCCCAGCATCTCTCCCCTTCACGATAAAACATCCGAGCGGCCATTCGCGAGGGTTCTTCGGGCAAATGCTCGCATGCTCGGTTTCCTCGACTGTAGGATGTTTTGCATGACAACGACGATTCCCACGGATTCCGGATGTGATACCGACCCGCTTGAGGCCTATCGCGCCCGGTTCCCGATTCTCGCGCGCACCTGCTACCTGATCAGCAATTCTCTGGGCGCGGTGCCGGTGGAAACGAGCCGGTCGCTCCAGGACTATTACGACATCTGGGCCGGCCGGGGCGTGCGCGCCTGGGAGGATCGCTGGTGGATGCTCGCCGCCGCGCTCGGCGACCGCCTCGCGCCCCTGATCGGCGCACAGGCGGGCGAGGTTGTCTTCCAGCCCAATGTCACGATCGCCCACGCCGTCGTCCTGAGCGGAATCGACTTCACCACGAACCGGCGGCGAATCGTGACCGACGCCATGCACTTTCCCTCCATTCTGTATCTGATCGACGAGCAATCCCGCCGCGGGGCGGATATCACCGTCGTACCAACCGCGGACGGCGTGACCATCGACACAGGGCGACTCATCGAGTCCATCGACGAGCGCACGGCCGTCGTGGCGATTTCGCACGTCCTGTTCAAGTCGGCGTACGTACATGATGTGGCGGCGATCGCGGCCCGGGCGCGGCAGGTGGGCGCGTTGATGGTGGTTGACGGCTACCAGGCCGTGGGCGTGATTCCGGTCGATGTGCGGGCGCTTGGGGTGGATGTCTACATCGGCGGCTGCCTCAAATGGCTTTGCGGCGGCCCGGGCGCGGCGTTCCTCTGGGTCGATCCCGCGCGCAGGCACGCGCTCTCCCCCGCGCTTGTCGGCTGGATGGCCCATCCCTCGCCGTTTTCCTTCGACCCGCGACTCGACCGCAGAACGGACGCCTGGCGCTTCCTGCACGGCACGCCCAACATCCCCGCGCTCTACGCCGCCGAGCCGGGAATCACGCTCCTGAATGAGATCGGAGTCCACGCCATCCGGGCCAAATCAATCCGCCAGACGGAGCGGCTGCTCGCGCTCGCCGATCGCGAAGGCTGGCGCTGTACAACCCCCCGCAATCCCGCACGCCGAGGCGGCACCGTGGCGATCGACCTCGCGCACGGGCTCGAGATCTCAAAGAGCCTCAAGGATCGGGAAATCCTCTGCGATTATCGCCCAGGCGCGGGCATTCGGCTGTCGCCGCACTTCTATAACCGCGACGATGAGCTCGAACATGCCGTCGACGCCATGCGCGAAATCGTGGCGACGGGAGCGTGGCACGCCCATGCGCAGGGCACAGAGCATCGCCACCCCGTCACCTGATCCCTCCTGACACACCCGATCACGGCCGCGAAGGCGGGATCTCCACCCAGGTCCGCCGAGCGTGGGCGTCCAGCACCGCGTCGGCGACCACCTGCGCGTTCCAGCCGTCGAGGAAGCTGGGCGCAGCCGGGCGCTTCTCCACAATCGCCGACACAAATTCCCACATCAGGTCGTAGCGAAAGACCGTGGCGGGCGCACCCACAGACGGGTCGCGCGGGCTGCCCTCCGGCTTCAAAAACGCGCTCGGCACCGGCGTGGGGGCCAGATCCGAGCCCGTCTTGCCCAGCAGGATCACGTTCGGCTCGTGCAGGCGATACACGGCCGAGCCTTCGCTGCCGTTGATCTCCGCCCATTCGTGGCCGAAGCCGTCGCGATGATAGCCCTTGGCCAGCGTCGTCCCTTCCCACACCCCAGTCGCGCCCGATTCAAATTCGCCGATCAGGCTCGACCAATCGTCAACATCCGACGGCGGGCACGGCTTGCCCGCGGCGTCATGATCCCGCGGCGCGAACCGCGCCACCGCCCCCGTCACACGCGCAATCGGACCCACCAGGTCGATCGCGAAGTCGATGCGATGGATCGTCATGTCAAACAGATCCCCCGCGCCCGCCCGGGCACGATATTGCCGCCAACCCCAGCTCGTCTCCGGCCAGTCCAGAAAGCGCTGAGACCGAAAATGCCGAGGCACCCCCAGCGCACCCGACTTGAGCAAACTCCGCAAATACCGCATCGCAGGCGCAAATCGATACGTGAACGCCGTCATGTGCACCACCCCGTGGTCCCGCGCTGCCTCATACATCGCCCGGACCTCGCCGGCGTTCAGACCCAGCGGCTTCTCGCACATCACATGCTTGCCCGCCTTCGCCGCCGCAATCGCAATCGACGCGTGCGTATCGTTCGGCGTGGCAATCACCACCGCGTCCACTTCCTCCCAGTTGCAAAGCTCGATCGGGTCGGTCGTCGCACGCGACACACCCCATTCATTCGCCCGCTGACCCAGAAGCCCAGGTTCCGTGTCGCAGATCGCCGACAGCTCCGCTCGCGAGTCGAGCGCAAGCCCAGGCACGTGATGGTACGCCGTCACCTGCCCCACACCAATCATCCCCACCCGTACTTTCCCTGACCTCGACATGCTCATCTCTCCTGCGGATGCTTGCCTTTGCAGACCGACGCAACTATCTTGCACCAATTCGCCAATCACTTGCCACCAAGAGCCGTGAGGAGACGACAACGATGGCCGCCGATCGCCCCATCCGCGTGGGCCTTGTCGGACTCGGCTTCGGCGCCGAGTTCATCCCCATCTACCAGGCCTACCCTGGGGCCGAGATCCACTCGATCTGCCGCCGCGGCCGTAAAGGACTCGACGAGGTCGGCGACCGCTACGGTATCAAAACGCGCTATACGAGCTACGCGGACATGCTCAAGGACCCAGAGCTCGACGCCGTTCATATTAATTCACCCATCCCTGACCACGCCTGGATGTCCATCGACGCGCTCAATGCCGGCAAGCATGTCGCCTGCACGGTCCCCATGGGCACCTCGATCGACGAATGCCGCAAGATCGTGGAAGCCCAGCGCACGAGCGGCAAGGTCTACATGATGATGGAGACCGTCGTCTACAGCCGCGAATTCCTGTTCGTGAAGGAACTCTACGAAAACGGCGAGCTGGGCCGGCTGCAATTTCTCCGCGGCAGCCATCAGCAAGACATGGACGGCTGGCCCGATTACTGGCCGGGCTTGCCGCCGATGTGGTACGCCACGCACTGCGTGAGCCCCTGCCTGGCGCTCGTGGGCAAGCTGGCGGAGAGCGTGGTCTGCCACGGCTCGGGCCGGATTCGCGAGGAGCTCATCGGCAAGTACAAGAGCCCCTTCGCCATCGAGACCGCCACGTTCACCATCAAGGATTCAGACGTCGTGGCCGAGGTCACACGCAGCCTCTTCGACGTGGCGCGGCAGTATCGTGAAAGCTTCGACGCCTACGGCAGCAAAAAGTCGTTCGAATGGCAACAGGTCGAGGGCGAGGAGCCAGTGGTCCACACCAAGAGCACCGAGGCGCACCCGATTCCCGAGCCCGAGATCCCCAGGCGGACTCCGGTTCCGGATTACGCCCGGCTACTCCCTGGGCCAATCCAGCGGTTTACAACCAGGGGAGTTTACAGCCTCGATGAGGGCGAGCAGCACCTGTCCTTCACGCAGGGCGGCGGACACGGCGGTTCACACCCGCATCTCGTCCATGCCTTCCTAAGCGCGGTGCGCGGCGAGCGCACCGCCTTGCCCGACGCCGTCGAATCCGCCAACTGGACGATGGTCGGTCTCTGCGCCCATGAATCCGCCCTCAAGGGAGGCGAAAAGATCAAGATCCCCACGCTCTAG
>DAIDHX010000256.1 GCA_027451885.1 Planctomycetales bacterium
GCGGACGAGCCGACCGGCGAGCTCGACTCCCGCACCGGCGACGAGATCTACACCATCCTGCGGCACCTGCAGGTGGACTCAGGCACAACGCTGGTAGTGGTGACTCACGACCGCCGCTTCATCCGGCCCGAGGACCTGGTGCTCGAGATCCAGGACGGCCGGCTTGCGACCGGCGACCATCACGTCACGGATCACGCGCGCGTCGCCGCGATTGGCTAGGCACGGTCCCCGCGCGGGAGTTTCACCCCAGGACCAAGTTCGAGGTTCCGAGGTGCCAGAACCAGCTCCTTCGACGAACCCAGGTGCTGGATTCCTGGCCATGGGTCCTGCTCTCTGGCCGGGCTCCGCCGATCTTCCGCTGTCCGCGTGGACCGCGTGCGCTTGGATCATCGAGCTCGATCGCGAGCCGATGGACGAGGCCGCACTCGAGCCCGAGCTCGCGCTTTTGAGCGACGACGAACGCGCCCGCGCCAGGCGATTCATCCGCCCACGCGACCGGCTGCGGTTCGCACGGACGCGTTCCGCGCTCAGGTGCATTCTGGCAAACGAGCTTGGAGCGCGGCCGGAGACGCTGGCGTTCTCCGGGATCGGCCATGGCAAACCCGTGCTCAGGCCGGAGGCAGGATCGCGGTCCCACCCGCTGCGCTTCAACGTCTCCCACTCGGGCGGGCTCGCGCTCATTGCGCTTGCACTCGGGCGCGACGTGGGGGTCGACCTCGAGGAAATCCGCCCGGTTTCGCTGCTCGACCGAATCCTCGAGTCGTATTTCACCTCTGAGGAGTCAAGCTGGTTCCGGTCGGTCGCGCCCGCCGACCGAGAACGCGTCTTCTTTCGCGGCTGGACCCGCAAGGAAGCGATCCTGAAGGCGCGCGGGATCGGTCTCGCGGGCCTCGACCCAGGCGAACCAACCGGCTTCGGAACCATCGAGCCGGGCGAACGCTTCGAGCCAAGCGGATCGGTCTCCGGAATCGATCTCTATGAATGCCGCCCGCGCCCCGGCTTCCACGCAGCCTTGGCCATTGGCCCTGCGCTCGCGTAGGATGCGTAACTGGGGTTTGAAGGCGCGTTGGGGCCAGGCTGGACCGTGCCCATGTTCCTCTCGCTGATTGTGGACGCGATCTGTGCGGTCTCCGAAGTTCTCGCGAATATCACCGCGAGGTTCGAAAGCCAGTCACACCCCAGCCTGCGCAGGCGTGCTTATCGCGAGCTTGCCTCGGCCTATCACGGCCAGGTTGAAAGCCGGGGCCAGAATCTTACGCCGCTTGTGAGCTTCCGCCGCCGGGGTGCGCTTGTGCGTGTGGGCCTCGCGCCTGATACACCTGGCCAGCCCCAGCCGCCTCGCACGCGGGTCGTTGCACGATTTCCCTGGTCCGTACCTTTCCGGCTCGAGCTCGCGCCTCGATCACGTGTCCTGCAGGCCCAGCCCCCCAAGGGAACGCGCCCTATTGAGCCCGGCGACCCGCGGCTTGCCCATGCGCTGAGGATTCATGCCAACGATCCCGAAATCGCGCTCGATTTTCTGAACCCAACGGCCGCGGCAGCACTCGCACGCCTGGAAATACTCGCTCCCATCGGCGGCCTGCTGATCTCCGTGAATCCGGAGCGCTTGCTGGTGCAGGTCGACCGCGACCTCACCGTGGCAGCGGATCTGCTCCATGGCATCGTGGCCGCGGCGATTGTGCTCTACGACCAGCTTGTCGACGCGGTCGCGCGCCACGCGTCCCAGGGCGTGGCGATTGTGGACGAAGCCACGGCAGAGCAGCACGCGAGCGAGACCATCGTCTGCAAGGTGTGCGGCCAGTCCCTCGGCGCCGGGCCAACCGTGCGCTGCGATTCTTGCCACACACCGCATCACCAGGATTGCTGGGATTACGTGGGGAAGTGCTCAATCTACGGCTGCTCCGGCAAATCCGGTCATATCGAGCTCACGCATTCCCAGAACGAGGTCTAGTTCGCACCGCGGCGATCCGCCGCGTACGCAGGTTTCCGATCCGAACGCCCGCCGCTATCATGCAAGAACGGGTGAAGCAAGTCGTTTCCAGAGGGCGCTGATCGGCATCGAAAGGCAAATCCCTGACTGGACCGGTTCAATAATCGGGGACCGGGGGCGAATTGAGTGCTGAGGAGGTATTCAGACGATGTCGTACGGCGGCACACCCGATCCGACGGGAATTCAGGTCACGTTTCTGGACCAGACGGGCGCCAAGTCCGTCAAGGCAGTGATTGCCTTTAGCGTCCCCGTGAGCCGAATCATCCCGAACATAATCACGAAGATGAACTTGCCCGCGAACAGCCCAGACGGCCAGCCGATGAGCTACGCGCTTGATCACAAGGAGGGGGGCCGACGGTTGCTTGAAAGCATGACGCTGCCGGAAGCGAACGTGCAGGACGGCGACCATTTGATTGTGTATCCTGAGGTGGTCGCCGGCGCGGTTGGCGACGACCGGTCCAGAGTCGGGGTTTGAAGCGCAGCCTCACCCGATCCGGCGGACCCTCTGACGTCGAGCCCAAGCCATCATGTACGAGCCACCTCGCAACCGTCGCCTGCGGAGCGATCTCATCAGCCTCGAGCGGCTCTGTTCCGAGAGCTCCGTGTTTCGCTTTAGCGCGGAGGGAAATCCCCCCTACCGCTACATGATCACGTTTCGCGGCCGAGGGATCTGGCTGAACCAGGGCTACATCAAGCCCATCGAGTCGCATCGCGTGGAGATCAAGCTCACCTCGTCGTATCCCCGGACGCTCCCCGAGCTGCGCTGGATCACTCCGATCTATCACCCAAATATTTCTGAGATCGGCATGGTCTGCCTGGGGGGTTACGGCACCCACTGGGCGCCTTCCGTGCAGCTCGACGAGCTCTGCCAGATGCTCTGGGATATGGCTCGGTACCACAATTACGACGTCCGCAGCCCCTATAATCGCGACGCTGCTTTGTGGGTAGCGCGGCAGACAACGCACCGCTTTCCGCTCGACGAACGGCCGCTACGCGACCTGCGTGTCGCGATGGGGCGCATTGAACCTGGCCAGGGGCCGGACGAATCATCCGCGATCGGTTCGCACCCTGAGGCCGGCCGCAGAGCGAGCGCGACGGAGGTCGCCCGCGATCTGCTCAAGCGCTTCGGCCGGCTTGCCCTCGGGCGTGAAGCGCCGCGGTCGTCCGGCCTCGCGGATTACGCGCAGGCGGAGCAATCGGCCGACATCCCGCTCCACGAAACGGTGATCGACCTGCGCGAAAGCGACTTCGCGAATCAGGGCGGTTCAGAGCGTGGAGCGGCCTTGAGGACCTCCCGGGCGCAATCGTCAAGCGTGGGGGACGAGATCCTCTTTATCGAATGAGTGGCCGATCGTTCTTCGCTTCGTTCTCGAGGCCGCGACCGTGACCGCGCACCATCCCGATACCGCGAACCATGCGCCCGCGAACGCTCCCGCGGCCGAACCCCATGGCGGCACGGCGGAGCCTGCGCTCTACATCGATAACGACGATCGCTACGCGCGGCTGCGTTTGATCTCCTGGTGGCGGCAGGAGCGGCTCCAGTCCGCGCGGGTGCTGGTTGTGGGCGCAGGCGCGCTTGGCAATGAGGTGCTCAAGAACCTCGCGCTTCTCGGCCTGGGCACGATCGACCTCGTCGACTTCGATCGAATCGAAGCCTCGAACCTGTCGCGCTCGGTGCTTTTTCGCGAGCACGACGCCGGCCGCCCAAAAGCTGAGGTCGCCGCCCTGCGAGCCATGGAGCTCAACCCCGATGTTCGTGTGATCCCCATCCACGGCGACGTGATCAGCGACGTCGGGCTCGGGCTCTTCGCCGCGGCCGATCTTGTGATCGGCTGCCTCGACAACCGAGAGGCGAGACTGTGGGTCAACCGGCAATGCTGGAAAACCTCGAAACCGTGGATCGACGCGGGTATCCAGGAGATCCAGGGTGTGGTCAAGGTGTTCACGCCTCCGACTTCCGCGTGCTACGAATGCGCGATGACCGCGCGCGATTACCAGCTTCTCAACCTGCGCTATTCGTGCCCGCAACTGCCGCGGGAGTCGATCCACGAAGGCAAGGTGCCGACCGCGCCCACGATCGCGTCGATGATGGCCGCGCTTGAGGTCCAGGAAGCACTCAAGATTCTGCACGGCTTGCCCGTCGCAGCCGGGTCCGCGCACGTTTATAACGGGCTCGGCAACCAGTTCTACACGACCAAACTACCGTTTCGCGACGATTGCCTGAGCCACGAGACCTATCCCGCCGCGACCCCAGTGCCGGCGTCGTCTCACGACACGGCCCAGCGGCTCTTCACCCTGGCCGCCGCATCCTTGCGAGGCCCGCACAAGCTGATCCTCGAGCGCGAGCTGGCCACATGCAGGCGCTGCCCATCCTGCGGCCGAAACGATGCGATCATCCAGCCCAGGCGGGCAATGCGACCGGCGGATCTGGCTTGCCCAGGCTGTGGGCGCGAAGCCCATCTGGAATGGACAGGCGAAATCACACCAGATTCCCCACTCGCCGAACTGCCGCTCGCAACCCTTGGCATCCCCCCCTACGACGTGGTGCGAATCGACGGCGAGGAAAGCTCCGGCTTCTTTTTGCTCGAGGGGGACCGCGCACGCGTTCTCCAACCGGGAGCCACGCCATGACCGGCGACGAGATCCGGTTCGAGGACGTGCGCACCCGCGAATTGCTCGTGCAACCGCGCCCGGACCGCAATCCTGAGCTGGCAGCACTCGTGATCGCTAACCCCAGCCCTCAGGATCTGCCGATCTTTCTCGACCACGAAGTTGCGCTCGCCATCGATCGCCACGCCTCCTCCGACCTCTCCGTCGAGCTGGGCGGCGTGCTGCTCGGCAAGGAATGCCTCGATCCAGAAACGCGGCAGCCGCACGTGTTGATCACCGCGTCGCTCGAAGCCGCCCATTATAAAAACACCCAGGCAAGCTTCACCTATACTCACGAATCGTGGGAAGCCATCACACGCGAGCGCGAAAACAAACACCCCGATTGCGACGTCGTGGGCTGGTATCACACCCACCCCAATTTCGGGATCTTTCTTTCCCATCACGATCTTTTTATACATAATCATTTTTTTGCCACGCCCACGCAGGTTGCCTACGTGGTCGACCCGATCAACCGCACGCGCGGCTTTTTTCAGTGGCGCGATGGGTCGATCGTCGCGGTCTCAGGTTTTCATCTCACATCGTCCCGCGGTCAGAGAAGCGCGCTTGCGCGCGCGGCGGATCAGCTTGAGAACGTCGCGACCGAGGAAGCCGCGGCGGGCTTGAGCCTGAACCAGGCGGAGCTCCTGCACATGTTGACCCGAATCGAACACCGGTCGGCGGCAAGCACACGCGAGATCACGATTCTCGCCGCGATTTCTGGCGCGATGGGAGTGCTTGTGGGCGGCGTGCTGCTCGCCGTTTTGCTGCTCCTGGCGCGGCTGGCGGATCGCGGTTGGGAGCGGGCGAACGCGCCTTTGGCCGAGGCGGTCGAGCATCTCGCGGACGGCCAGCGACTGGCGATGGACGCGCTCGCGGATTCGCTTGGCGGCAGCGACGCCCGGGCCTTCACCGCACGCTACGCCAGAACCGCCCAGGAGCGCGACTCCGCGCGTAAGAGCCTGGGCGCGGAGCGCCAGATCAACGAAGCACTCGCCCTCGAGACCGCATCGCTCAAGACCAAGCTGGCCGAAACCATAGCCTCGTTCGAGGCACGCAAGGCCGAGAACGCCAGGCTCTCGGATCTCGTGCTATCGATCGCCGGCAAGGACGCGGCCACGCTCGAACGCGAACTCGCTCAAACCCGCTACTCCGCCTACGCCGGCTGGGGCGCCTTTTCGCTGCTCGCGCTCGGTACGATCAGTCTCTACCTCCGCGGAAAGCCAAGCGGATCCTCCAGTCCCCCCTGAGATCGCAAGCACGGAGAGCGCACCTTGCCCCGATTCCGCACGATCGCATTCCTGATCCCCGCCCTGCTCGCGGGGTTCCTGCTCGCGCTTCCTGGAACAACCTGGCCGCAAGCCGAAACTCCAGGCGCACCAGGCGATCCCGCCCGCGCTGAGGTCGCGCCTGTCCCCGTGCCCGAGCCCACTCCCCTCGCGGTGCAATATCACCGCACCGGAGAATGGCTCTGGCTCCTCAACCAGATCTGGGCGATCGCGATCCCTGGTCTGATCGCCTTTTCCGGACTCTCCTCTCGGATCGAGCGCCTCACACGCAGTCTGGCACGGGGCAACCGCGCAGGCACCATCTTCCTGTTCATCGCCGCCTACCTCGCACTCGTCTTCGTGCTCAGCCTACCCCTGGCCTACTACCAGGGATTCGTGCGGGCGCATGCCTACGGGCTCTCGAACCAGACTCTCGGCCGCTGGTCGTATAACCGCGTGGTCGGCCTGGGCGTCGACATGATCGGCAGTGGAATCGTCGGGCTGATCGCGTATTCACTGCTCACGAACAGCCCCAGGCGATGGTGGCTGTATCTTGGGCTTGCAAGCGCGCCCATGCTCGCGCTCGTCATGCTCATCGTCCCCGTCTGGATCGACCCGCTCTTCAACCACTACGGGCCCATGAAGAATGCCGAGCTTGAACGTTCCATCCTCGATCTGGCGGGACGGGCGGGGATCGAGGGGAGCCGCGTGTTCGAGGTCGACAAGAGCATCGATACCAAAACCGTCAACGCCAACGTGACCGGCCTGCTCAGCACCAAGCGCATCGTGCTCTGGGACACCTTGATCGCCCGGCTTGAACCGCGCGAGATTCTGGTCGTGATGGGCCACGAGATGGGCCACTACATGATGGGGCACGTGATCCGCACCGTTGCACTTGCGCCCCTGGTTGCGATCCCTGGGCTCTTTCTTGTGAACTGGTGGGGGCTGAAGCTGCTCGGTCGCTACCGCTCGAGATTGGGCTTCGAACGCCTCTCCGACCCGGCCTCCGCGCCCCTGTTGCTGATGCTGTTCGAGGTGGCGTCGCTCATTCTGAGCCCGCCCGCGCTCGCTTATAGTCGCGCTCAGGAACACGACGCCGATCGCTACGCGCTTGAGCTCACGCGTGACAATCACGCCGCCGCGATGGCGTTCGTCAAGCTGCAAACCGAGAACCTGGGCGTGCCGCGGCATGGATTAATTACTCAGGTCTTCCGCGCCAGCCACCCGAGCCTGGGCGATCGCATCGACTTTTGCAATTCCTATCATCCCTGGCGAGGCGATTCCGCCCCGCGGGCGTTCCGCGCTCGCGGGCAAGAGGCAGGCGTCTCCGCCACGATGGAGCACATCGCCCCTGGCACATAAAGGCAAACCGGCCGCCGCGTCCGGGGCATTCACGCGCGGGAGATCGGCGCGGGCTATTCCTCTTCTGCTTCGCCGTTGTCCTGGGCAGGGCTTGCGCTCGCGGCGCGGCCTGCAAGAATACGCTTGGCGATCTCGTCCGCGATCTCCGGATTCTCACGCAGGTACTGCTTGACGTTCTCCCGGCCCTGCCCAAGACGCTCGCCGTTGTAGTTGAACCACGAGCCCGATTTTTCGATCAACTTGTCCAGAATCGCCAGGTCGAGCAGGTCCGCCTCGCGTGAGACGCCGTGGGTGTACATCATGTCGAATTCGCAGACGCGGAACGGCGGCGCGACCTTGTTTTTCACAACCTTGGCCTTCACCCGCGAGCCGACGATCTCCTCACCATCCTTCACCGGCCCAATGCGCCTGACGTCGATGCGGCATGAGCTGTAAAACTTGAGCGCCCGGCCGCCGGGCGTCGTCTCCGGACTGCCGAACATCACCCCAATCTTCTCGCGAATCTGGTTGATGAACACGAGCACGCACCGCGAGCGCGCCACACCACCCGTCAGCTTGCGCAGCGCCTGGCTCATCAAGCGCGCCTGCACACCCACGAAGGTGTCGCCAATTTCCCCCTCGATCTCGGCCTTGGGCACCAGCGCGGCGACCGAGTCGACCACGATGATGTCGACCGCGTTCGAGAGCACGAGCATCTCCGCAATCTGGAGCGCTTCCTCCGCGCTGCCAGGCTGGCTTAAGAGCAAGGCCTCGATGTCCACCCCCAGCCGCTTGCACCACGACGGATCAAGCGCATGCTCCGCGTCGATGAAGGCAGCCACCCCCCCCTGCCGCTGCGCCTCCGCCACGGCGTGGAGCGCGATCGTTGTCTTGCCACTCGATTCCGGCCCGAACATTTCAATGATCCGACCGCGCGGCAAGCCCTTGCCCCCAAGCGCAAGATCGAGCGAGATCGAGCCCGTCGAGATCCCCTCCACCTCCATGTGCGAACCTTCGCCCAGGCGCATGATCGCACCCGCGCCAAACGTCTTCTCGATCTGGCTAATCGCGCTCGAAAGCGCTTTCTGCTCGGCCGAAGCCGGCTTCGTCTCGCTTGCACTCTGCCGCTTCGCCATGGCCGCGCACTCCCCTCCGCGCCCAACTGATTATGTACGCAAGAACACTATAAGGCCCGCGTCCCACGTCGTCAAGCGTGAACCGTGATCAAGACACGAATTGTACACGTCGCCGCACACTTACGCACGGTCGTCCGCGGGGATTCCGCGGCTGTCTCCGGGCATCCGGCATGCGTTTTGTGCTCAATCACGCCCTCAAGGTCTGTTGTGGCCGCTCCAGGCCGTGGTACTTGTGAAATCCCCGCCTGGGCGATCCCGCGGATCTGGTTTCGCGGCATCAAGACCGATCTGTGTGCGTGGGCGTTGCCGGCGCCTGGCCGCGGTTTTCGCGCGTTCAAAATCCTGGAGCGCGCCCGTGGTGTCGCCCGCGAGCCGACGCGCGCGGGAGCGCGTTTCATAAGCTGCGACGTCGTCTGGATCGAGCTCGAGCGCCCGCGTTGCCTGTGCGATCGCACCCTGCCAGTCCTTGATCCGCCCATCGAGCAGGATGCGTGCGATCTCCACACGCGGGCTGGGATCGATCGGGCGCATCCGCGCTGCGGACTCATACACCTTGATGGCTTCCTGAAGCGCACCGTGCTCGGCCTTATCACGTGCTTCAGTGAGCATGCGTTGATATTCGCGCTCAGATCCGGGTGCGTAAATCGCCGGTCGGCGCGGCTCCCTTTCGGTTGGCACAAGGGTGCCGATCGGCTGCGGGATCGTCCCGCGCAGGGCCCGCGCGCGGTCGAGCAAATGGTACGCGTGCCAGATCCAGGCGGTGAACCCAAACAGGAGAACCGCGAGGCTCGCCACCACAAGCACCGTGACAGGCTGAACGGGCTTCGTGGCGTGAAGCCGGTTCGGGGCGGAAATGGGGATGTCAGACGCGCTTGCATCCGGGCCTGGCAGCGGCTGACCTGTTCGGTCTGGCGATCGTTTCCCCGACTCAAGCATCATGCAAGTTCCTTGCTTGAGGCCAGGTCGTAGCGAATGCACGATCGGGCGTGAAAGGTAATCTTACGGATGGTACCAGAGGGGCGAGGCGTGCTCAAGCAAGCAAACTCAACCCTGCATGGAATGCCTGGCTGCGCTTGCCCTGGCCTTGATGCCAGGCGCCTTCGTGATTTCGCGCGTGAGGGGATCGACGCTCGGGATAGAGCGGGAGACTTGACAGATCTTCCATGATATTGGACGATCTTCCATTATGGTGGATTCGTCCCTGGATCTGAACGAGCGGATCGCTGCTCGGGTGCGTGTGCTTCGAGCCGAGCGCGGGCTTTCGCTCGAGGCGCTTGCGATCCGCTCGGGCGTGAGCCGTTCGATGATCTCGCTGGTTGAGCGGGGCGAGAGCAGTCCCACGGCGGTGGTGCTCGACCGGCTGGCCGCGGGGCTGGGCGTCACGATTGGGGAGTTCTTCGATCTTGCGGCGGCTGTTCCCGCGTCGGGGTGTCGCCTGGCGACTCGAGCGAGCCAACCTGCCTGGCGCGACCCTGCTTCCGGCTATCTGCGCAGGAACGTCACGCCGCCGGGGGTGAACCATCCAATGCGGATTGTGGAAATTGAGTTCCCAGCCGGCGCCCGGGTGGCCTTCGAGAATCTGGGGCACGAGCGCAACGTGCAGCAGCAGGTCTGGGTGCTGGCGGGAACGATCGATGTTAGCTCCGGGGAGGAGCGCCATCGCCTGAGGCAGGGAGACTGCCTGGCCATGCGGCTCGACAGGCCGAGCCTGTTCCATAATCCCGGGCGCAGGCCCGCGCGTTACGCCGTGGTCATCGCCGCGGCAGGGGAGGTCTCACGATGAACGCGATGCCTCGCGTGCTCGAGGTCCTGGATGAATCGCGGATTGAGGCTCTCGCGGACGTGCTGGTCGATTGCGTGGCCGGCGGCGCGTCGGTGAGCTTCATGCACCCGCTTGCGCGTGAGCGAGCGCTCGCGTTCTGGCGCAAGGTGTCGCGCGGGGTCGCCGCGGGCGAGCGTCTGGTGCTGGCGGTCGAGGATGAAATCGGCATTTGCGGCACCGTGCAGCTTGTGCTCGATTTGCCGGAGAATCAGCCTCACCGCGCTGATGTCGCCAAGATGCTCGTGCACCGCCGCGCCCGCCGCGGGGGACTCGCCACAAGCCTGATGCGCGCGCTCGAAGTCGAGGCGCTGCGCCTGGGTCGAACGCTGCTGGTGCTCGATGCCGTCACCG
>DAIDHX010000257.1 GCA_027451885.1 Planctomycetales bacterium
CCCCCGGCGCGATCCGCGAAGCGATCTCCAGCAATACAGAACTGGCCGACGCCTTCGAGCGTTGCCACGGCTACCTCCGTGAAAACGGCGTCGATCTTGCGGCCGCTCCCGCCACGCTGGGGCCCTGGGTAAGCTTCGACGACGCGCAGGGCCGATTCGTCGGCGAATTCGCGAATGCCGCGAACGCACTTCTCAAACGCCAGTACCGCAGGCCGTTCGAGGTTCCAAACCTCACTGCATAAGGAAACGCGTGATGCATCGGCGCACGTTTCTGGCCTCGGGCGCCGCGGCTTCGGCCGCGGCCGCTTCGGGCGCATCACATCTCAGCGCCAGCCTGGCGGACGGACGCTGGGATGACGCAGGCCGGGTGCTCGAACGCGCCGTGGCTGACAAACAGGTTGAGGCCGCCGTCCTGCACGTGGTTCAGAAAGGCGCCCCCTTCACCCGCGCGTACGGCACGGCCGGCTCGGAAAACGCGATGTTCCTGCTCGGCTCCATCTCGAAACCGATCAACGTCGCCGCACTCATGACCCTGTTCGACGAGGGTAGTTTTCAGCTCGGCGACCCTGTGCGCAAGTTCCTGCCAGCCTTCACAGGGGACGGGCGCGAGCGCGTGACCATTCGTCACCTCCTGACCCACGTCTCCGGCCTCCCCGACCAACTGACCAACAACAACGACCTCCGCCGACGCCACGCGCAGCTCGGGGAGTTCGTCGCCGAGGTCATGCACACCCCGCTGGAGTTCACACCGGGCGCTCGCTACCAGTATTCGAGCATGGGCATCCTGCTCGCCGCGCGGATCGGTGAGATTCTGAGTGGGCTCGACATGCTCACGCTCACCGAGCGCAAGGTCTTCGAACCCCTGGGTATGTCCCACTCCGCCCAGGGACTCGGCCGCCACAAGCTCGAGGAGATGATCCGCTGCCAGACCGAGCATGCCGCGCCTGAATCTGGCGGTGGCGACCCAAACGCCCGCGAATGGGACTGGAATAGCCTGTACTGGCGCAAGCTCGGCGCACCCTGGGGTGGAACGCACTCATCCGCTCCCGATATCGCCCGTTTCCTCGGCGAATTCCTGCACCCAGGCGGCAAGGCCGTTAAACCCGACACCGCCCGCCTGATGGTACGCAACCACAATCCCAGAGGACTCACGCCCCACGGGCTGGGATTCGCGGTCGGCAAGGAGTCTGGCAGCCCAGGATGCTCCGCCAGAACCTTCGGCCATGGAGGCTCGACAGGCACGCTCTGCCGGGCCGACCCAGCCAGCGATACCATCTGCGTCGTGCTCACATCCTTGCCCGGAGGCGCCCTCCACCCTCATCCGCGCGAACGCGCGGCCGAGGCCGTCGCCGCCGCCGCACGCCGTTGACCCAAACGCCATCGCGTCCTCCCGCGGAATCGCGCTGCGCTTGCCAGTCCAGTGTCCGCGCCGCGAGCGCTCGCCGTCAAAGCACGGATTGCTGACATCGTTGCGCTTACACATGCGTATGCGTTTGCGCTGCATCAAAACATCGGGCGTCGTGCACTGAGCGCTTTACCGCGCGTTTGCGGGTCTCGACCTGAGCCCGGCCGTGTTGATCGCGATCACCGCGTAGGCGTGCGTCTCGCCCGGCTTCGCGGCCGCGTCAGTGTATTGCATGGGTACGATCGGCTGCGTGGGCGTGTCGCTGTACTGAAGGTTCTGATAGACCGGCCGGCCGAAGGGATTTCGGGGCTTCTCGGGCAGAGTGACAAGCGCCCGGCCGTCGCGTTCGATGATGAACCCAGCCAGTCCGCTCTCGAGATCGGCGTCGGATTCCCAGTGGATGATGCTCCCCTCCAGGTGCACATTCCGGGGCGCGGGGGGCGGCGTGAGATCGGCGACGGCCGTATCCTTCACGTACTGCATCCAGGCCGCGGCGATCGCTGCGCTCGGCAGCCAGCCGGCCTTGAGCGGATCGCCTGAGAACTGCGAGGCCGCGACCGCCTTCGATCCTGTCGGTTCCGCGAGCCAGACGTCGTTCGCGGGCATCGCACGCAGGCGCCCGCCGGCGGTCCTGGGCAGCCTTGCCGCAAGGCATGCGTCGAGCCAGGGAATCGCCAGATAACGCTGATTGCCGCATTCGTGGCTCGTCAAGGGATCGATGGCCACTGCAATCAAACCGCCCCGCGAACGAACCGCCTCGAAGAACGTCTCATTCGCCGGCCAGACGCCCGAGAAACGATCGTTCTTGTTCAAGACCCCCTCCCTGGCACCAAGGTTGCAAAGGATGGGCACGCCGAGTGCAGCATCAGGAAGTGCATGGGCCTTGATGGTTGGCCGGTCGGCGATCGGCTTGAGCTGCGGCACGCCCGATCGAAGCCAGGCCGCCGCGACTCGGTCGGGAAACAGGAGCACCATTCCGCCCGCCCAGTGGCCGCCGCCGCTATGCCCCCAAAGCGCCCACGGAACTTGATCGAGCTCGGGATGCCCTGACTTCACCCCAAGATCGTGCAAGCCCTTCTGGAAGGCCGCCGCGGAGCCGTTGCGCGGGTCGCACCACATCTGGCAATCAGCCTTCTCAGGTTGCTCGTAGGCGGGCGCGAGAAGCGCGCAATCGTGCTTCCGCGCAAGCGCCTGCCAGTGCAGGTCGTACGCGCCTGTCAGCCCCGATTTGCACGACCCCTCGCCGCAGCCATGCTGATGCACGACCACCCCGCGCAGTGTCTTCACGCCAGGTGGAACCCAGAGCGTAAAGTTCACGCCGTAGACGAGCTCGCCGGGCTTCCGCGAAGGCTCATACCGCACGCGATAATAGGGCGATTCCGCCGCGGGAAAGACATCATAAGGCGCAGGCTGAGCATGAACCACGGCGCGCGGTTCCGCAAGAAACAAGGCCAATCCAAGGCAAGCAGGCGTAAGGCAGCCAGTCAAGGTGTTCATCATGGGGAGGGTTCCGGCAGGGATGCGCGGGGGCAGGTATATTTCTGTATTGACGTATAGATGACACACGCCCGGGAGGCAAGAGGTTGCTCTCCGATCCCTGGCGATCCCCGCGCTCGCAAACGTGCGTTCCAGGGAGTCTTCCCAGCCGTCACTGACTGGACAACGGCTTTTCCAGGCGCCCACAATGAGTTCCCTGAAGCGCCTGCCAGCTTTAACCCCGCCCTTATCCTCCATGCGCTCCACCTGTTTCACCATGCGCTCCACCTGGTTCACACTCACCGTCTGTCTTTTCGTCTCGATCCCCGCCGCCGCCTCCCCCGTCGACTGGCTGGTCGACCCTTCCCCGTACAGGGCGGAGATCCGGTCGAACGACCCGGCCACCGAGCTTGTGCTCTCGAACGGGCTGGCCAGGCGTGTGATCCGGCTTGCGCCCGCCGCGGCAACGGTGACGCTCCAGGATCTGACGACGGGCGAGCATCTCCTGCGCGCGGTCGGCCCGGAAGCGCGCATCTCGCTCGACGGCAAGGCGTATGTGATCGGCGGCCTCGTCGGCCAGCCTGTGAAGAATTACCTGAAGGAGGAGTGGCTCAAGGACCTGCGCCCGGATCCCGCCGCGTATCGCGTGGTCTCCTGGCAAGACGCGCCGATCGAGCCCAGGCTCGCGTGGAAAAGGCGCCCGGAATGGCTCGCGCGCGACTTGCCCTGGCCGCCGCCTGGCCGGCACCTCCGCATGACCTATGAGCCCCCCGCGAACGGGCTCCCGCAAATCGACGTCCACTATGAGATTTACGACGGTTTGCCCCTGTTTTCCAAGTGGTTGGTCGTGCGCAACACGACCGCCAAGGCGGTACGGGTGACCGGCTTCACGGCCGAGGAGCTGCGGCTTGCCGAGCCCGACTCGGCCGTTGACGACACGCCCGATCAGGAGCGCCCGAACCTCTGGGTCGAGACCGACTACGCCTTCCTGGCAATGAATGGCGCCCACGCCGCGCGGCAGAGCGTCGCGCTCGATCCCGACCCCGATTACCCAACGCAGGTGAACTACAACCGCACCACGCGCTGCTTGCTGAAAGCCTCGCCGCCGATCGGGCCCGATCAGGAAGTTCTCCCCGGCAAGTCGTTCGAATCGTTCCGCGTCTTCGAGCTGCTCCCAGGCGCGACCGATCGCGAACGCAGGGGGCTTGCCCTTCGCCGGATGTACCGCACCATCGCGCCCTGGTCGTGTGAGAATCCCTTGATGTTTCACGTCCGAAGCGCCCGGCCGGAGGATCTCCGCGTTGCGATCGACCAGGCGGCGGACGTCGGTTTCGAGCTTCTAATCATGACCTTCGGCAGCGGCTTCAATTTCGAAAGCCGCGACCCCGCCTACCGCGCCAGGTACAAGGAGCTCGCTGACCTGGCCCGCTCCCGCGGCCTTGCGCTCGGCGGCTATTCCCTGCTCGCGTCCCGGGGCGCTGCCACCGCCGCCGACAACACCCAGGGCTCGCCGCCGCGATTCGGCGTCATGCCCTGCCTGGGCGCGCGCTGGGGAATCGATTATCTGGCCCAGCTTCGCAACTTCATCTCAAACGCGGGCCTGGGCGTGCTCGAGCATGATGGCTCCTATCCCGGCGACCTCTGCAACGCCACCACGCATCCCGGCCACGCCGGCCTCGCCGACTCGCAATGGAAACAGTGGCGCGCCATCACAGACCTCTACAAATGGTGCCGTTCCGAGGGCGTCTTTCTCAACGTACCCGACTGGTATTTCCTCTGCGGCTCCAGCAAGACCGGCATGGGCTATCGCGAGACGAACTGGTCGCTCCCCCGCGCGGAGCAGGAAATCATCGAGCGCCAGAACATCTACGACGGCACCTGGACCAAGACCCCCTCGATGGGCTGGATGTTCGTACCGCTGACCGAATACCAGGGCGGGGGCGCTGCCGCCACCATCGAGCCCCTCGACAGGAATCGAGACCACTACGAAGCCCGGCTCGCAAACCTGCTGGGCGCGGGCGTTCAGGCCTGTTTTCGCGGACCAAGGCTTTACGACACGCCGGCCACACGCGCCGTGGTCAAACGCTGGGTCGATTTTTACAAGGCTCACCGCCGAATCCTCGATAGCGACCTGATCCATCTGCGCAGGGCCAACGGGCGTGACTGGGACGGCTGGCTCCACGTCGATCCCCAGGGAACCGAGAAAGCCCTGGCGTTCGTTTACAACCCCCTCACCGAGCCCATCGAGCGCGAGATCCAGTTCCCCCTGCACTACGCGGGCCTGAAGTCGAGCGCTGCCGTTTCGATCGCCGGCCAGCCCCCCACCCGCGTCGCGCTCGAGGCCAACGACTCCGTCACGCTCAAGGTCACCATCCCCGCGCGGGGGCGCACCTGGCTGCTGTTCCAGGCGCCTTGAAACGCGAACGGCGTCCTGATAGGGACGCTCAGCGCCGGGCGGCGGGCCGGACCATGCACCCGAATTCCACGCCCCGGGTCACCTGCCCTTCGCGCCAGCCCAGGGCGACCCGGCCGGGCTCTCCGCCAGCGGCTCGCGTTCCTGGCCTCGAGCGGATGACCCGGCTCGGGCTGTCGCCGGGTGAGACGGGGTGATATGCTGGGGTGCTAATGCGCGGCTGCGTTGAAACGTAACGCCAACCGTGCGCCGCGGTATGGAATCCCCGCGCTAAACTTGCCGCCGGTTCACTGGCTACCACGGATCAAACGTGATCAACATGGCTCGCGTCATTCCCTGGGCATTCACGCTTTTGAGCCTGGTCTCAGCCTGCGCACGCGCGGCCGAGACCACACGGCCGAACATCGTCCTGATCCTGGCCGACGACCTGGGCCACGGCGACCTGCACTGTTACAACACCGAAGCGCGCGTGCCCACGCCCAGTATCGACCGCCTCGCCCGCGAGGGCATGCGCTTCACTGACGCCCATGCCCCGGCCACGGTCTGCACTCCGTCGCGTTACAGCCTGATGACCGGCCAGATGGCGTTCCGCGTTCCCCGCGGCGGAATCGTCTTCACGGGCGCAGGCGGACCTTCGCTCATCGCCCCCGGAAGGCTCACGCTCCCAGCCATGCTGAGCCGCCAGGGCTACGCCACCGCCGCGGTGGGCAAGTGGCACGTGGGCCTCACGTTTCGCGACCCGAGCGGCAAGCCCATCCACAACGGCAGCCCCGAGGCCGTGCACGCGATCGACTTCACACGCAGGGTCGAGGGTGGACCCGTCGATCACGGCTTCCAGCAGTTCTTCGGCACCGCGTGCTGCCCCACAACCGACTGGCTCTACGCCTTCATCGATGGCGACCGCATCCCCACGCCCCCCGTCAAGCAACTCGATCACTCCACGCTCCCCAGGCACCCATACGCGAACGATTGCCGCCCCGGGCAGCTCGCGCCCGACTTCCCCATGGAGGAAGTCGACCTCGTTTTCCTCGAGAAAAGCCGCGCATTCCTGCGTGAACACGTACGCAAAACGCCCGGCAAGCCGTTCTTCCTCTACCACGCCACGCAGGCTGTGCATTTGCCGTCGTTCGCCGCCAGGGCGTTTCAAGGAAAGTCTCCAGCCGGGCCGCATGGCGACTTCATTCTCGAGCTGGACTGGATCGTCGGCGAGCTCACGCACGAGCTCGAACGGCTGGGCGTGGCCGGCAACACGCTCCTGATCGTAACGAGCGACAACGGCCCCGAAACGACCACCGTCCGCCACATGCGCGACGATCATCGTCACGACGGAGCACGGCCCTGGCGCGGCATGAAACGCGACGCCTGGGAAGGCGGCCATCGCGTGCCGTTCCTGGTGCGCTGGCCTGGCCGGGTCCAGGCCGGCACAACGTGCGACCAGGTCGTCTGCCTGACCGACGTCATGGCCACAGCCGCCGCGATCACCGGGGCGGAACTGCCCCACGACGCCGCCGAGGATAGCTTCAACCTCCTCCCCGCGCTCGAGGGCAAGGCCGCCGGCTCGATCCGGCCGTACCTGCTCACCCAGGCCTTTCGAGGCGCTCGCACCCTCTCGATCAGGCGCGGGGAGTGGAAGTACATCGATCATCCCGGCTCGGGCGGCAACAACTACGCGACCGACGAGCTCAAGCCCTTCGCCCTGCCAGAATCCGAGCCCAACCTCCCCGCGCAACTCTACAACCTCGCACACGACCCCGGCGAAACCACCAACCTGTACCTCAAACACCCCGAAATCGCCGCCGAATTGAAAACGCTTCTGGAACGCTCAAGGTCGACGGGTCGCAGCCGGCCCTAGATCTCGACGCCGAACCCCAGGATGGAGACGCACGCGATGCGATTGACCGTGGCCTTGCTCGTGGCCCTGTGTTCCCCCGCGGTCTCCGCCGCCGAGAAACCGCTCAGGGTCTTCATTCTCGCCGGCCAGTCGAACATGCAGGGCCACGCACACGTGCGCACATTTGATCATATCGGCATGGACGAACGCACTGCGCCCCTGCTGGCGGCGATGCGCACGCCCGCTGGCACGCCCAGAGTCTGCGACCGCGTCTGGATCTCCTCCATCGGCTGCGCTCCCGAGGAACAGACCGGCAAGTTGACCACGGGCTTTGGCGCGGCCGTCAATGGGCCCAAGATCGGCCCGGAATTCACCTTCGGCCTCACGATCGAACACCTGATCGACGGCCCGATCCTCATCATCAAGACCTCCTGGGGCGGCAAAAGCCTGAACACCGATTTCCGCCCGCCGAGCGCAGGGCCATATGTTTTCCAGGAATCGCAGCTCGCATCGTTCCGCAAGAAGGGCCAGAATCTCGAGGCCGCCCGGGCCGAGAAGGCGAAGGCGACCGGGGTCTATTACCGGCTCATG
>DAIDHX010000258.1 GCA_027451885.1 Planctomycetales bacterium
AGGCTTCGACGCGGTGGTCACCCACCACGCCGCTGGGTCGGCTTCATGGCGAACGAGCAATTGCCATGGTCAGTTCCTTTCACCTGACAGGATCACCGAGACTTTTCCTGACACACCGGACCGAACCCACCGCCGGAAAAAGCGAGGCCAGCGCGCCGCGACAAGCCAAACCCAGCGCGGAAAGATCGAGTCCGGCTGGGCGCCGGCGGTAAGGGTGGACCAGGTATCGCAATGACCACGCCTGTCCTGCTAAGCGCAATGACCACGCCTGTCCTGCTAAGAACGTGTCCTGCTAAGAACGTGTCCTGCTAAGAACGTGTCCTGCTAAGCACGAGAGGGCGGACCTGGCACGAATGCACGCACTTGCTCGCGCTGCGTGCTCGTATCGGAGGCGCGGTCGAGAGTGTTGTTTTCACGCCGAAGGAGCGAACCCAGTCGCGTCAGAAAGTGAAGCCGAAGCGTGTCAGAAAATGGTACCACAACCGCTGCGCAAATCCGAGTTCCGGTTCGCCAGAACATGAAGCCATCACACGAGAACCGTCGACTGCGAACCGAACCCGTCGCGCCCGTGCGGAGCGAAGCCATTGCACCCGCGCGGACCGAACCCACCGCGCGGAAAAAGCGAGGCCAGCGCGCCGCGACAAGCCAAACCCAGCGCGGAAAGATCGAGTCCGGCTGGGCGCCGGCGGTAAGGGTGGACGAGGTATCGCAATGACCACGCCTGTCCTGCTAAGCACGAGAGGGCGGACCTGGCACGAATGCACGCACTTGCTCGCGCTGCGTGCTCGTATCGGAGGCGCGGTCGAGGGTATTGTTTTCACGCCGAAGGAGCCAACCCAGTCGCGTCAGAAAGTGATGCCAAAACTTGTCAGAAAGTGAAGCCGTAACCGCTGCGCAAATCCGAGTTCCGGTTCGCCAGAACATGAAGCCATCACGGGAGAACCGTCGACTGCGAACCGAACCCATTGTGCCCGCGCGAACCGAACCCATTGTGCCCGCGCGGACCGAACCCACCGCGCGGAAAAAGCGATGTCGGTACGCCACGACAAACCGAAGCCATCGCGCGGAGAATGTGAAGCCATCGAGCCGCGAGGACTGAACCCAGCGCCTGAGCGAAGTGAACCCAGCGCCTGAGCGAAGTGAACCCAGCGCCTGAGCGAAGTGAACCCATCGCGCTCGCGCGGAGCGAAGCCATGATCCCGGGAGCTTGAGCGTAATCAACAGAATCGTTTGAGTCGGAGTCCTGCGCGAAGCCGGCGTTCGATGCAGAGTGGTGATCGCATCGCCCGGCGGAGGTTGGTCAGATCTCGTAGACCTGGCCCTGGTGGAGGACGTCGATGGCGCTTGCGGCTGTGTCGAAGTCGTCGGGCAGGTGTGAGAGCCGCATCTTGTTGCGGAGCGGCTGGGGCAAGGCCGCGAGTTTTTCGTAGGGGGTGTGCACGGTCGATTCCCTGAGGTTGGTGGCTTCGTGAACGATGAGGTCTGAGGTTGAGAGCCAGTCGATGAGGCCGGGATCGTACGCGGAGTCCGCGCTGAAGCCGAAGGTGCGCCCGGCCGCGGTCACGCGGAGCGCGAAGGTGGGCACGGAGTGGAACGTACGTCGGCATTCGATCTGGAACGGGCCGCAGGAGACGGAGTGGGTTGTGTCGAGGTGCTCGAGTGTGAAGTAGTTGTCCAGGTGCATCTCAAGCGGGGGCGCGTCGGGCCTGAGCTGGGCGAGCCCCATGCCGGCTGCGAGCAGGCCGTTCCAGAGCCGGGCCGACGCGTCGGGATGCATGAAGATCCTGGCGCAGCGGCCGAGCGCGATTCGGGAATAGTAGCCGTAATCCTCGAGGCCGCAGGCGTGATCGGCGTGGAGGTGGGTGACGACGACGGCGGTGAAGTGCTCGATGTCGAGGGGCGTGGCGAGGCCGGCGGCGATCGAGCCTTCGCGGAGCATCTTGCGGATTGGGTGCGGGCAGTCGATGAGCAGCCAGGAATCGTCGACGCCGAGGGCAAGGCAGGTGGTGTAATGGCGGGTCGAGAACGCCTCGCCAACGCCCATGGGGATCAGTCGCACGCGGCTCATGGTCTTGCTCCGGGCAGGTCTGGATCGCGTTTTGAGGTCGGCGTTCGCATTCGGATCAGAGGGACGAGATCGGTTTCAGGTTCGAGAGACTGGTACAGCGACCGGTTGAGCCGGCGGCTGGCTTCGGTTATCTCTGTTAGCTTGCGAAAAGCGTTGACCTCGAGCGGCCACCGCTCGACCTCTCCGGAGTTTCTGGCACGATGAGCGCAGCCAAGCCCACCGTTTATCGATTCTCGTTTGGTCCCTGGAATATTAGCACGGGCGCGGACCCGTTTGGTCCGCCGGTTCGCAAGGAGCTCGAGTTCGCCCGCAAAATGAGGGCGTACAAGGAGCTTGGGTTTGACGCCGTGCAGTTCCACGACGACGACGTGGTGCCCGCGGACTGGGACTGGGCGGCGACCGTGAAGGGCGCAGCGGAAGTTCGCAAGATGATTGAGGGGGAGGGGCTCTTCGTGGAGATCATCGCCCCCAGGCTGTGGGAAGACGCGCGGACGATCGACGGCGCGTTCACCTCGAACAGCCCGGCGGAGCGCAAGTATGCGCTCGATCGATCGAGGCGCTGCGTGGACCTGGCGCGGGAGATGAACTGTCGCAATTATGTGCTTTGGTTGGCACGAGAGGGGACGTACATTCGCGAGGCCAAGGACGCCAGGACGGCGGTGGGGCGGATCGTTGACGCCTGGAACGCGATTCTCGAGCACGACAAGGAGATCCGGGTGCTGGGTGAGGCGAAGCCGAACGAGCCGATGGACCAGGCGTACCTGCCGACGGTTGGCCACATGATCGGCGTGGCTTACAAGACGATCGACCCAGCGCGGTCGGGGGTGCTGATCGAAAGCGCGCACTCGATCCTGGCGGGGCTCGACCCGGCGGACGACATGGCTTTCGCGCTTTACCACGACAAGCTCTGGAGCGTGCATCTGAATGATCAGAACGGGCTGAAGTACGATCAGGACAAGGTGTTTGGCTCGGTCGACCTGCGGCGGGCGTTCAACCAGGTCTGGACGCTCGAGAAGAGCGGGTACGGCCAGCGCGGGGAGTGCGTGGGGCTGGATGTGAAGGCCATGCGCACGACCACGGTCGAGGAGAGCATGTTCCACCTGTCGCACTCGAAGACGCTGTTTTTGCGTCTGCTTGACGTGGTGCGTGGGCTGGATCAGAAGCGGGTCGAGGAGCTTCAGAGCAAGCGTCAATATGAACAACTGGAAATGCTTATCATGAATGCGCTTATGGGGGCGTAGCGGGCTGGTGGGCGGAGCGATCCGCCCGGGGCCTGGGGGTGGATCTGGCGGGTTT
Source organism: Planctomycetales bacterium (assembly GCA_027451885.1). Lineage (GTDB taxonomy): Bacteria > Planctomycetota > Planctomycetia > Isosphaerales > Isosphaeraceae > JAKBAP01. The sequence goes on from DAIDHX010000258.1 coordinate 3,365, forward strand.
TGGCGCGGGGCCGGGAGGCAGGTCTCTCGGCCGCAAGCGCCAGTAGATTGCGTCCATCGGTTTGAGCACGCTCGGGATCGAGTGGACGCCGGTGGACGTGGCGCGCATGCGCTCGAGCATGAGGCTCTGGAGTGCTTCGCGGACGGGGGCCATCGCGAGTGATGCGGACAGGTCTCGGGTTTCGCGCGGGTCGGTTTGTTCGTCGTAGAGTCGAATGTAGTGTCCGGGCAGGGTTGGGTTCCGCGTCTTGTAACCATCGTTGCGGACGCGTTCCCCCAGGCCGACGATCAGCTTGTAGCGTTCGGTTCTGACCATCGCTTCCTCGTTTTCGAGGTATTCGCTGAAGACGACCTCGCGTCCGCGGGCTCCTGGTTCGCCGCGCAGGAGGGGCCCAAGATCCATGCCATGCAGGCCGTCGGGCAGGGGGATTCCCGCGAGCGCGAGCACGGTCGGCAGCACGTCAATGAACTCAACCTGGTCGCGTACGCGCCTGCCTCCCTTGAGCCCCGCGGGCCAGCGAATGATGAGCGGGACGCGAACGGCTTCCTCGAAGAAGCAGTGCTTTTCGAAGCGGGCATGGCGCCCGAGCATGTAGCCGTTGTCGCCCACGTAGACGACGATCGTGTTCCGGCCGTGAGGGGATGCGTCGAGCTTCGCGATCAGGCGTCCGACCTGGTGGTCGAGGAACGCGAGCGAGGTGAAGTACGCGGCCTGGATGCCGCGGATCTCACTGGGAGTAAGGTCGGCAAAGACGGCGGGCTGGTCGCGGAGGTCGGTTGGCGTGGCGGGGGGGACGTCGAAATCGCTGGGCTTGTAGCGGCCTTCCCAGCCGCGAGGGAACCAGAAGGGGCTGTGGGGCTCGTAGAATCCAACGACCATCGCGAACGGGCGGGAGTGCTTGCGGTTGAGCTCGGCCGCGGCCACGCTCACGAAGAAGCTCGAGGCCATGGAATCTTGGGGCAGGCCGACGGGCTCGCAGGCGGAGTTGAGCCACTGGCGAGCGGGGTCCTTGAAAGGGCGCCAGGGTTTGCGGCCATCGCCGCCGCTGGGGGGTGAGATTCTGAGCGACCATTCCCAGGCGGGGAGATCCGCGCGGGTTGTGAAACCGTGGTGCAAGGGGCTGTTGAAGTGCATCTTGCCGATGGCGGCGGTGTCGTAGCCGTGCCGGCCCGCCCAGTCGCCGAGTGTGACAGCATCGGCGGGCAAGGGGGTGGTGAGCAACGTCACGCCGACGGCGTGAGGCATTTTGCCGGTGATGAGCGACTGGCGGCTGGGCGTGCAGAGGGGTGAGTTGCAATACGCATGTTCGAAGAGAACGCCCTCGCGCGCGAGCCGGTCGATATTGGGCGTGGCCTGGCGCGGGTCGCCAAGTGCGCCTGTGGTCCACGCGGCGTGATCGTCGCCGATGATCAGGAGGATGTTCGGGCGGTCGGAGCCGGGTGCGGAGCCCGCGCGTGCCGTGGGCAGCCCCAGCAAGCCGCAGAGCATCAGGAGACGAATGAGGCGAATCATGCGAGGACTTTCCCGCGTTGGCATTCTGGTCAAAGAGTAAGAAACGCATTATGTGTCGATTCAGCCATGGCTTTTCCGGTCAGGCTCTGAGGGTTGGCGACGATCTCGGCTGGCGGGCCCATGGCGACGATTGCGCCGCCGTGCCTGCCGCCGCCGGGTCCGAGGTCGACGATCCAGTCGGCGGCGGCGGCGATGTCGAGGTTGTGCTCGATGACGATCATGGTATGACCGAGGTCGACGATGCGGTTGAGCGTACCGAGCAGGCGAGCGACGTCTCGGGGATGCAGCCCCGTCGTCGGTTCGTCGAGGATGTAAAGCGAAGGACCTGGCGAGGGAGTGGCGAGCTCGGCCGCCAGCTTCACGCGCTGGGCTTCGCCGCCGGAGAGTGTGAGGCTCGACTGGCCGAGCGTGGGGTAGCCGAGCCCTGCCTCGGCCAGGCTTTGGAGGCCGCGTGCCGCGCGGGGGACCGCGGCGAAGACGGGCAGGCTTTCGTCGACGCGAAGCGCGAGCACATCGGCGATCGACAGGCCCTTCCAGCGCGGTTCGAGGGCGCGTGGGTTATAGCGTGCGCCCTGGCAGTCGTGGCAGACGACCTCGAGTTCGGGGAGGATTCGGCTTGCAAGTTTGAGCGTGCCCAGGCCGCGGCAGGTTTCGCAGCGCCCGCCCTTGACATTCAGGCTGAAGGCTTCTTGCCCGAGCCCTCTGGACCTGGCCTCGCGTGTGGAGGCGAACACGCGTCTGATGGCCCCGAAGGCGCCCACGACCGAGGCTGGGGTGGAGCGCGGGCCGCGGCCGATCGGGGATTGGTCGACTTCGACGAGGCGTTCGAGGGTCTCGAGGCCGCGAATGCCGGCAGGAGGGCGACGATCCCTGGAGGCGAACATGCGCCTGGCGGCAAGGGCAAGCACGCGGTGCACGAGGGTGCTTTTGCCGGAGCCGCTCACGCCGGTGACGACCGAAAGCGCGGCCAGTGGGAAGCGAGCGGTTACGCCGCGCAGGTTGTGTCTGCGGGCGTTTGTGATTTCGATCCAGCCTGGCGCGAGGCTGGCGCGGCGGCTGGGCTCAGGCGCGACCGTGAGCGCACGCGCCAGGTAGGGGCCGGTGATCGAGGCGGGATCAAGGGCGATTGCGGCGGGAGTTCCCACGGCGACGACGTTGCCGCCATCAGGACCAGCGCCTGGTCCGAGGTCGACCACCCAGTCGGCCGCGCGAATGACGTCGGGATCGTGCTCGACGATGATCACGGTATTGCCCCGGCTGGCCAGGAGGCGAAGCCGATCAAGCAGTCTGGAGGTATCGCTGGGATGAAGGCCGGTCGTGGGCTCGTCGAGGATATAGCAGGCGCGTGTGAGGCTGGATCCAAGCTGGCCGGCCAGCCGCGCGCGCTGGAGCTCGCCGCCGGAGAGGGTGGTGGAAGCTCGGCCGAGCGCGAGATGCCCGAGCCCGAGCATGCGGCAAGCCTCGAGCCGGGCGCGGATTTCCGCAACGAGCGGCTCGGCCAGCGGGTCGAGGGACGCCTGGCTGAACCACGCTTCGAGCGCGTCGGCCTCATCGGACCAGATCTCGGCGATGCTGCGCCCGTCCACGCGCGCGCCAAGCGCAGCCCGCCCCAGCCGCGCACCCTGGCATTCCGCGCAGGGCGGGGGATCGAGATCCGCCGCGCCCGGCTGCGCGGGCCCGGCCTGGGTGCCAAGCCCCTGGCACGCCGGGCATGCGCCTTGCGGGGAGTTGAAGCTGAACGCGCGCGGCTCGAGCTGGCCAAGCTCAGTGCCGCAATCTGGGCACGTGAAGCTGACGCTGAAAAGCTCTTCCGCCCATCCTCCCGCCTGGTCGTCGATCAACGCGAGCATGAGCCCGCCGGCAAGCCCGAGCGCCAGGTCCACGCTTTCCGCCAGGCGCTGGCGCACCCCTTCGCGAATGACCAGGCGATCGACGACGGCTTCAATCGAGTGAGGCGTGGACGCCTCAAGCGCGGGAGGCGGCTCGGCGATCTCACCAGGCGTGCCATCGATCCGGGCGCGCAACAGCCCCGCCTGGCGGATGGCGGCGAAGGCCTCGGGATGCGCGCCCGGCTTGTTGCGCACGAGCGGCGAGAGGATCTGCACCTTGCGACCGGGCTCGAGCGCGAGCAGGCGGCTGACGATCTGCTCCGGGGCGTGGCGCTCGATCGCGCGCCCGCACCCGGGGCAGTGGGGCCGCGAGAATCGCGCGAAGAGCAAGCGCAGGAAGTCGTTGATCTCGGTGATCGAGCCCAGCGTGCTCCGCGGGCTGGGGGCAGCGGTTTTCTGGTCGATTGCCACGGTGGGGGGCAAGCCCTGGACGTCGTCCACCCGCGCCGGTTCGAGCCGGTCGATCAAATAGCCCGAATCCGCGCCGATGCATTCCAGGAACCGCCTTTGACCCTCCGCCGCAAGCGTGTCAAACGCGAGCGACGTCTTGCCCGACCCGCTCACGCCGGTGACCACGACCAGCCCCAGGCGGGGAATGGCGACCTCAATATTCCGCAGATTATGCGTCTTCGCGCCCCGGACGCGGATCAGGGCGGGCTCATCGCGCGGCTGCGCGCGGTCGAGAATTTTCCGGCTGCGAGTCCTGGCCACGGGTTTCTCGTCGCGATCCTTCGAGACCGGCGGGCAACGCTTCTGCCCCGATCGTACTCGCCCCGCGCCTCAAGAGCCAGGCCTGGCGGGCGCGGGCTTGAGAGACGCCTCGGCCTTGCGGAGAAGCTCCTCGAATTCCGGGCGGCCCCGCAAGATCAACAGGTCTGGATTCTTTCGTGTGTCGTCGAGATCGGACTTCCGGTCGAGGCCGCCGGCTTCCCGGCAATAGGTCAGCCACTCGATCGCCTGGCTCTGGTAAGCCTCGACCTTCGTCCGCCGGGTCGCGGGGTCGAGGGACTTATCGCCCTGCGCGGCTTTCGCCAGGTCGCCGTAGACGCAGGCGGTGTTGTAGCGATCCTGGCTCGAGAGCCGGCTCGATTTTCTGAGCTCGCCCACGCTGCGCGCGACTTCCTCGATTTCGCCGGCCTGGAAGAGCTCGAGCAAAAGCTCGACCGTGTAATGGTCATGATCCTCGGGCGAGCAGAACTGGAGCATCTTTCTCACCTCGCGGCACGCGTCGTGATGCTGTTTCAGCGAGGAGTAAGCCGTGGCGCGGTTGCCGTGCAAGCTGAAGAGGCTAGCCCGGACCAGGGCGTCGTTGGGCTCACTCGCGAGGAAGCGTTCGAGGGCGTCGATGTCCCCCGGCGTGAGCGCGAGAGAATCCTGGAATCGAGACTGGTAATTGAGCACGCCGGACAGGTTGGTGTCGAGCTGGGCGATGGTCATGACGACGTCGTGCTTCGCGGCCGGCACAGCGGCGAGCTCATCGAGGATGGCGCGTGCCTTGCGCAGGGTTTGTTCAGCCTCGGCGAAGCGCCCGAACTGCCACTGGATGACCCCCTGATTGATCTGGGACCTGGCGATCGAGAGTTTTGCGTCTTTCCAGATCGTGTGATCGAGCGCCTCGCGGGCCTTGATCGCCCTGTCATAGGCGCTCAGGGCTTCGTCCTTGTGGTTGCAGCTTGCAAGCGCAATGGCATAGTTATGCCAGCACATTCCCACGAGTTCGCGTGCGGTTTCGTTTTTGGGCTCGCGTGCGAGCACGGCCTCGGTGAGCGCCAGGGCGCGGCGGCCGTAATCGATCCGGGCCTCGGCGGGTTCGCCCGGCGTTGCGCCGACGGCGATGCGGGCCAGACAGCGCGATTCCAGCAGGGTGGCGTCGTGGTTGTTGGGCTCGATCTTGCGGAAGTTTTCGTAGAGCTCGACCGCGCGATGAGCGCTTCTGGAGGCTTCGTCGTACTTGCCCAGGATCACGAGATAGACTCCGTTGTCGTCGAGGGTCCTGGCGGTCTCGAGGGTGACGGCGGGGTCGTCGGAATCCTGCGCGTTCAGGATCTTCTGATGGAACGCCATGACTTTTTCGAGCACGTCATGGCGCATGTCGAGGATGCGCGGCGATCCCGAGAGGCTGCCGTCGCCCGTGCGTTCGACGATGGAGCGGAGCGTGTCGCGTGCTTCGCGGTAGCGGGCGCGGGCGAGCTCGGTCTGGCGGTCGGCGCGTTGGATTTGGTTGCGCAGGGCCAGGTTGTGCTGGGCGGTGACGGCGGTGAAGGCCAGGAGCGCCAGGACGATGGAGGCGGCGAGTGCCGTTGGCCAGGGATGCCGGCGGCCCCAGCGCCAGGCGCGTTCGGGGCGGGAGATGCGTCTGGCCTTGACGGGCTCGCGGCGGAGGAAGCGTTCGAGGTCGTCCGCGAGCTCACGCGCGGAGGCATACCGCCGGTTCGGTTGTTTTTCGAGGCATTTGAGGCAGATGGTCTCGAGGTCGCGGGGAACGCCCGGGCGCATGCGACGGGGGTGCGCGGGCTCGACACGCGCGACGAGCTGCATGGTTTCGAGCGGGGATTCACCCGAGAACGGCGGCCGGCCGGTCAGCGTATGATAGAGGATCGCGCCCAGGGCGTAGATGTCGGCCGCGGGGCCGACGTCGCGGGTGCGCCCCTCGGCCTGCTCGGGCGACATGTAGCTCGGCGTGCCCAGCACCTCGCCCGTGCCGGTTCGGGCCGAGTCGTCGTCGAGCAGCTTGGCCAGGCCGAAGTCGCTGATCTTGGGGACGCCGTTCGAGGTATAGAGAATGTTGCTGGGCTTGAGGTCGCGATGGACCACGTCGGCGTCGTGCGCGGCCTGCACAGCGCGGGCCAGCGTCACGAGCAACACGGCGGCATCCTTGATCGCCAGCGGTCCGGAGGCGAGACGATCGGTCAGCCTGCCGCCGTCGAGGTACTCCATGACGAGATAGGGAAATCCGTCGTCGTCGCCCACCGCATGGATGGTGACGATGTGGGGATGCTTGAGCCGGGCGGCGGCCTTGGCCTCAGAATCGAAGCGGGCGCGGTGTTCGCTCGAGGCGCCCCCGCCCAGCGAGAGCTTCTTGACGGCCACCAGACGTCTCAGCCGCGGATCCACCGCCTTGTAGACCACCCCCATCCCGCCGCGCCCGAGGATGCCAAGCTGCTCGAGCCGGCCCGTGTCCTCGCGCGCCGGTTTGGCTTCGGCCGCTGCGGCTTCCGCGGCCTGGCTGGTGCGGAATTCGCGGTCGAACTCGGTTGGAGAGAAGTCAAAGGGGATGGTTTCCAGGCTGGCGAGCAAGGGGAAACGGGAGGGATACTCGTCGCGACCGGGGCGATCGCCCCAGAGCTGGCGGGTGCGGTATTCCGCCAGCACGAGCTCGAGCAGCGCCTCGCGATTCTGGGCGAGCCCGGGATAGCGCGCCAGGTAATGCTCGAGCCGGGGTCGCGCGGGGAGCTCGCCGCTCTCGGCACGGCCGTGCGCGCGCCAGCGGTACTCAAGATCGATCGCGATGAGCTGCGCGAGCTCCTGTTCGCGAGCCGGCTCGGGAACCGATCCTGGCTCGGCGCGAAACGCGTCCAGGCTCGGGCGTACTCCGCTGCGCCAGGCATTCTCAAAGGCGGAAAGCCGGCCGTCTGGACTGGAATCAACCCAACCGATCGTGGCGTCCATCGAGATTCACGGGCTCCTCTTCGAGCACCCTTGCTTCGAGCTCTTCCCAGCGCGTGTTCAGCGCTTCTCCAATCCGCCGGAGCTGGCGGCAGATCGTGGTATGGCTCACCCCCAGGCGTGCGCCAATCTCGGCAACGGACAGGTCCTGAAGCCGCAGGTCGACCACGCTTCGCATCGGAGTGCCGGGCGGACCGAACAGGTGATCAAGCTCGTCCGCAATCGCCGCGATGTCCTCCACGCTCGCCGCAGTGTCCGGGATCTCATACGCCGCACCCGCCTGTTCGTCCCCCAGATGCTCCCGTTCCACCGAGCGCGCCTGGGCAAGATGATACGAGACGCGGGTGGAAAGCTTATTAAACGCAACCCGCAAGAGCCAGGCCCAGAGATCGCCCGACCGCTCAAGACGAATCCGATCCTGCCGCACAGCACGATAAAGCGAAAGGAAGACCGACTGAGCCACGTCGTCCGCCCCAAAACGTCTGCCAACCCCCTCCGGAATCCGCGTCGACAACATCGCCAGCAGCCGCGCCGCATAACGCTCGAACAAAAGCTGCTCCGCCTCCCGATCCCCCGCACGGCATCGGTGCACTAGACCAAGCGTCTCGAAATCCTCACCCCCCGTTGCCGAGGCCGGGTCGGTATTCATCGCGATGGAGTGATCGCTCATCGATTCCTCCCATACGCCTGTTCGAGTTCATAAGAGATGTTTGTGATTATTTTCCGGGCAAGTGTTCAAAAGCAATCCTTGAGCAAGATCTAGATACAGAAGCGAATTCGGAGCCCGTCTCGCGGCGGGTGCACGTCGAGGGTGCGCCTTGGTGGTCACGGAGCATGCGAATTGCGAACGTCTGATCCCTGCTTCTCAAGTGAGCCTAACACACTTTTGAGGCAACGGGTTGGGTCGTGGCCGAATGGGGTCGTGGCGAGGTCGCTGGGCCTCTAAAAACTGAACTCCTGCTGTGTTGACGAATTGCAACATCGTTCCTGGGCGATGGGGACGATTCCCTCGCTCTTCTAAAGCTGCAACTGAAGGGAGCACATCGATGATGAAGCACGCTTTCCGGCGGGGCTGGCTCGCGGCCATTTTCGTGGCGAGCGCGAGCCCGGCCTGGGCTCAGGATGTCGGCGCGGTTTCGAGCGGAAACTGGGAGACGGGATCGATCTGGACGGGCGGTTTGGTGCCCGGGTCGAGCAACAATGTTTTCATAGGCAGCACCAATCCCAACGGTGCCGCGTCAACCGCGACCGTCACGCTCACGCAGAACGAGTCGGCGTCGTCTCTCTACCTGGGCGATGGTTCCGGGACGAACGGCACGCTCAACCTGGGATCGAACACCCTCACCGTCTCTGGCTACATCTACATCGGCAACGGCGGAGGAACGGGCTCGATCATCGAAGGGGCCGGGGGATCGTTCTCGGCAGGTGGGCTCATTCTTGATAGCGCAAACACCTTCAAGTTTGGATCAAACGACTCCGTTTCCTATCTCGAGCTCGATAATGGCTCAAGCGTGACGACCGGGGCGACCGGCAACGTGACGGGGAACATTAACGTCAACTCGGGCAGCACGCTGAACCTGGGGGCTGCGCTCAATTTGAGCGGCAGTTTG
>DAIDHX010000259.1 GCA_027451885.1 Planctomycetales bacterium
GATTATCATTTATGGGGCCCATTTGCTGCGTAACGGCGCGGCGGCCATCCTCGAGCGAATGATGGCTGCCGGGCTCATCGACCATCTGGCCACGAATGGCGCGGGGTCGATCCACGACTGGGAGTACGCCTGGCTGGGCGCTTCCACCGAGAGCGTGCGCGAGAACGTTGCCAATGGCACGATCGGCCTCTGGCGCGAGACGTCCGAAAACATCCACCGCGCCTTGCTCACAGGTGCGCTCGATGAGCTTGGCTATGGCCGGTCGATGGGTCGTTACATCCTGAACGATGGCGCGCATTTTCCGAAACTGGACGAGCTTGCCGCCGCGATCGCCGCTGAACCCGCCGCCCCCCTCACCGCAGCGCGCGCTGAGCTCCTCCGCACCATGGTCGTGCACGGCTGGAACGCCGGTCCCGCACCCATCGAACATCGCCACAAATACGCCTCAATCCTGGCTCAAGCCTACCGCCACGAGGTCCCGGCGACTGTGCATCCAGGCATCGGTTACGACATCATCACCAACCATCCGGTATTCTCGGGTGCGGCTGTCGGTCGCGCCGCCGAGCACGATTTCACGGTCTTCGCCGGATCGCTCGAACGCCTCGACGGCGGTGTGGTACTCTCAATCGGTTCAGCCATCATGGGTCCCCAGGTGTTTGAAAAGGCCCTGGCCTGTGTGAACAACCTGCGGATCAAGCGCGGTCGGCCGATCGTCTGCGGCCACGCGATCCACGTTGTCGACCTGCAAGATTCCGGGAACTGGGACTGGACGCAAGGCGAGCCGCCCAGGACAAACCCCGCGTACTACCTGCGATTCTGCAAAAGTTTCGCTCGCATGGGCGGCGAGCTGAATTACTTGCAGTGCGATAACCTGGCCTTCATACACCAGCTTTGGAACCGGCTCAAGCAACCATGACGCTCGACTCCTCGATCCTCGACCGCCTGGAGCGCTATCCTCGGCTGCGGATCGCGGTCGTTGGCGACGTCTTCCTCGACCGCTATTTACACATCGATCCTGCGCGGGTCGAGACCTCGATCGAGACCGGGCTGCCCGTTCATAACGTGACGGGCGTGCGAGCGCAGGCGGGTGCGGCCGGGACGATCATTGCCAACCTCTCCGCGCTGGGCGTCGGCTTGATCAAGGTCGTGAGCTTCCGCGGCGAAGACGGCGAAGGCTTTGAGCTCGAACGCGCGCTCCGCGCGCTTCCTGGTACCGACCTGGAGCACTTCCTGGTCGCCCGCGACCGCATGACTCCTGTCTACTGCAAGCCCCTCCTGTGCGAGCCGGGCCAGCCTCCTCGCGAACTCAATCGCTTCGATACCAAGAACTGGACGAAGACCTCCTCCGCGCTTGCGACCGCGCTCGCCGAGCGTGTGCGTTCCCTGGCGGGCGTTGTCGACGCCATCGTGGTGCTGGATCAGGTCGACGCGGCCGAGACCGGCGTGGCAACCCGTATCGTGCTCGACGCCGTGCGTGAAGTGGAGCTCGGCAACCCGGGCGTGCTTGTCATTGCCGATAGCCGCCGCGGGCTGGGTGACTTTCCGCCCATGGCTTTCAAGATGAACGCCACCGAGCTCGCCCGCATGAACGGCCGGCACGCCAACGGCGACAATCTTCACGAGGTAATGCAGCAGGTCGCAGGTCTCGCCATCCGAAACGACCGGCCCGTTTTCGTCACGCTCGCCGAACGCGGAATCCTGGGCGCTGCACCCGGGTCCGAGCCCGTTCACGTCCCTGCGCTCCCCGTGCGCGGGCCAATCGATATCGTGGGCGCGGGCGATTCGGTGACCGCGAATCTGACGACCGCACTCGCCGCGGGCTGCAACCTGCGCCAGGCCATGACCGTCGCCATGGTCGCATCATCGATCGTGATCCACCAGCTCGGAACCACCGGAACCGCCAGCGTCCCCGAGATCGTCGCCCGCCTCGATGAAGTCAAGCCCTGAAACCGAATCGTTTAAATCAACTCGTGAATCGGCTGCAGATCGTCCAGTAAACGCATGGGGCGATTGCCCTTGTCGTAGACGAACGAGCCCGGATCGATGCCCAGGTTGTGATACAGAGTGGCAAACACGTTTTGAAACGTGACCGGGCGATCCTTGGCATACGCCGCGTGCTTGTCCGTGGAGCCGATCACCTGGCCAGTCCGCATGCCGCCACCCGCCAGAAGCGCGAAATTGACAGGTGGCCAGTGATCCCGGCCAGCCGACGTGTTGATCTTGGGCGTACGCCCGAATTCGCCCCACACAACCACCGAGACATCCTTCTCGAGCCCGCGCTGATGCAGATCTTCCAGGAGTGACGAAAGCGCCTTGTCGAGCTTGGGAATCCGCTCCTTGCATGAGCGGAAATTATCGCCGTGTGTATCCCACCGCCCGAATGAGATGGTAACCACCCTCACACCCGCCTCGACCAGGCGCCTGGCCATGAGGAAATGATCCATGCAGCAGGGTGGACCGTCGGCCTCGTTTTTCATGTCCCCCACGCCGTAACGGGCGCGGAGGCGAGGATCTTCACGCTCCACGTCAAGCGCCTCGAAAACCCGCCGCGAAGCCAGCACGTCAAACGCCCTACGCGTGAATTCATCCATGCCGCCGGCATCGAGGTCGCGATCCAGATCGCGGCGAATCTCGTCGAGCGTATGTAGCAATGATTTCCGGCCCGAAAGCCGAGCAGGTGTGATCACGGATTGGTCGAGATTCAGGCCAGCGTCGCCAATCCCCTGGTTCATGAACCGCTTGCCCTGGGTCTCGCCACGAAACGGAGTGAAGGGCGAGTGCGTGAGCCCCAGGTAACCCGGCTCGCCCGGATTTCCCCAACGCACCTCGCCCGTGCGGGGCGAAAGTCCCACGAACGGAGGAATGTCGGGATGGATCGGCCCCTTGAGCTTCGACACCACCGACCCAAACGCAGGCCGGCCCCCCTGGACCTTGCTGAGCCGATCCGTGTATCCAGTCAAGCACTGACCGGCCGAATGATCCGGCCCCGCACCGACAAGCGCGCGAATCACCGCGACCCGATCCATCATCCCGGCCAGACGAGGCATATGCTCGCAGATGTCGAGCCCCGCCACATTCGTGTGGATCGGATTGTACTCGCCCCGAATACCTGAAGGAGCATCGGGTTTGAGATCGAACATGTCCTGGTGCGGCGGACCGCCGGCCAGAAAAATCATGATGACCGATTTATTTGACGACGTAACCCCTGCCTGGGCTTCTGCTTGAAGGAGCTGCGGCAGAGATAAGCCGCCCAGCGCCAGACCACCGAGCTTGAGAAAATCACGCCGCCGCACACCGTCGCAGAATCGTGACGCTTCGCGCCCCGCGATTGTGATCATCCGAATTTCTCCCAGCGTGGCGGGTCGTTCTGAGGGTGCCCTGGCAGGCGGGCTATCGAATAATTATAGGACTCGGACCAGTCCCCGCAAGACTCCATCCTTTCTGTTGCGTCACAGAGCCGGGTACTGGCCCAGCACAATCGCTGGGCCAGACTCGATCCGGAAGAAACTTTCACGCCAGGTCGAACACAAGCACGTCCGCCGCGTCCTGGGCCTGGATCGCAAGCGCGGACTCATCGCTTACCGCGGCCCCGTCGCCCTGTGCAAGGCGCTGCTCGTTCACTTCAACAACGCCACGCAATACCTGGACCCACGCACGACGCCCCTGTGCGATTGCGTGCGAGACTGCTCGTCCAGCCTCAAGCGCGGCCAGATACAGCCAGGCATCCTGACGAATCCGAAGCGCACCACCTTCGCCATCCGGCGAGGCCACAAGCTGGAGCCGATTCTGACGCTCCGTCTCGGGAAAACTGCGCTGGCCGTACGACGGTTCAAGCCCCCGACGCTCCGGCAATAGCCAGATCTGATACAGATGCACCGCTTCCGTCGGCGAGGGATTGAACTCGCTGTGCCGAATCCCCGTGCCGGCCGTCATCCGCTGCATCTCGCCAGGACGGATCACCCCGCCGCTTCCCAGACTGTCACGGTGCTCAAGCATCCCAGAAAGCACAAGCGTCACAATCTCCATGTCTCGGTGCGGATGCATGCCAAAACCCTGCCCAGGATCAATCACGTCCTCGTTGATCACCCGAAGCGCACGAAAGCCCATGTGCTCCAGGTCGTAATAACCACCGAACGAGAACGTGTGGTACGTATCCAGCCAGCCGTGATTGAAATGCCCCCGGTCAGAAGCCTTGCGAACCCGAAGCATGATCGAACTCCTCTTTTTTGTGCACGCATCATTAGTTGACGCGTCATGTAATAGGCCAAAAAAAATCAAGGATCGCAGGGATCGTCGAGCGACTTCCGAGCCCTTTCCAGGAGGTCGATCAGTTGCTCGATTTCCGCACGAGACAGATGCCCGAGCAGCTTTTTGTGAAGCGCGGACTCGTGGGGATCGATCTTGCACAGCAGCTCCAGTCCCGCAGGGGTGATCCCCACGAAGACCACGCGGCGATCCGCGGTGGAACGATCCCGGGCCACGAGACCCATCCGCTCGAGCCTGTCGATGAGTCCAGTGATTCCAGGCACAACAGCGAGCAACCTGTCGGCGATCTCAAGGATCGGCAGCGGCTTGCCCTCGCCCCGCAAGATACGGAGCACGTTGTATTGCGAGGGAGTGATCCCAAACTCGCGAAAGAGCCGGGCAAAGCAGATTCCAAAGCGGTCCGCAGTCCGGGCAATACTCAGGCTCGCTTCCTGCTCGGGCAGCTCGAACGGCTTTCGCTTCTTAAGCTCGTGCTGAAGCCGCCCGCCTGACATGGCCCTCTCCCCTCATGCGCCTGCTGGCAACCCAATCCGCTTTCCAACTCCCGCATTTAATTTACACGTCAACTATCTCCATGTCAAGAGAACCGAGAGCGACGGTTTGCAAGGAAGAGTTGAGCCGGCAGGGACGATTATTCCTGGCGGACGGTGCGCACCGCGTTTGCAGGCAGGTTCGTCAGAGTGGTCTTTTTGCCATCGGGCCAGGTGATCTCCACCTTCTCTGCCTGTTTGCGGGCGCCCAGGCCGAAGGTGAGTGGCTTCTCGACCGAGGAGAGATAGCTCTTTGAAGGAAAGAGTTGGCGCCGGCAGACGGTTTCGCCCATCGTGAGCTCAACGCGTGCACCGAGGCCGTCACGATTGGTGGACTTGCCGTTTCCCTCCAGCACCAGGCGAAGCCAGTGGTTCTTGTTGCCGCCGTCGTTGCGGAAGAGCCTGGCCTTGCCGTTGTTCACAGTGACGACGACGTCCAGATCCCCATCGCCGTCGATATCGCCGTAGGTGCAGCCGCGGCCGACGATCGGCTGGAACAGGTCGGGGCCGGCGGTTGCGGCGGTCACCTGCGTGAAGAGCTTCGAGCCTTCTTCGCCTGAGTTCCAGAAGAGCTGAACCGGCTGCTCGTAATGCTCGCTGGCCTGCACCTTGGAGATCTCAGGTTCCAGGTGGCCGTTGGCCGAGAGCAGGTCGAGCCGGCCGTCGAGGTCGTAATCGAAGAAGAACAGGCCGAACTTGAGCGGGGGCTGGGTGGGCGCGCCTAACCCGAAGAAGTTGGCGACATCCGAGAATTGCAGCGTTCTGGGCTCGTCGCAGACATAGAGCGCTGTCATCTCGTTGGCGAAGTTCCCAACCGCCACGCCCAGGCGTTCGTCATTCATGAAGTGGGCGCAGTCGATGCCCATGCCGCCCCGCGCCAGCCCGGACTGGTCAAAGGCCACGCCCGACTCGATGGCGATTTCCTTGAATTTGCCCCGACCGAGATTGTGAAAGAAGAAGTTCTGAACCGTGTCGTTGGAAACCGCAAGGTCGACGAGTCCATCGCCGTCGAAATCGAAGGGAATAACGCCGAGCGACTTGCCCACCGGAACCTTGAGATCAAGCGTGCGCACCCGCACGCCCGCGTCCTCGCTGATATCGGTGAACTTGCCGCCGTCATTACGCAGAAGCGTGCAGAACGAGCCGTTGAAGGAGGTCGGCGGGCCGTACGCGCGACCCAGCCCGGTGATCTGGAATCCCTGTCCCTTGTCGATCTCGCGGCTCCAGGTGATGTAGGAGCAAACAAACAGATCGAGATCGCCGTCATTCTCGCAATCGAAGAACGCCGCGCCGGTGAGCCAGCCGTTCGGCCCCCCCGCACCTGCCCTGGTGGTTACATCCTGGAACTTGCCGCGGCCGTCATTCTGAAACAACTTGCCGCCGCCCATGCCCGTAACATACAGGTCAGGGTCGCCGTCGTTGTCGTAATCGCCAACGGCAACACCCTGTCCGTAGAACGTGACGTCGAGCCCGGCCTCGATGGTAACATCCGTGAACTTCCCCTTGCCGTCATTGCGATAGAGCGCCTGGATGGGCCTGGGAGTAATCTCATGCCCGGGCCAGTACGACGAATTGACGAAGAACAGATCCTGGTCGCCGTCG
>DAIDHX010000260.1 GCA_027451885.1 Planctomycetales bacterium
GGCGAGGATGCGCTCCGCAAGAGCCTGGAGCGATTTGGCCGGCTCATCGAGGTTTCCAATCAGATTGTCTGGGTGACCGACGCGCAGGGCCGAGTGGTCGAAGATTCGCCCTCCTGGCGTGATTTCACCGGCCGAACGGTCGAGCAATGGCTCGGCTGGAACTGGCTCGAGTCCGTTCACCCGGACGATCGTCGCCACGTGGAGGAGGCCTGGAAAAACGCGGTGGCGTCCGCGACCCCCTACCACACGGAAGCCCGCCTGATCCATCGCAGCGGCGAGTATCGCTACTTCGCCGCGAGCGCGATTCCCATCCTGGATTCAGATGGAAGCGTCCGGGAATGGATCGGGATGAATGTGGACATCACGGAGTGGAAGCGGGCGGAGGCGGAAATCCGCGACCGCCAGGAACGGTTGCTCGCCATCCTGAATGCCGCCGCCGACGCGATCATCACGATCGATCCGCGCGGGGTCGTGCAATCGGTCAATCCGGCCGCCGAGACCATGTTTCAGTACTCGGCCAGCGAGCTCGTCGGCCAGAACATCAAGATACTTATGCCCGAGCCTTACGCGCATGAGCACGACGGCTATCTTTCCCATTACCTGCACACCGGAGAAAAGCGGATCATAGGCATTCGGCGTGAGGTCGTCGGCAGGCGCAAGGACGGCAGCGTATTCCCGGCGGAGCTAGCCGTGAGCGAGGTCAATCATTTGAAAATGTTTACGGGCATCATCCGCGATATCAGCCGCCGCAAGGAGCTGGAACGCGAGATCGTGGAGATCGCCTCCCTGCAGCAACAGCGGATCGGGCAGGACCTGCACGACACCGTCAGCCAGGAACTGACAGCACTCAGTCTTCAGATCGATGACCTTACCGAGATTCTGAAGAAGGATCGTGTCCACGCCGAGAAGCTCATCAAGCGCATTGCCGCCGGCCTCAAGCGCGGCCAGCAAGAGTTGCGTGCGGTGATGCGGGGGCTAATGCCGGTTTCGGTGGAGGCCGAGGGGCTCATGGCTTCACTCGCCGAGCTTGCGGATCGCACCCAGAATGAGAACAGGGTAAACTGCGAGTTCGTTTGTCCCGCACCCGTTTCCCTTCCAGATACAATCACGGCAACACATTTGTATTTGATTGCTCAGGAGGCGGTTCATAACGCCGTCAAACATGCTCGGCCCAGAAACATTCGCATCGAGCTCGTGTTGAGCAACTTTCTAAGCCTCACTGTGACCGATGACGGGATTGGCATTTCCGAAGCCAGGCCACGCACAGGCGAGGGGGAAGGACTTGGTCTTCGGATCATGAGCAATCGCGTGGCCATCATCGGAGCCATTCTTGCCGTCGAGCGCGTTGAGCCAGCCGGCACCCGCATCCGGTGCACCTTACCAGGAACAAGGGATGGAAAACAAACCGACCGCGAAACGGGCTCGAATCCTGATCGTGGATGATCATCCCGCCGTGCGCGAGGCCCTGGCAGCCCGAATCAGCAGGCAGCCCGACCTCGAGGTCTGCGGTGAAGCCGCCCAGATGGGAGAAGCGCTACGGATCATCGCCGAGTGCAAGCCCGACGTGGCCGTCGTCGACCTCTCCCTCAAGACAGGGCATGGACTCGAGCTCATCAAGCGAATCATCGACCGCACGAACCATGTGCGGATTCTGGTCTGGTCGACTTATAGCGACCTGATCTACGCCGAACGCTCGCTCCGCGCAGGCGCTCTGGGCTACATTACAAAGGATCAGGCCACCGACAAGATTGTGGAGGCCATCCGCAGGGTCCTGGAAGGCAAGGTGTATCTCAGCGA
The DNA here is from genome assembly GCA_027451885.1 of Planctomycetales bacterium. GTDB lineage: Bacteria > Planctomycetota > Planctomycetia > Isosphaerales > Isosphaeraceae > JAKBAP01. Next base: position 1,798 of record DAIDHX010000260.1, read on the forward strand.
GTCGATGTCAGAGAGACTTCTTCGCAAGGCCGTGGGGCACGGTGAACAGGAGTCCGCCCAGTCCAGGCTCGACGTGCTCAACGATCGCGAGCTTGAGATTTTCCGCCTCATGGGCGAAGGGCTCAAGAACGCGGAGATCGCGGAGCGGCTGCTCCTCTCGGTCCACACCGTTGAGACATACCGCGAGCGAATCCGGATCAAGATGGGGCTCAAGAGCGGCGAGCTTACGCACTACGCACTCACATGCGTTAAACCGAAGGCGTGAGCCTGTTCTCGAACCGCTGGAACGCCGATCCGCGTCGCTCTCTTGCAGCCGTAATGGTGCCACACCTCGAGGGCAATCACGCCGAGGCGCCGGGGATCAACCCGCTCCACAATCGTTATGAACTGCGCCCGAGGCCAGGTCCCGCGTTTGAACCGCAAGCGAAATCTCACCCGCGTCGAGCACAGAGGCGCGGAACACCGTGACAATGGTGCACAGAAATCACAGCCACAGCGCGGACCGCGTGCGTCTCTGGATCAGGCTAAAACCCATGTGAGCAAGTCTTGCCCTGGCGTGACTTCAAAAGCCTCGCGGAATTTCGACGAGCGCAGGGCACCTGGACCCGTCCCCGCTGGGTGTTCGCGCCGCCAATCCCAGTCCAATTTCGCAAGCGTCGCTTGACATTTTCCGATAAAGGAAAATAATGATCGCATGGCACGAGCATCCACGACGTCTGATGTGTTTAACGCGATCGCCGAACCTCGCCGGCGTGAGATTCTGGAGCTTCTTGCGCAGCGAGGGGCGCTGGCGGCCGGAGCCCTTGCGCTTTTGCTGGGCATGCCGCAGCCGTCGGTGTCGAAGCATCTGGGAGTTTTGCGCAAGGTCGGCGTGGTTGCGGTGGTGAAGCAGGGGCGTGAGCGGGTCTACAGTCTGGAAGCGGAGAAGCTGAGAACCGTGCACGACTGGGTGAAGACGTTTGAATCGTTGTGGGGCCATCAGCTCGAGCGGATCAAGGCTCGAGCGGAAGAGAAGGCTCGAGTGCGGGTGGCGGCAGAGGCATCCTCCAAACCTGGGAAGGGAGAATCATGATTACCGAAACCGTGGACCGGCAGGTGGTTGAGACGCTGGAGATTTGTAAGGAGATCAACATCGTTGCGCCGCTCGAGATCGCCTTCGAGGCGGTTCTGGAGCAACTGGGTCCGGACTGTCAGAAGCCGGACGGAACCTTGTTTCCGATGTGTTTCGAGCCCTGGCCCGGCGGGCGCTGGTATCGTGACCTGGGGAACAACACGGGGCATCTGTGGGGTCATGTGCAGGTGATCAAGCCGCCCACGTTGCTGGAGATTTGCGGTCCGCTGATGATGTCCTACCCGGCGACGAATCACGTGCAGTATCGGCTCAGGTCCGAAGGTGGCGTGACGCGGCTGACGTTGCTTCATCGCGGTATGGGCGTCTTCCTGGCGGATCATCGCGAGGGTATGCCGCGGGGCTGGGCTTACTGGGCGGAACGCATCCGCGATCTTGCCGAAGCCCGGGCCAGGAAGTAAGCCCCCCGGCGGTGCGGCCAGGTTAGGCGCGCCTACCGTGGCCGCTTCGTTTGGGTAAGTTCCGCGTGAATCGCGGCTGGGCGCTGGCGTCGCTTGAACTCCATGGGTGATTTGTGGGTCAAGAGGCCGTATACTTCAGGGGGAATTCCCTGTGGAATGGGCGAACTTGATGGCGAATTACCCATGTCCCCGACCGCACGTGACGACATCCGCCCCATCGAGGAGCATCGCGAGTATCTGAAGTTGCTCGCGCGGCTGCGTCTTGGGCCACGGCTGCGAGCGAAGCTGGATGCGTCGGACCTGGTGCAGCAGGCGATACTCCAGGCCCACGAGCGGCAGGACCAGTTTCGGGGCCGCGGCGAAGGCGAATGGCTGGCATGGCTGCGCTCGATTCTGGCGAGCACGATCGCAGGCGCACTGAGGCGGTTCGAGACACAGGCGCGAGACGCCGCGCGAGAGCAGTCGCTCGAGGCAGAGCTCGAACATTCGGCCGCCCGGCTCGAAGTTCTACTTGCCGCCGACCAAACCTCGCCCAGCGAAGGCGCGGTTCGGAGCGAAGAATTGCTGCGTCTGGCGGAGGCGCTCGGCGGGCTGCCCGAGGATCAGCGCAGGGCGGTGGAGCTGCATTACCTGGCGGGGCTGCCGGTGGCCGAGGTCGCGGAGCTCATCGGCCGTAGCCGTCCCGCGGCGGTTGGCTTGCTGTTTCGCGGTTTGAAGCGACTGCGGGAGATTCTCAATGACCCCGCGGAGTCCGCCCATGGCGCATGACATTCGCCACGTGCTCGACCGCGAGGCGCATCGCAACCAGGTGCTGCTGGGCTACTTCGAAGCGCTCGAGCAGGGCAAAGCGCCTGATCGGGCGCAGCTTCTGGCGGCGTATCCGGACCTGCGCGGTGATCTCGAGGCGTTTCTGGACGGCCACGAGGCCCTCGACCGAATCACCGCCCCACTGCGGCAAGCACGCAAGGGAGATGCGGGGTCGCTCAGTGGCGACTCGTCTGCGCCGTCCACCGGGGCGCAGACCACGCTCGGTGAGCTGGGGGATTTTCGGCTCCTGCGTGAAGTTGGCCGCGGGGGCATGGGCGTGGGCTACGAGGCAGAGCAGATTTCGCTGCGGAGACGCGTCGCGCTCAAGATCTTGCCGTTCGCCGCCGCGATCGACCCGCGCAGGCTTCAGCGCTTCAAGACCGAGGCGCTCGCCGCCGCGCACGTGCAGCATGAGCGGATCGTACCCGTCCACGCCGTCGGCTGCGAACGCGGGGTCCACTACTACGCGATGCAGTTCATCGACGGCCAGAGCCTGGCCGCGCTCGTCGCCGAGCTCAGGGCGGAGCGTGATGAATTGGCAGCCGCGGGCGCGCGGACCGAGTTCGGCCAGGGACGCGCAGCGCTCAGCCCGGACGCGGGCTTGGATTCGGCGGCGACCACCATCGCGCGGGAACGCTCCGGCGATCGCATCCGCTATTTTGGCCGCATGGCCGCGCTCGGCCGGCAGGCTGCACGCGCGCTCGAGCACGCACACCAGGCGGGGATTGTGCATCGTGACGTCAAGCCGGGCAACCTGCTGCTCGACGTGCGCGGACAGCTCTGGATCACCGACTTCGGCCTGGCGCAGGTCACCGGCGACGAGGGACTGACGATCTCTGGCGAAATGCTGGGCACACTCCGATATGCCAGCCCCGAGCAGGTGCTCGCCCAGCGGAGAATCGTCGACCATCGCAGCGACGTCTATTCGCTGGGTGCGACGCTCTATGAGCTGCTTACGCTTCGCCCGCCGTTTGACGGCCGCGATCGCCATACCCTGATCCGGCAAATCGTGGAGGATGAGCCTGCCTCGCCCCGGGCGCTCGAGCCCTCGATTCCCGAGCGGCTGGAAACGATCGTGCTCAAGGCGCTCCGCAAGGAGCCCGCCGAGCGTTATGCATCCGCCCAGGAGATGGCCGACGATCTCGAGCGCTTTCTCCAGGGCCGGCCGATTCTGGCGCGGCGGCCGACCGTGGCCGAGCGGCTCAGAGCCTGGATGCGCAAGCATCCCGCGCTGGTCGGGTCGGGAATCGCAGCGCTTGTGTTGCTCCTGGCCGCGTCGCTCGTGAGCATGGCGATGCTGAGACGCGAGCAGGCGCGCACGCTCGTGGAACAGCACAAGGCGGAGGCGGCCTATTTGCGCGAGCACGACCGCGCGGAGGAAGCCGAGGAACGATTCCGCATGGCCAGGCGCGCGGTCGACGAACTGATCCGCGCCAGCGAGGAAGAGCTTGCACACCGGCCGGGAACCGAGGGCCTGCGCAAGCGACTCCTGGCGTCGGCCCTGGCGTATTATCGCGAGTTCCTCGCCGAACAGCGGAGCGATCCAGAGCTCCAGGCCGACCTGCTCGACACCACGCGTCGAGTTGAGTCCATCCTTTCCGACCTCGCAGCGCTGCGAGCGGCAGGACAGCTCTTCTTGCTGGTGCAGCAGGCTGCGATGGACGACCTGAAGCTCGACGAAGATCAGCGCAAGCGGGTGGCCGAGCTCTCCAATCACGCGGTGGGGCGCTGGCGAGCCGCCTTTGGCGACCCCGCGCACCGGCCGCCCCCCGCCGATCGGGCACGCATCGCACTCGAGCACGCGCGCGCGAACGAGGCCGAGGTCGACTCAATCTTGAGCACGCCTCAACGCCTGCGGCTGCGGCAGCTCGCGCTTCAGGCAGAAGGACCAGGCGCCTTTCGCGAGCCGGAGGTCGTCGAGGCGCTTGGGCTCTCTCCCGCCCAACGCGAGCGAATCCGCGGAATCGAGGAAGACGCATTCTTCGGCCAGTTCCGCGACGCGCAGTCACGCGCAGGGTCAGAATCGACCGAACACCCAGCGATGAAACGGATCCTCGGCGTCCTCACACCCCAACAAGCCCGCGTCTGGCAGAACCTCGTGGGGACTCCCGTTGCCGGTCATCTGAGCTCCTTCCCGTTCCCCTTCCGACGTCGCGAGCCCAGCCGGCCAGGCGCAGGTGCCTCACCTCAACGCTAGGCTACGCCGCAACTTGCGAGCACCACGAAAAAATGCAGCGGCAACCGCGCGACATTCGTCCCGGAATCGCATCTCTTTCACTTAGAGGGTGAATGATCGCGGATTCCGCTGGCTGTGGAATTGGCGCGCCTTCGTTGTTCCACGCTCAAGGCATCGTGAGGTTCGCCCATGCGCGTTCGAGCTCTGATCCACCGGATCACACTGTTTGCCGCCGTCCTTGTGCCGGCGGCATCAGTGACGGGCGCAGACCCACTGAATGATGCTAAAGCCAGCGAGAACCGGCTCTTTGGCCTCACGCGTGTGGTGCCGGTACACATCGAGCTCGCGGCGGAGGAATACCAGGCTCTCCAGCCGGCGATGCCATCGCCCCCGGGCACACCGCCGCGCGCGCCAAAGCCCCGAAAACCAGGCGCCCGCGCGGGGGAACGCAATCTCTTCGGCGTCGAGTTTCCCTGGGCGGCCGCCACGGTCACCATCGACGGCCGGAAGATCCGGCACGCCAGTATTCGCTACGCAGGCAATGCGTCTTACATGGCATCGGCAACAGGGCTCAAACGGTCGTTCTTCATCGACCTTCAGGACGCGGAACCGCGGCGGTTTCACGGGCTCACCGCGTTCTCGCTCAAGAGCGGTGCGCTTGATCCGTCGCGAATGCGTGAAGCGCTCGGGCAAAAACTCTTTCACGAGGCGGGTGTTCCCGCGGCGCGCACCGCCCTGGCCGAAGTCACACTGACAGTTCCTGGACTTCACAACAAGTCGATCCTGGGCCTGTACACCCTGGTTGAGCCGATCAACCTGGCGTTTTTCAAGGATCGATTTGGAGCGCCCTCGGGCTTGCTGGTGCGGCCTCAGGGCCTGCGCGGACTGGACGTGCTGGGGGACGACTGGTCGCCCTATCGCGGTCCGTATCGCCCAATCGCTCAGCCGCCCGCCGAGGCAGCCAGACGATTTATCGCATTCTTGAAGCTCGTTGAGCACGCGGACGACGCCCGCTTTCACGATGAGATACAAGCATATCTTGATGTGGATAGGTTCCTGCGGTTCATGGCCGCGCAGGCGCTGATCGCCAATGCCGACGGCTTCTTTACGCTTGCTTATAACTATGCGCTCGCGCTCGATCCGCGGACCAATCGCCTTGTCTTCATACCGGGAGACCAGGATCTGGCGTTTGCCAATTTTCTGATGATGGGTTCGGCCGGCCAGCTCATGGATATGAGCCTGGCTCATCCCTATTCGAACCCGAACCGGCTGGCGGATCGCTTGCTGGCGATACCCGAGATTCGTGGCTCATACACGCGGATCCTGGCCGAGCTTGCGAACACGGTATTTCGCAAGGAGAAACTGCTCGCGGACATCGATGCCGTCGAGGAAACGATCGCGCCGATCGTGGCGCGCGAGCTTGCCGCGCGCGAGGAACGCGGGGAGCCGCCCGCCGCCCTCGGTCCGCCCGGCTTTCCGACCGCGCCTGACCTGCGCACCTTCGCCGAGACTCGGTCGCGTTCGATCGCCGATCAGCTCACGGGCAAGAGGGAGGGCTATCGCCCCCGGTTCAATTTCGGCCCGGCTGTGGGGGCTGCGCCGCCGCGGCCGGTGGACGACGCCACGATCAACGATGTGGTGAAGGCTCCGCCTGATTTCCAGGTGAGCCTGTTCGCTGCCCCTCCCAGAATATCCTACCCCGTTACGCTGTACGCGGCCCCCGATGGAACGATTTATGTTGCGGTCGACGAGCAAGGGTCGCTCGGGCGCGCACCCGGCGGCGGCCGCGTGGTGCGCCTGGTCGATGACGACGGCGATGGCAAGGCCGACCGCTCGAATGGATTCGCCCGCATGGAACACCCACGCGGCGTGATCGCACTCGAGGGCAAGGTCTGGGTGCTGCATCCGCCGTTCTTGAGCCTGTTTCGCGATGACAACGGCGACGGCGTCTCCGACGCCCAGGAAGTGCTCGTCTCAGGCCTGACCACGAGCCTGATCGACGAACGCGGCGGCGATCACACGACGAACGGGATTCGCATGGGGCTCGACGGCTGGATCTATATCGCCGTCGGTGACTACGGCTTCCACCACGCGAAAGGCAAGGATGGCGTGACGCTCTCTCAGCGCGGGGGGGGAATCCTCCGTGTGCGCCCGGACGGGACCGAGCTCGAGATCCACGCCACGGGCCTGCGTAATCCGTTCGCAATCGCAATAGATTCGTTCATGAATCTGTTTACGCGCGATAATACGAATGACGGTGGAGGCTGGGACGTGCGTGTGAGCCACCTGCTGCCAACAGCCGATTACGGCTACTCCCAGCGGTTCGCGAGCGATCCCGACGAGATCATGACGCCGCTCGGCGCATTTGGGCAGGGGGGTGGTACAGGCGCGCTTGCGATCGAGGACGTGCGCTGGCCGGCGGTTTATCAGGGGGCGTTGCTCACGGGCGACTGGGGCCGGAGCGAGGTCTATCGCCACGAGCTGACGCCCACGGGAGCATCGTTTCTGGCGAAGACGGGGGTGTTTCTCTCGGTCCCGCGCACAACCGGGATGGACATCGGCCCTGACGGCCGTCTCTATGTGGCGAGCTGGCGTGGGGGCGAGGCGAGCGTCTACGTCGGCCCGCAGGTTGGGTTCGTGGCGTGCGTTTGCCCACCGGGTTGGAAGTCTTCTCCGGTCGTCGATCCCAGGACGCTTCGCCTTGATGAGCTAGTTGAGGGATTGTGCGGGCCGAACGCGGTCTCACGCTTCTTCTGCCAGCGTGCGCTCGTGGGCCGAGGGCGTAACACGCAGACGACCATGATGCTCGAGTCGCTCGTATTGAACCCGGACAAGCCGCTTGCTGGCCGCGTGGCGGCGCTCTTCGCGCTCAAGGATCTAAATGGCGAGGAGTCGCACGCCACGCTTGCCGCGCTAACCAGGATCGCGGATCTACGCGAATTCGCGCTCAAGGCGCTTGCGGACCGGAAGTCGCAGCTCCGTGGTGTTTCGAGTGCGCTGTTTCGGAATGCGCTGGCGGATCCATCACCTCGCGTTCGAGCTCAGGCGCTGATTGGGCTAGGCAGGTTGGGGGCAGTCGACGCGGCGCCGCGCATTCTACCGCTGACGTCTCGACCGGACGGCTCCGCGCCGTCGACGGTCCGGCCGGTCCATGCTCAGCCCGACCCCGATCGCGCTGTGCCGCATCTGGCGGTGCGCACACTCGTGGCGCTGCACGCCATCGATGCTTGCCTAAGCGCAATCGACGGACCGTATCGCTCAGGAGCGCTCCAGGCGCTGCGGTCGATGCACGACGTGAAGACCGTCGACGGCCTCAGTAAGAAGCTGGACGCCGCCCGAACAACGGTCGCCAAACGCGAGATCCTGGCCACGCTCGTGCGACTCTATCATCGCGAGGCCGATTACGACGGAAGCTGGTGGGGCATTCGGCCCGACACCACGGGCCCCTATTTTGATCCGCGAGACTGGGAAGGCACGGCCCAGATTGCCGGCGTGCTCCGTAAGGCCCTCAGGGACTGCGATGCTTCCACCGCCGAGTTTCTGCGCAACGAGCTTGCACGCAGGCGAGTTCAGATCGAAGGGATCTCGGCCGGTGTCGCCACGCGTTCGAGCACTGAGAGCGAGAAGCGTGTGCTGCTTGCAAAGCCCGATCCCAGGAACCCCAACCAGATCGGCAACCTGGCGTACGAGGAAGCGGCCAGGCGGGTGCTCGCGTCCCGGGGCGACCCCGCGCGAGGAAAAGCGCTCTTCACCGCGCACTCTTGCCAGGTCTGCCACACCGACGCCGAAGGCCAGACGCCCAAAGGGCCGCACCTGGTTGATATCGGCAAGCGATCCACGGCGGCCGAGCTGGTGGAATCCATCTTGAAGCCAGGCGCAAAGATCGCGCAGGGGTATGAGTCGTATCACTTCGCGCTCTCGGACGGCCGGGTGTATAGCGGCTTTGTGGTCAGCGAAGGCCCGCGCACGGTGCTCGTCCGTGAATCCTCCGGGATCGAGCGCACGCTGGAGCGTGGCCAGATCGAGGCCAGGCGCAGGCAGGAGAGCTCAATCATGCCCGAGGGCATCGCCGCCGCGCTCACGCCGGAGGCCCTCGCCGATCTTGTGGCGTATCTTCAGTCGCTCGATTCCACGACGAGAAACGCTCCGGGGCCGTGAGCACGCATCCGCGAGAATGCCTGGGCTGAAGCGAATCAGCACACAACGTAAGTGAGGCCGGCAATGGGATTTCTCCAGTGCATGTCGGACGCGGTGATGGATCGATCGCCGGAGCAGCTCATTGAGGCACTTCTTGCCGCCACGGCGATTGCCTTCCTGGTCGCAAGTATTTACGCAGTCGGTAGCCGCAAGGCACGGCCGACTCCAAGCTTCGTGGGCATGCTCAGCCTCTGTGGCTGCGCGGCTTCCATGCTCGTCACCGCCTCGGGAATCCTCTATCTCGGAACGAACTGGCCGCTCCCGGCGCACGTCCATCATGCCGGCTCACCGATCCATCCGGCCGCGGCAGGAAGCGCCAGCCGCGGTGGGGAGCCGTGGAACGATCCGGGGCCTGTGATGTCCACGGGTGCTCATGTCATGATCGCGGCCGACGCAAACCGGGACGGCAAGCTCTCACGCGAGGAGCTCGATTGTCTCTTGAGGGAAGCGGACTTCGACGGCGACGGCTCCGTTGCGCTGCGCGAGATTGACCGCCTGGTGGTGAGCCGCATGGTCCCGCCACACGCGCGGAGGGGTTCAGATCCGCGGGCGCACGAACGAGACGCGCCTTGAAGCCGACTCGAGACGGAATCACGCCATGTGCGTCCACGACCTGCACGCCACCGTGCTCCACCTGTTCGGGCTCAATCACGAACAGCATACATTTCGTTACGCCGGGCGCGACATGCGGCTTACCGACGTCAAGGGCGTGGTGCGCAAGGGGATCGTGGCATGAATCGATACCACCACGCGAGCGTTTCTGAGGCGCGTCGGGTATGCTCGAACATTCTTCTTTTTTCCGCGGGATTTCACAGGACTTCCTTCGATGCGTAAGCTGCTCGTCGCCTTGATTGTCGCGAGCCTCGCCCCCGCCGCGTTCGCCCAGGAGCCCAACCCAGCCACGGCTTCGCTGCGCAAATACTCAACGCAGGAAGACCACAAGCTGATGATGGACGCGCTTGGGATCAAGTCGCTCCGAGAAGGAGCGAACGGCATGAATCCTCGCGCACAAAACGCCGCGAATTACGACGAGTCCAGGGTCCGCTCGTACACTTTGCCCGACCCGCTCGTCTGCAAGGACGGCACGAGGGTGACCACGCCCGAGCTCTGGTGGCATAAACGCAGGCCAGAGATCGTGGAAGACTTTGATCGCGAGGTCTACGGCCGGGTGCCGAAGGACATGCCGCGCGTGACCTGGGAGATCACGAACAACACCAGCGAGACCGTCGGTAAGATTCCGGCTGTCACAAAGAAACTGGTGGGCCATGTCGACAACACGCGCTGCCCTGCCATCACAGTGGATATCCAGCTCACGCTCACAACGCCAGCGGACGCGAAGGGACCGGTGCCGGTGATAATGGAGTTTGGCTTCGGCTTCGGCCGGTTTGGACCGCGCCCTGGCGGGCCGCAAACGAAGGCCGCGGCGGTAAAAAGTGCACAACCCAGGACGGCGGCGAAGGGCGCGTTTCTCCCTGGAGCTGGCGGCGGACCATCGTGGCAGGAGCAGGTTCTGGCCAGGGGCTGGGGTTACGCGATCATCGTGCCAAATAGCATCCAGGCAGACAATGGCGCCGGGCTCACGCGGGGAATCATCGGTCTGTGCAACCAGGGCCAGCCGCGCAAGCCCGACGACTGGGGCGCGCTTCGCGCATGGGCCTGGGGCGCGAGCCGGGCGCTTGATTATTTCGAGACAGACAAAAGCGTGGATGCGACCCAGGTGGGCATCGAGGGGCTCTCTCGATACGGCAAGGCCGCGCTCGTGGCCATGGCCTATGACCAGCGGTTCGCCATCGGCTTCATCGGGTCCTCGGGCGAGGGAGGTGCCAAGATCCACCGCCGCAACTTCGGCGAGCTGGTCGAGAATCTCACAGGCTCGGGCGAATACCACTGGATGGCCGGGAACTTCATCAAATACGGCGGGCCGCTTACCCCCGACGACTTGCCCGTGGACGCCCACGAGCTCATCGCGCTTTGTGCGCCTCGGCCCACGTTTATCAGCTATGGCGCCTCGAGCGGCCCAGCCGCGGAGGGGCAGTGGGTCGATCAGCGCGGGAGCTTTCAGGCCGCGGTTGCGGCCGGTCCAGTCTACCGCCTGCTGGGTAAGAAGGATCTCGGTACCGCTGAATTCCCGGAGCTCGAGCGCCCGCTCGTCGACGGCGAGCTCGCCTTTCGCCAGCATCGCGGCGGCCATACCACCGGCCCCAACTGGCCGACGTTCCTGGCGTTCGCCAATCGCTACATCAAGCTCAAGGATCAGGCCAGAGGCGATGCGAAATAAACTGTGTCACATCAAAGCGCAAATGCGCGTATGCCGTACCGTGTTCGCCACGCTCTGCGCTCTCAACTTTGCAAACGGGTTGAGGGCGGAGGATGCAAACGGGCGCTGGGTTGGCACATGGTCGGCCGCTCCTCAGCGCGTGGAGCCGCGCAACATGCCCCCTGCGCCGGAGTTGGCCGATGCCACGCTGCGGCAGGTGGTCCACGTCTCGCTGGGTGGCAAGCGACTGAGGGTTCGAATCTCGAACGCGTACGGCACGCACCCGCTGGTGATTGAGCACGCGACGATCGCCATTGCCACCGGCCGCGGCGCAATTCGCTCGGAGACCCGCACTCCGGTCGTGGTCTCCGGTCAGGCGAAATTTCGTATCCCGCCTGGCGCGATGGTCGTTTCCGACGCGATCGACTTCGCGCTCGCGCCCCTGTCCGATCTCGCGATCACACTACACGTCAAGGACACAGCAACGGCAGTCACAGGTCATCCCGGCTCACGCGCGACTTCGTATCTGAAAGCCGGCGACGCGGTCGATGCACCCGAGTTGCCGCGTGCAATCACGACCGCGCACTGGTATTACCTTTCAGGCGTTGACGTTGAGACGGACGAAGCCGATGCCCGCGCCGTCGCGATCCTGGGCGATTCGATCACCGACGGTCGCGGTTCGATCACCGATGCCAACGGGCGCTGGCCGGACCACCTGGCGATGCGCTTGCTGGCGAATCCCGCGACCGCGAGCGTGGGCGTACTCAACCAGGGGCTGGGGGGCAACCGGCTGCTGAACGACGGACTGGGCCCTTGCGCGCTTGCCCGGCTCGATCGCGACGTGCTGGCCCAGCCAGGCGTGCGCGACCTGATCCTGCTGGAGGGGATCAACGACCTGGGCACGCGGTCGGCGAACGCGGCCGAGATCATCGCGGCCTACCAACAGATTATCCGCCGAGCCCACGACCGCGGCATTCGAGTGTTCGGCTGTACGCTGTTGCCGTGCGAAGGCTCGTTTTACTTCACCCCCGCGCTGGAAGCGGCGAGACAGGAGATCAACACCTGGATTCGCAGCGCCGGCCACTTCGACGGCCTGATCGATCTCGATAAAGCCACGCGCGACCCTGAGCACCCGGCACGGCTCTTACCCAGGCTCGATAGCGGCGATCACCTGCATCCCAGTGCGGAGGGCCATCGTCTGATCGCGGAGGGGGTCGGCCTGGAATTATTCACCGTCAGTCCGTAAGCCGTTCGGTGGCGCGCCATCGCTGCCGAATCGCGACTGATCGGAGGCGCGAGCCCTCGTCGCCTCCTTGAGTAGCGTATCGATCAGGGAATCGAGGCGCTCCGCGCTGGCAGATCCCACGAACCTGGCGCGGATGATTCCGCGGTGGTCGATCACATAGCGCGTCGGCCAGTCCTCCACCTTGAACGCCCGAGCGATCGGGCCATTTCTATCACCGCCGTCCCACCACGAGCGCCAGGTGATCGATTCTTCCTTCAGACGGCTGCGGAGTTTGTCCCTGTCTCCGTCGCTGTTGACGCCGAGTAGAACGAATGGCTGCCCTGCGAGCTTCTTCACGAGCGACCGCTCGTGTGGGTACATGGCCCGGCAAGGCCCTCACCCGTCTCTCCAGAAGTCGACGAGGACGACGTTTCCCTTGAATTCGCTCAGCGTGAAAGCCTTGCCGTCGAGATCTTGGCCAGAAATCTCGGGGCAGGGGCGGCCGACCACAATTGCGCGCATCTCGTGCAGCTCGTCCCCGGCGAGCCTGGCGAGCGTATTCTGGAACGCGTGTACGTCCCCGTACTCCTTGGCCACGCGCTCGAAGACGGCCTCGGCCTCTTTTGTCAGCGTGGTGGGATCGGATCTGGCAAGCAGGGCCGGGTCCAGCCCCTGGTTTTTGAGGAAGTCCTCCATGGCCGCCAGGCGACCCGGCTGATCGCGCACAAGTTGCACCAGCTCGAGCCTGCGATTCAACCAGCGGCCGAGCATAAAGCTGGCTCGGCCACGCGCTCCGCGATCGGGATTCCTGGCGGCGATGGCTCGAAGCAAGGTCTCGGCGGAGTCGCCAGGCACTTGCTCCAACAAGTCGGTGAGGGCGCTCAGCCTGGGATTCTCGGCGTGCCGCGCGGCCAGGCGGTCGATCGCCTTGGTTGCCAGCGAAGTGTTTCTGCCAAGCTGGGCGCACCAGAGAAGCGCATCAAACGCGGAAGGGTCGTCGGGCGCGGCCTCGGCCAGGGCCCAGAAGCGTTCGGCGTACTCGATCTTATCGGGAAATTTGTCGTGGAGTACACGTGCGCGTTCGTCCTGGTTGCTGGCCTTCCGATACGCCTGGTCGAACTCCTCCTTGCGCTTCTGATATTCCTCCAGGGTTGCCTGGAATTTTTCAATTTTGAATGGTTGAGCCCTGGCCCTGGGATCGTCCTGCCGCGGCGGAGCATCTGCTGGGGGAACTCGCAGGAGAACGATCAGGGTCACGATGACGTGGCTAACCATCGAGCGATATCTCCGGTAACACGTGGGCCGAGAGCGCGGCCTGAGCACGCGAATGTAACGTTCCCGCGGGCTCGCTGTCACACGTCCTAACCCATGCGGAGGAAAAAATCACTCGCCGCGGCGTTCTACGGAAAGCGATCTCGAACGCGCGGCAAGCGCCTCGGCCCCCGCCGCCGTGAATCGCGTGTCAGTTAGGAAGAGTGACTTCAGCCTGGTGAGTCTGGCGAAGGAGCCCGAACAGGCTTCAGAAATCGCCGTCCGTTCGAGCACCAGGGTCTCGAGATTCGTCAGGCCTTCCAGATGCGGGATGCCCGCGTCGGTGATCTTGCTGCCGCTCAGGTTGAGCACGGTCAGCTTCTTGAGCCGGCCGATGCTCGCCATGCCGTCGTCGCCAATCGCGGTATTGATCAGATAAAGCGCGCTTAGGTTCCCAAGCTCGCCGAGCACCGCAGCGCTCTTGCTCGTGATCGGCGTATCGGTGACTTCCAGAAAGCGCAAATGCCGCATTCCTTTCAGGTGCGAGATGCCCGCGTCGGTGATCCCGTCGGGAAGCATGAGCATGCGCATCTCGGTCAGGCCGGCGATGTTGGCAAGCCCGGCGTCGGTGACTCGTGTACCTTCGAGATAGAGCCGGCGAAGCTGGGTCAACCCGCGCAAGGCCGCGGTCCCCGCGTCGGTGATACCGCGGTCGCGGCCGAGTTCAAGCCAGCGCAGGTGCTTAAGCCCTGAGATCGCCCTGAGCCCCTCGTCGCTGACCGCCGTGCTACCCACGGTGAGCGTCTCAAGCTGCTCAAGTGCGGCGACGTGCTTCATGCCGGCGTCCGTGACCGAGGAGCGGTCGAGACTGAGCTCACGCACCTGCTTGAGTTCACGGACATGCACAAGCTGCCGATCCGCGTCCTCGAGATCCAGGAGATCGAGCCCGCGCAGCTCGGGAAAAATGACAAGACATCGAAGCGCCTCGCCGTTCTTACCGGCCTGGGAAAGCGCAACGTGCACGACGGGCCGGTCGGGCCTGGCGGCGTCGACTCCATAACGCCCGCCCAGCCGCTCGATCAAGGCAAGCGCGTTGGCGCGATCATCCGCCAGGCCCGCTCCCTGTGGCCAGCAGAACGCCACAAGCCCCCCGACGAGAATGCCCTGGCGAATCGATCTGGAAATCATGACGCGAAGTCCTTGTGATCAGCGGCGTAGTGGCGGCGAATGTGCTCGGAGCCTTGCAACAAGCAGGCGCGGGCGTAATCAGTCTCGGCTGGCGAGCCAACCGGCGAGCCGAACCCGCGCCCTGACTTACCAGGATATGGCAA
>DAIDHX010000261.1 GCA_027451885.1 Planctomycetales bacterium
ACCGAACCCAATCGCGTAAGAAAGTGATGCCAAAAGCGTGTCAGAAATTGGTGCCACAACCGCTGCGCAAAATCCACCAAAGACTATCCGTAATATGAAGCCATTACAGGAGAACCGTCGACTACGAACCGAACCCATTGCGCCCGCGCGGACCGAAGCCAACGTGTCCGCGCGGACCGAACCCAGCGCGTGGGAAAAGCGAAGCCATCGAGCCGCGACAAACCGAACTCAGCGCACGGAAACAGCGAGGCCAGCGAGCCCGCGCGGAGCAAAGCCAACCGCGCATAAAACCGAGCCAATGCTCGCCAGAACATGAAGCCATCACATGAGAACCGTCGACTGCGAACCGAACCCATTGTGCCCGTGCGAAGCGAACCCAGCACGCGGAAAGAGCGAAGCCAGCGAGCCTCGACACGCAATGACCACGCCTGTCCTGCTAAGCATGCTAAGCACGAGAGGGCGGACCTGGCACGAATGCACGCACTTGCTCGCGCTGCGTGCTCGTATCGGAGGCGCGGTCGAGGGTGTTGTTTCGCACCGACGAAGGGAATCCAATCGCGCCAGAAACCGAGCACAGGTGCGTCAGAAAGTGATGCCAAAGCTCGTCAGAAAATGAGGCCACAACCGCTGCGCAAATCCGAGTTTAGGATCGCTAGAACATGAATCCAGAAAAAGAGATCCGTCGACTGCGAAGCGAAGCCATCGAGCCGCGACAAGTCCAACTCAGCGCGCGGAAAAGCGAAGCCGACGGCCCTGCGCGAAGCGAAGCCAACGGTCCCGCGGAACGAACCTAATCACATGCACGGATTGAAGTTAATCACACGTACGAAGCGAAGCCAGCCGCCCACGCGGACCGAGCCCACCGCGCTGGCGCGGGAGCTGACGGTGAGATCTGAATGCGGCCTTCGGAGCGGCGGCGCGGCCTGGTCGCTGACGCGCTGGCGCGGGAGGTGACGGTGAGATTTGAATGCGGCAGTCACTCGATCGTGAGGCCGGGATCCGGTTGGGCGGGTCGTACGGGCCAGGTGTTCCCTGATGATTCGGCGGTTTGTGCCGCGGGGATGGCGCTTGACTCGTCGATCCTCGCTACCCAGATGCGCGCCTGGTGTCATCAAGAAGTGAGCGTGCACCCTGTGCTCACGGGGTGGGCTGGGCAGATGAGGGATCTGTTCCGCGGGCCCATGTCCTGGCGAGCGGGGCGAGAGCCGAGTCGGATCCCGCCCCGCCAGGCCACGTCATGCGCCGTTTTTGCTGGGATCGGTGGGCTCGGTGCGTTTCGACACGGGAGCACTCGCCATGCGTTCAGCCACTGCCGCGGGAGGACTGCCACCCTTCGCGGCGGCGGACTCCTTGACCGCTTGCTGGATCGCGTCCATGGCCGACTGGGTGACCGACTCGGTAAAGGATCGCAGCTCCGAGCCTTGCGTCGATTCGGCGAGCTGGAAGCCAGACTTCTCGGCGACCATGAGGCTCACAAGCAGCCCCACGAGTCCGTGAGTGGCGGTCGAACCTGCTGCCGCGCTGGGCTCGCCTGCGCCCTGGCCGCCGGCAATGAACACGCGCTCCGGCACAAGTGGCTGGGTGCACTGGGCCAGGTTTTCAGCCACCTTCGCCAGCGCGTAGAGCCGTGGGTCGGAGTACGACTCGATCTTGCGAGTGATGACAGACGCCTCGGAAAGGCCTTCCTGCAGGATGCGAGCGCCCTCGCCGCGGCCGGCGAGGATCCGCTCCCGGCTTTTGGCCTCGGCGGTCACGACCACCTGCTCAGCCTGGCGGCGGGCGCGGGCGAGCAGGGCTTCGGCCTCGTTCTCAGCGATCCGAATCTGCACCAGCGAATTCGTGAGCTCGGTCTGCATCTGCGCCTGGGCCTGGGCCTCGTTGAGCACGCGGAGCCGTTCCGCCGCGGTGACCTGCTTGGCGTACGTTTCAACCTGCTCGAGAGAAAGCTGGCGGAGCCGCAACTGTTCGAGCAAGGTCTCGATCTTGTCCCCAGCCTGGGCTGTGTCCGGCTTGCCGATCAGGACGTCCACGCATTCGATATCGAAGTTATGGAACTTGCGCCCGAGTTCCTCCGACGCCTCGTGCTGGATCGAGTCGCGATCGTGCAGGAGCTCCAGCATCGTCCGTTTGTGGGCGACGTCGCGGAAATACGCCGAGAGCATGGGGTCGAGGGTCTGCGTGATGAGCTTCTTCACGTCACCGAAGCGCTGGATGACGCTGGGCGCTTTCTGGTAGTCGATATGCACGACCACGGAAAGGGGGAGTGTTGGCTCGTACGCGTCGCGGGTAACGAGATCGATCGAGCGCAGGCTTTCGTCGTACCGGTGCGACTCGCTCCGCCCGGTCACCCAGTGCAGAACGAAGTTGGTTGTGGGCACGAGCACGATATTACCGGCGTAGGTATTGAAGGCGTACTTACCGGGCCCAAGCGGCTTTTCCTGCACGCCGCGCTCTCCCTCGGAGACGCGCTCGCCGTGGCGGAACGCCTGGCCGGAGAGGTCGTTTCCGGTACGTCCGAAGTAGCTGACCACCACACCCACATGGCCGATCGGCACGATCGTCTTGGGGATGGTTTCGATGGTGGCGAACCAGCGATTGATGAAGTAAGTACCGTCGGTCAAGGTGGTGTATTGCAGGCCCCTGCGCCCGCTGGCGCGGAGGAACGCTTCGGGATCCTGGTAGTTGTTATGGTAGTCCTTGTCCGAGCGATCGATCCCGGCCGGAGGTGCGATGATTTCGCCTGGCGGCAGCGACGGCCCGTCGTGAATGGTCACGATTCCGATGCTGTCGACCATGATTTTCTGGCCGGGATTGAGTGGCGCGGGGGCTTCGACAGGGGTGCCGATGCGCACGGGGCTGAAGCCGTCGATCTCGCCGAGCTCGCGCTGCCAGGCCGAGACCGCGGCGAGTTCCTGGCGGCCCAGCGCGGGGAGGCGGTAAACCATGTCCTCGGTGATCACTGTGAACAGGGCGAGGTTGATCGCGTACACGCCCTCGCGGAGGATCGCCCGCTGCCGCCCGCGCTGGCCGGTCACGGGGTCCTGGTCGGGGCTGGTTGCTTCTCCGGTCAGGAAGCGGCGCGCGTCCTGAAAATTGTTGCATGCGATCACCTGGCCGAGCGTCTGGATCGGCGCCAGGGCCTGGCCGTCACGTGCGTAAACGTAGCCGATCTTACCCTGGGGAATCATGACCAGCGGCACCTTGTGCAGGCGGAACTGCCAGCGCCAGAGCCCAAAATGCAGGCCACCGCGGAGAAGCTCCGCCTGGAATCCCGCCTCGCCTTCGAGCGCGATGATTCGCCCTTCGCCCACCGAACCTTCGACCGACCAGAGCTTCTCCACCACGCCGACCGAGCTGTTGGAGATGTAGCGCATCCCCAGGATCTCGGTCACAATCGCCACCACGGCCACGCAGCCGATCAGCCAGATCACGCCACTCGGGAGCTCGACCGCGGCCCAGAGGAGCGAAGGCGCAACCTTCAGGGCCGCCATCGATCCGCCTGCCAGACCTCCCATCGCGAGCAAAAACACGATGTCACTCCTCGTTGAACGACAGGGTGCGGCTGGGTGCGAACCAGGGTGGGAGATCCCACGCGTGGCCGACGACCGAGCCGATTTTGGTGGTGCGAGGGTCGTTCGAACCCCGCATCCGGTGGTGTATTCGTCGCCCGCGCGGTTTATTGACGCAGCGTCGGTCTTCCTTACAGTGATTGACGGGGCGAGCAGCGGCGGCGTAGGCTCGGGAACCATGCCATACGAGGTCGAAATCAAATTCCGCGTGGCCAACCATGACCGCCTGCGTGAGCTGCTGGCAGCGCGCCCCGCGGCCTGCTCCCAACCCGTGACACAGGTTGACCTTTACCTTAATCATCCTTGCCGGGACTTTGCCGAAACGAATGAGGCCTTTCGGATTCGCCAGGTGGGCGATCAGAACCAGCTAACCTACAAGGGGCCGAAGCTCGCCGGGCCCGCCAAGACGCGTGAGGAGATTGAAATCCCCTGCGCCCCAGGCGGGCCGATGTTTGAGTCGCTCCAGGCGCTCTTCTTGAAACTGGGGTTTCGCCCTGTGCATGCAGTCAAGAAAACCCGCACGTCGTATCATCTCGACACCGGAGAGGGTCCGGTTGAGATCAGCCTGGACGACGTCGAGGGGCTGGGGAGCTTCGCCGAGGTTGAGATGATCGCCGAAAATGCGGCCGACTTGCCCCGGTTACAGGCGGCCGTGAGCCTGCTCGCAAAGAGCCTTGAATTAACCGAAGTTGAGCCGAGGTCATATCTTAGGATGTGCCTGGAGCGCAGCGAGACTGCTCCATAGCAGAACCCGCCTGTTCACTCCTGGGCGCTTGTGTTAAGAGAAGGCTGTTCCCGGGGCAGGGAACGCCGTTTTCACAGTCGCTGGATGAGGGTTGAGGGTTCCGTTCGGAATCCGCTCTCGTGGTCAAGAGCGTCTCTGGATGTTCCGCCCGGCTGGTTCGGGCCAGGAGATCCGCGCGATGGATCGCCGTCGGTTTATTCCGGGTTCCGAGTCGCTCGAGCAGCGAGCGGTGTTGAGCTCGAACGGCTACAACACCCTGTTTGGGTTTCAGCTTTATTCGCAGCTCAACTTGCCGATTACATATGAGCAAAAGACACTGCGGATCGAGCGTTTACCGTTTTATATCGAGCAGATCCGCCCTGGCCGATACGTGCCCAAGCCGGAAATGAAGCAGATCCAGGCATCGCTCACCGAGCTCATGGACACGATCTCGAAGCCGCCGACTTCCGCGCTCAATAACTATAATTACCAGCTTCGGAAGGTGGTTACGCAGCAGTCTCTTTCGGCGTCGAACGTGCACCGGCTGAACTATTCATTCACGGCGGTGATGAATGCCACCAAGGCGCCGCCGAGTTCAGTTCAGGGGCTTTCCTCCGCACTCTATCAGCTTGTTTCGCAGGTGGATACAGCGAGTCCGCAGCCAGCGTTCCTGGGCTCGAACGACTACAGCCTGGTGCTTCAGACGGCGCTCGCGGTCGGCCGGCCGATGCCTCCGCCCACGTTGCCGCACATCGCTCGCAACCAGGGTGTTCAGGCGAACGTCACTCACATCAAGACACCGCTTAAGCACCCGAGCCTGGTGGGTAGCTACCACTTCCATACAACGATTCAGATTGTGTCGCCTTCGGGTGTTGTTTTTGGCGCCGCGAAGGTGAACCGGAATGACAATTACCGCGTGCGTTTCGAGGCACCGCTGCCGGTGGGGGTTTACTCATTCCAGCTCCGTGCCATCGACACGGTCGGGCACGTGAGCCGAATCAGCCATCCGTTCTTCATCAAGGTGGTGCCCAGGAAGCACCACTAGAAAGGCGCAAGGGATTTTTCTGGGATCGCCCTCAGTCGGGGAGTGATCAGGGCTGCTCGACCTGCTTCAGGCAGGCTTCGAGCAGGAGTGCGGCCTCGATGCGCTGAAGCCTGCGTGCAAGTAGCTCCTCGGTGGAACCTGGCCTGGCTGTGGTGCAGAGATCGATCATGGCGTAAGGATCAAAGCCTCCGCGCGTCAGCCGAGCGAGCAGGTTGCGATCGCCGTGCGATTCGATGAGGGGCCTGGCCAGGGCGCCCAATTCCGCGAAGAGGGGATGTTTGCCGACTCTGCGAAACCAGTAGCCGGCGTTGCCTGGGTCGGGCTCGCGGCGGTGGGCGATGCCGTGCCAGTAGGGGGAGGCGAAGTGCTCGCCCTGGTCGTCGGCCTCCTGGGCGGCCTCGTGGCTGGGTTCCCAGAAGTCGAAGATGAGCAGGAGCCCGGCGGCGAAGGCCAGCCGAGCAGGGGGGGAAGCGTTAGGGAGCATGGGAGCCCAGGCCGATTCTTCGAGTGCTGCGCGGATGCGCGGTTCGGGAGGCGTGTGCTGCACGAGGGGCAGCCGGGGATCGTCGTGGTCTCCGAGTGCGGTCCAGGCAAGCGAGGACACGACTTGCCGTAGGCTGAGTCCGAGCCGGCTGGCGACGGCGCCCGGATCGTGCGAGCGCAGGGCCGGTACGACCTCCGCAATTGGAGGGACGGAAAGGATCCCAGGCACAGTGCTCGCGGTTGTATTCGAGGCTGTCTCGCTCATGACGCGTGACCCCCTGGGACGGACGCGGGCTCAAGCCAGCTTGAGCAACCGCAAAATGTCCTGATATGTCACAAAGACCATCAAGCAGAGCACGAGAATGAGTCCAATCCACATACCGACGTTGATCGCGGAATCGGGCAGCGGCTTGCCCTTGATCTTCTCGGCGATCAGGAAGACCATCTGGCCGCCGTCGAGAGGCGGGACTGGCAGGAAGTTGATCACCGCCAGGTTGATGCTCAACATCCCGAGAAACATGACCAGATCGGCGATGCCGCTGCCGGCGGCCTGAAACGCCATCTGCGCGATCGCGATCGGCCCGCCGACGTTCTTGGGGCCGACGCGTCTGGCGACGAGCGACCGCACGGTGGCGTAGGTGACGGCGATGCTGTCCAGAGTTTCGTCGAAGCCGGCCCTGAGCGCGGGGAAGAATGCAAGCCCTGGGACGTCGCGCACGATCGGGCCGAAGGCGAGCCCGCGATCGTAGTTCGGCCAGGTTGGATCGACGACGGGGGAGAGCTCGACCGGCTTCGAGGCGCGATTGACGACGAGCTGGAGCCTGGCCCCTGGCTCTTCCTGAAGCGCGGAGAGCACGGCAAACCACGAGGCAGAATCATTCTCGAGATCGAACGTGGCGGGGGGAGTCGTCTTCTTCTCGGGTTCGGTTTCCTTTTCACGGAGCGTATAGACATTGGCACCTGGGGCATAAACAACCGTGGCGGAGGTGATGAGCTCGCCGGGCTTGAGGCCGGCCTCCGCGGCGGGGGAGCCGGGCGCGATTCCGCTAATGCGCGGGCGCACGCGGTAGCAGAAGCCAAGCGCGGGGATATCGACCGGCTCGTTCTTCATGACATAGATCGAGCGTGGCGGAGAAGCCGCGGGCTTGAGTGTAATTGTCAGCGTTCGCGGCTCTGCCCCTGGGATCGGCCGCTCGATCTCGAGCGTCATCGACTGCCCGGCGGCCTTGTAGCACATCTCGGGGAGCCGCATGGGATCAAAATCATCGCGCCCGTTTACCTTTTTGATGTGGTCGCCGGCTCGGAGTCCCGCCTTTTCCGCGACGGAGTCTCTGCGCACGGCGAGGACAGGCTCCATGGAGAGCCGGATTCCAAGGTCGACGAAATGGCAGGGAGGGAGCACGAGCTCGAAGCGGCTCGGCGCAGGCGTGGCGGATGTTTTGTCGTAGGGTTTACGCTCGAATATGTGTACAATTTCGGATTCGGGATGAGCGGTAAGAATCCGCTGGTACTCTTCAAAGTCGGCGAGCGGCGTGGGAGATTCACCCCTGGGGCCGGCAGCGACCAGAAAATCGGCCAGATCGCGGCGTTCCTCGTCGCTCAGCCGGGGCAGGGGATACCTGGGGGGCGAAGCCATGCCGGCGAGCGGCTGGTAGAGGCCAACCAGCAGGCCGCGGCCCTGCGATACGCCCATGGTGGGTCGATCCGAGTCCCCCTCGCGCCGCGGTTGAACGTCCACGACCGAGAGCTGGCTCTTGCCGGGATGCTTGACCTCCAGGTGCAGAATCGCTCCCTCGCTGCTCAGCATGACCCGTTGCAGGAGCCGCATGAAGCCGGGGTCGCGATGGCCGTCGATGGCCATGATCTCATCGCCCGGCTCGAGCCCCGCCAGGTAAGCCGGCGACCCCGCCGCGACCGAGCCAATCACCGCTGGCACTTCCTGCCTCGGCTGCGAGAAAAAGAAGGCAGAACACAGGAGCCCCAGGATGACGTTCATGATCACGCCGGCCGAGATGATCGCCATCCGCGCGCCCACGGACTTATTGGGATAGGCCCGGGGATCGGTCGTGCGGTTTTCTTCTTCCTCCGGACCTTCGCCCAGCATTTTCACAAAGCCCCCGAGCGGGATCCAGGCGAGCACGTACTCCGTCTCGCCTCGCTTCCAGCCGAAGATCGTGGGCCCGAAGCCGATCGAGAATTTCTCCACCTTGACTCCGTTCCACTTCGCCATGATGAAGTGGCCGAGCTCGTGGATAAAGATGACAAAGCCGAGCCCAAGCGCGACCTTGGCAATCTTGAGGAGCATGATCAGGGATGCCATCGTTCGAGCTCTCCACGGGCCCAGGCGTCAAGTCTCAGGAGATCCTCGAGCGTGGGCCGAGGATCGAAATGATGATGTTCCACGATCGCGCGACACGCCCGCGCAATGTCCAGGAACGCAAGCTCGCCGTTCAGGAAGCGAGCGACGGCCGTTTCGTTGGCCGCGTTCAAAACCGCACCCGCCGTGCCCCCCGCGCGCATGACCTCAAAGCCGAGATCAAGCGCGGGGAAGGTCTCGCGATCGGGGGGCTCAAAACGCAGGGCGAATGCACGCGTCAGGTCGAGCCGCTCTCCAGGCGCAAGCCCGCGATGCGGATATCTCAAAGCATACTGAATTGGCAGCCGCATGTCTGGAGGAGAGAGCTGCGCGATCACGCTTCCATCCACGAATTCCACAAGTGAGTGGATAATGCTTTCTGGATGGATAACGACCTCGATCTGATCGGGCTCGAGCTCGAAGAGCCAGCGGGCCTCGATGATTTCGAGCGCCTTGTTCATGAGTGTGGCGGAATCGATGGTGATCTTGGGTCCCATGCGCCAGGTGGGGTGTTTGAGCGCACGATCGGGGGTGACATTGGAGAGCTGGCTTTTCTTCCAGCCGCGAAACGGGCCCCCGGATGAGGTGAGGATCACGCGCTTGACCTCGGCGCGTGCCCCTGTCTTGAGTGCCTGGAAGATGGCGGAATGCTCGCTGTCGACTGGGAAGACGTGTGTGTTCCGCTCGCGCGCAAGTTGCATGACGAGCGGGCCGGCCACGACCAGACTTTCCTTGTTGGCGAGCGCGACGATCTTGCCCGCCTCGAGCGCAGCCCAGGTGCCGCGCAGGCCTGCCGCGCCCACGACCGCGGAGCAAACCCGGTCGGTCGCCGGATCCTGAACCATGCGGACCACGCCGTCCTCGCCCGCCAGGACCTCGACGCCCGTGCCGTGAAGCGCTTGCTTGAGTGAGCTTGAATACGAGGGATCCGTGATGGCGACAAACCTTGGCCGGTGTCTGGCGGCCTGCTCGGCAAGATCGCGCCAGCGTGAATGCGAACTTGCGCCATGGAGCGCAAGCCGGGCGGCGCCGTCTTGCTCGATCACGTCGATGGCGGACTTGCCGATCGAGCCGGTCGAGCCCAGCACTACGATCCTCGCGACCGACTCCAGAAGCGCCTCCCGACCCTCACTGGGCGAGCCGAGCCGGCGCCCCGAGGGGCTCTCGAACATCGGCCTGAATCCTGATTTAGCTCGACACTCGAGCCCAGAGAACTATAGTCGGAACTCCCAGGCGCGGGCAAGGCTAGGCGTCATCCCGGGCGAGCCGGTCCGGGACGAGACTCGAGCTCAAAGCGCGCGCTCGCCTCGCACGCGGAGCGCGCGGGATCGATCAAGCCCTGGCGTGGCGGATCGGTCGAATGCGCGTGCGATGAGGTCTCGGCTCGTGAATCGGATGGGTCTGCCGTTATAATCCAGGTCGATGTGAAGTGTTTGAGTCACGTCCGAGGCGGGAACAGAACATGGGCTGGCGACGGCAGTGTGGATTGATCGCGACGGGGCATGCATTGGCGCTTGCGGCGGCCCTTGTCGGCTGTTCGTCGGAGCCGCCGCTCGAGCTTGACAAGGGGGTCTCGCCATTTGGGCCGGCTGCCGACCCGCCCCCGGCGTCCATCGCCGCGGCGGATCTGGAGCGGGCGCAATCGACGTCTGGGCCGCTTGATTCGAGCCTGGGCACCAATGACATTGAGCGGACGCTACGGCTGGCGATGAGCCTGGGCGATCGGGGAGAGCTGTCCAAATCGGGTGAGCTGCTGGATCGCGTGCTCGCGGTCGAGCCGGTCAATCGCGAGGCGCTTTATATGCGTGGCGTGCTGGCGCTGGAGCAGGCCAGGCGTGCGGGGACCGACTCTGCGGCGCGGGACGAGGCGATCGCGCGGGCCAAGGAGTCGGCCGCGACGCTTGAGCGCGCTTACGAGGGGGCCAAGCCACACGAAATCATGCTTCAGAGCCGTGTCAAGCTCGCAGAGGCGATCGCGCTTGCCAGCGCGGGCAAGATCAAGGAATCCGTTGCGGTGCTGCGCATGGCGTCTGGCGCTGGGCTTGACACCATTGAGCGCGGCAAGAATCTCCCCGAGCTCGAGCAAGTCTGGAAATCGCCCGAATTCAAGGCTCTTCAAGCGGCAATCGATCAGGACAAACTCGTTCGCGCCCGCGCGATGACGAAGGAGATTCTCGCCAAATCGGCCGACTTCGTGTTCGACTTCAAGCTCCCGGATCTCGACAGGAAGCCCGTTGCGCTTGCCGGGCTCAAGGGCAAGGTGGTGATCGTCGACTTCTGGGGGACCTGGTGCGGTCCTTGCATCAAGGCGGTCCCATTGCTTGCTGAGCTCTACAAGGAGAAGCACGCGGCTGGGCTTGAGATTGTGGGGATCGCTTACGAGCGCAACACCGCGAGCGACGACGAGGCGCGGCAGAACGTCAGCAAGTTTGTGAAGCAGAATGCGGTGCCCTACATCAATCTGATTGGTGATGAGCCCACGATTACCAAGATCCCCGGATTCAAGGGATTCCCCACCACACTGGTGCTCGATCGTTCGGGCAAGGTGCGGCTGCTTGTCACGGAAAACAACGAGAGCACGTTCGAGCTGGTGCGGAGCGTGGTGAGTGTGCTTCTCACGGATGGGGACGACGCAGGCAAGCCGAAGCCCGTGCCTGGGGCGGCGAAGGCTGCTAATCCACCGACCACCGGCGTGGGGCAGCCCGCTCGAACCGGCCCGAAGGGGGGCTGAATCGCACGCCGATCTTCCAGAGCAAATTGGGGTCGTGTTTGGCCAGCAGGTATTTCATTACAACTTCGTCGGAAGGGGGCATGCCTGGGTCCTCGAAGATCACGCAGAGGCGCGTCAGCGGGCGCTTGGTCGCGGCGTCCCAGACTTCCACGAGCCCGTGCGGCCTGCGCGGGATGCGGTAATACTTGTCGCCGCTTTTGACCGTGATCACGTCGTACTGGCAGAACTCGTGGAATTCGCGCGGCTCGACCACGTCGCGTACGAGCTCCGCGGCAACGAGCTCGGGGACGCCCTGGGCGTAGGCAGCGGACTCGAGCCGCATCGGCTCGTTCTCCTCTGTCGCCTGCGCCTGGCTCTTGCCCTCGATCACTCGCAGGGTCTCGCCAAGCACGAGCCGGGCGTATCCCGCGCGGAGCGCAGGGCTCGCGATCACGAGCTGCGGGAAGCTTGCACCCACGCGCACGACTTCATGCGCGAAGCTCTCCGCCGCGCGCTGGAGTTTCTCCATCCAGTAACGCGGCAGGCTCGTACGATCGCGCTCGGTGTAGCGGAACAGGATCGGACCCACATCGGGCACGCGGAGCTCGACGTCGGTCTCGACCGCGGTGCGAGCCCGCAAGACCGCATCGTACCCGTCCTCGCCCCGCACGAATCGCTCCGCCGCCTGGGCGTGGCGATCGCTGCGCACCAGCACCCGGCGATAGCTCGGCCGCGCCGTGAGCACGACCTCACGCGACTCGGCGTCGCCCGCGCACCGGCGATCGTCCGCCTCGATCTCCCAACGCAGATAGCCGGTTCTGATCATGCGCGATCCCGGTGGCTATCTTGGGCCCGCATCAAGGCTCGCGCCGCCTCGAATCGCTGGGACGATCAGGATTTCCGCGGCCGTATGCTCGAAGCGATCGATGGGAGCCGATCTGCCCGGCCCGTCGAGCCGGAACGCGAGCCGCCCCGCGGTGAAATGCTCGGCGAAGGCTTTCTCCGCCGCCTCGACCGTCTCCGGCCGTGCCTTGTCCCACTCGGCCAGGGTCAGATCGCCATGCCCCGTCTTCAGCAGCCGAAGCTTCGCCATCGTCCACCGCCTCTCACTTGCAGAGCCCACCGGGCTCCGCGTTCGTCCCAGGAACATCGTAGCTCATTCCAACCGCGACCGTCCTTGCCGGCAAGATCAATCTGCTCGCCCTGCGCGATGCGCGGTTGCGTCATGCTTTTATTCTACGCGACATTCCAGTCGTTCGAGGCGTCGATTCGATGAAGGCATTCGGTAGCGAGGGTCTCAGGCCGCCGCCTCGTGCGCAGGCTCGAGCGCCTGGCGCGCTCACCGATCGACAGCCTGCTCGCAATTCGCGACACTCTGCTCAGTGAGCCCGCGGGATTTCAACGGCGGCGGGTCACACTCGATCGAGAAGAAACGAAGAGGACCACACGATGAAGAGAGGGTTTTCGCGGCGTCTTGTGTGTTGGTTTGGAACGGCGGCGCTCGTGCCGATTCTGGCCGCGGGTTGCGGTGGTTCGGGCGAGGTAAGCGACGCCACGGTTGCTCCCGACCCGAGCATCAGCCTGCCTGTCACGAAGCCAGCTCCGAGCGGCAAGTCCGCGCCTGCCGCGGGTGAAGCCGCACCCGAAGCATCCGCTGCCCCCAGGGAAGAAGCCGCGCCCGAAAAGGGCGCTGGCTGGGGGACGCTCAAGGGACGCATTGTCTACGGCGGCGATCCGCCCGCGCCCAAGGTGCTTCAGGAAAAGGGCAAGGCCGTCAAGGATCCCGAAATGTGCGCGGTCGATGCCCCCATTTTATCAGAGCGGCTCGTCGTCGACTCGGCCACAAAAGGGGTGCGGTACGCGCTTGTCTATCTCTCGCGACCGACTGCCGTGAACGACGACGCCAGGCGTGAGGCCTCGGCCAGCACTGTGCTCTTTACGCAGAAGAAGTGCACGTTCGAACCGCATGTGCTTGCCGTGATGGCGGGCGTGCCGATCGATCTCAGGTCGAACGACCCCAAGAACCACAACGTGAACGTGAGGCTTTCCAACACGTCGTTCAACCAGAATATTGCGGGTCGACAGTCGTTCCGCGTGACCCCCACCTTGCCCGAACGGTCGCCGGGAAGAGTCGTTTGCGACGTTCACCCCTGGATGACCGCCTGGTGGATGGTCCTTGACCATCCTTACTTCGCCGTGACCAACGCCCGGGGAGAGTTTGAGATCAAGCACGCGCCGTCTGGCAGCCAGAAGGTGGTGGTGTGGCAGGAGGCGGTGGGTTTTGTGACGCCCCCGGCCGGAGACTCCGTGACGATCACCGCCGGCGAGGACTGCGTGAAGAACGTCACCATCGATCCGGCGAAGGTCAGGCCGGGTGAGTGATCGAGGCGTTGAAACAGATCGAGCGCCGCGGTTCCCTGTCAGCCTCCTGCGGCCGTTTGGTCCTTCGTCGCTGGGGCTGGTTGGCTGATCCCTTTCCGTGCGTTTATAATCTTGAGCTGGCGTAGGGCTTCCGTTCGGTCAACTGGCAGGAGCACGAAGGCTGTGATGCGTTTGAATTCACGATGGACACCCGGCGTTCTGGCGGCAGCATGGCTTCTGGCTACGATCGAGGCGGGCGCTGGCCGAGCGCACGCGGCTGGCGTTCCGGCGGGACCGCTCGCGGTCGTCGCGGTCGGGCAACAGGGATTCGGCACGGTGAAGGGCAAGCTCGTGTGGGGTGGAGGTGATATCCCGCCCGTCGCCACGCTTGTCGATAAGGGAAAGTCCGACAAGGATCCCGACATTTGCGCCCGCGATGCCGCGATCAAGTCTCGCGCGCTTGTGATCGATGAAAAGACTGGCGGTGTTTCATATGGTCTCGCGTTTATTCAACGCCCCAAGGGCAAGAACCCGGAAGCCGTCAAGGCGCTCCTCGACCGGTCGCCCAAGGTGGAAATCGACCAGGTGAACTGCGAGTTCAAGCCGTATCTCACCGCGATTCACGCCGATCAGAAGCTCGTGCTCAAGTCGAGTGATCCCAAGAGCCACAACGTGCGCTTCGCCGGCTTCAACAACACCGGCCTCAACACCACCATCGCGCCCGGTGGTTCGTTCGAGACCAAGCTGGTCTCAGAGCGGCTGCCGATGAAGCTTTCCTGCGATATTCATCCCTGGATGAGCGGCTGGATCATGGTGTTTGACCACCCCTTCTTTGCCGTGACCAGGTCCGACGGCACATTCGAGATCAAGGGCATTCCCGCTGGCAAGCAGAATCTGGTGGTTTGGCAAGAGACGGTCGGTTACGCGACACCGGGCGCGGGCAGGGGCATGGCCATCACGGTCACGGCGGACGAGACGACCGATGTCGGTGAGGTCAAGCTCATCCCCAAGAAGAAGTAAGGCGGATTTCCTTCTCCGAGTCGGGTTGGCAAGCCGTGGCGTGCGCTCGGTTTCGGGCGCACGCGGTGAGACCGGCCCGTTTCCTGCTCCCCGGTCTGGACGTGGCGGTACGGAGACTCGTCCGGGATGCATCGGAGAAAAGCGAGATCCCGCGAACGCCCGCGTGGATCTCGCTCGGTTCACGAGGGTGGATTGAATCGGAATTGAGGATTCGAGCGCCCTGGGATCTGCCTCGGCTGCTTATTTTTTAGGCAGTGTTTTCGATCGCGGAAAGCTGCGTTATGGTCATTTGGGGAGGAAACTCCGGCTCGAGCGTGATCGGGCATTTGATTTGCGGTTGCGTGGTTCCTGAGTTGTTGTGTCCAATGGATTTCGGGGTTCGCGCGTCGTGATTGGCTGGGTGATTTCACCTGGTCGGGGCGTTCGGCACTCGGGGTCTGGGCGAGCGAGGCGGGGGGTCTCGATTATGAGTCTCTGCCGGGCGCGAGCAAGGCGGGTGGCAAGGGTGATCCCGCATGGGGGGCGCTCGGCCCTCCTCCGCGGCATCGGGATTGGGTTCTGGCTGGTGTTCGCGGTTGCGGCAACTGGCCTTGGCCAGGGTCCTGCGCGGAGTCCATCCCGCTTCTATCCGGATTCGAGCGAGACGGTCGAATCGCTGCTGCGGAACGCGGCCGGCCAGGTGCGCAACCAGCAATGGGCCGAGGCGATCGAAATCTATCAACGGGTGATTGAGCGCTTTGGCGACAAGGTCACCCGGCTGCCGCGTGAAGCGGGGGCGGATCCCGGCGGCGATTTTGCACTCTACGTCGATGGCCGTTCGCTTTGCCATCGCGAGATCGCCGCGTTGCCGGCCGAGGCAAGGGCCCTGTACCGGGCGCGGATGGATGGCGAGGCGGAGCACTGGTATCGCCAGGGCGAAGCCGGCGACCTTGCAGCTCTTCGGCGCGTGGTGGAGCAGGCGTTTTGCAGCGCGTGGGGCGATGAGGCGATCGAGCGGTTGGGAGATCTCGCATTCCACGATGGCCGGATGGGGCTCGCGCTTGCGATGTATCGCCAGCTTGTGGCTGACCCGGGCTCGGATCCGCTGGTGCTTGTTCATCCCGATCCTTCCGTGGATCTGGCGCGAGTGGCGGCCAAGAAGCTGCTCTGCCGCGCGATCGCGGGCGAGCATCCGCCGACGGCGTCCGACCTGGCTGCTTACGCGAAGGCGTATCCGGACGCGGGCGGCGAGCTTGCCGGCCGCAAGGGGCTTTACCGGGAGATCGTGGCTCAGGCGCTTGGCCAGGACCGGCTCGGCGCTGAGCACGAGCTCGACCTCCGCTGGCCGACGTTCGCCGGGTCTCAGCGGAGAACCAAAATTGTTCCCGGTCCGGTGGATATCGGCTCGGTGCAGTGGCGGGTCGAGCTTTCCCGTCCCCAGACCGGCCGGGGTCCTGGCGGATTTGTCGGCGCCCGGGGGTTCGGCGGCCCCACCGGCTTCGGGCCGACCGGGGCTCGATTGCTCGCTTACCATCCGATCGTGCTCGGGGACCAGGTGATTGTCGCCGACGGCGTGCGCGTGCTCGCCTACAATCTGAGCGATCGGCCGATCGAGGGGGACACCGCTGCGACCAGGGTCGAGCCAGCCTGGAAGCACGATCCCGAGGATGGCCAGACGCCCCGCGCGGTCCAGATCCACGGCGGTATTCCACGGTACACGCTCACCGCATATGGCCGCCGCGTCTTCGCCCGCATGGGCGGTGTCGGCGGCCCCTACTTCCCTGGAATGGGGGTGCCGCCGGGGCGTGGTGAGAGTTCGATCCTGGCGCTGGACTGGAACGCGCAGGGTAAACTGCTCTGGGAGCGCAAGGCGTCATCGCTCGTGCTTCCAAACCGACCTGCCGCTCGCGCTGCCTTCGGGCGCACCGTGAGCTTCGAGGGAACGCCTGTCGCCGATGCGGATTCGGTCTATGTGGCGGTGGTGGATCGCCGCGAGCAAACCGCGACCTACGTGGCTTGCCTGGACGCCGAGCTCGGCGCCACGCGCTGGGTGCGTTACGTGGGCACCGCCTCGACCGACGGCGATTTCATCGGCGGCCCGGGCTTGCCCATGCCGACGGCTGGGCATGACTCGGGGCATCGCCTGCTCTCGCTCGATGGGCCGACCATCTACTACCAGACGAACCTGGGTGCGGTCGTGGCGATCGATACCGACACCGGCTCGATCCGCTGGGCCGCGGCTTATCCCCGCAGCGAGACGGGCCGCTCCTCGAGCGGCGATCGCGATCTCAACCCCGCCGTCGTCGACCAGGGACGCGTCTTTGTCGCGCCCGCGGATTCCGACGCAATCTACGCCTTCAGCGCTGACACGGGGCGGCTGCTCTGGAAAACCGAGGCCATCCCCGAGGATGTCCGGCTCTCACATCTTCTGGGGGTGGCGAAGGGGCGACTCGTGGCCACGGGCGATCGCGTCCTTCTGTTCGACGCGGCGACCGGCAAGCTTCTGCATGCCTGGCCCGATGCTGGCAAATCGCTTGAGGGTTACGGCCGAGGTTTGCTGGCCGGCGATTATATTTACTGGCCCACCAAGGACGAGATTCAAATTCTCGACCAGCGCAGCGGCGTGCGGGCCGAACAACCGATCAAACTGCACGAGACGTATCACACGGGCGGGGGCAACCTGGCCGCCGGCGACGGCTACCTGATCGTCTCCCAGGCCGACGGCATCGTCGTCTTTTGCCAGAATAGCCGTCTGATCGAGCGCTATCGCCAGCAGATCGCGCACGCTCCGGATCGCGCGTCGAGTTATTACCGGCTGGCGCGGGCGGCGGAATCGCTGGGGCGCGATCACGAGGCGCTGGTGGCCTATCGCGAGGCATCCAAACGGGCTGGCGCGAGCGAAACCATCGACGGCGTGGTGCTCAGTCAGGCGTCGCGGGATCGGCAATACCGGCTGCTCTTGCGCCTGGGCGACGACGCCCGCAAGGCAAAGCGCTTTGACGAATCCGCCGGCAACTTGCAACAGGCCGCTCTGGCGGCTGTGACCGACCAGGACCGGCTGCGGGCGCAGATTGCACTTGCCGATGTGCTCCTGGATGCCGGCCGCCCGCGTGACGCCGTGGATGTCTGCCAGCGTATCCTGGCCGATGACGGACTTCGCGGCCTACCCACCGCCGCCGACGGTCGCCGCCACGTGCGTGCCGACCTGCTGGTGGCAGACCGGTTGGGGTTGATCGTTCGCAAGCATGGCCGCAATGTCTACGCTGCCTACGATCGCGAGGCCGAGCGGCTTTACGAACGCGGACGAAGCGAACGCGACGCGCGGGTGCTCGCATCGGTCGCGCGGATGTATCCAGTCGCGTCCGTGGTCGCCGACTCTCTGTTCGCACTCGCGGCGGTCGAGGAGCAGGCCGGTCGAGCAGCCGAGGCGGCTTCGGCCTACAAGCGCTTGCTCCTGTTTCTGGGCGACGACCCGCGGCGGCCGCGGGCGCTCTTCGACCTGGCACGCGTTTATGAATCGCGCAAGCTGCACGGTGCAGCGCGGCAATGTTATCTCGAAATCAAGGACCGGCTCCACGAGGCCGTTCAGAGAAGCGGCGATTCCCGTTCGCTCTATGAGCTTGCCAGCCGCGCGCTTGCGAGCCCCCCCTACGATCGGCTCGACGATCCCCGCTCGGCCCCGAACATCCCACTGCCGCTCGAGCGCCGGTTCGAGCTGGCGCTGCCGCGCGACCCGATCGCGCATGTTCTGACTGCCCAGGGGGTCGCCCCCGCGCCCGAGCTCGGGCGTGTGTTCGTCGTCGAGCCGGCAGGTCTCAGGCTCGTGGATCCTCGCAAGGGGGCTCTTGGCTGGTCCGTCAAGATCGGCGCTCGGGCAAGCTGGGCGGCGTTTCACGGCGATCGCCTGATTGTGGGCGCGGCGGACCGGATCGCCGCCTTCGATTTCGGCCAGTCCACCGAGCGCTGGCGGTACGAGCCGGCGGAGAAGGCGAACGCGCGCAATCGCCCCGATCCCTTCGCCGAACAGGACGACGAGCATCCCGCCGATGCCGCGCCGATGTTGTCCGGATACTGGCTCGAGGACGGCCATGTGTTTTGCCTGCGCGGCCACGAGGAGCTCGTGGCGCTCGACGCCGAAACGGGCGCGGTCGAATGGTCCTTCCGCGGCTCCCAGGCCATCATCAACCCCGCGCTCTGGATCGGTCCCGAGCGGA
This sequence comes from Planctomycetales bacterium, assembly GCA_027451885.1. Classification (GTDB taxonomy): domain Bacteria; phylum Planctomycetota; class Planctomycetia; order Isosphaerales; family Isosphaeraceae; genus JAKBAP01. Next base: position 18,462 of record DAIDHX010000261.1, read on the forward strand.
TCGTGCTCCAGATCGACCGGCCGAATCAGCTTCTGGTGCTCAGGACCGACGACGGGATGCCGCTGGCGCGGGCAGCGCTCGATGAAAATGAACGCCTGGAACGCCCCCCGCTGCCACTCGATGACGGCTCGGTGGTCGTTGTCCCCGACCGCATGACCGTGAAGCGCTTCGACCTGGAATCGGGCCAATTCACCTGGGCCTATCAGGAGAGCGATCAACTTCCGGTCAATGGTCCGCCGGCGGTGTTTGGCGACGGCGAGCGGTTGTTCGTGATCCACGAGGGCCGCACCCTGATCCGGCTCAACCCCGCCACCGGATCCAAGCGCTACAGCGTGCCGCTTGGCTTTGAAGATCTGAGCAATCGACCCGACGCGGTCGCGTTTGACGCCGAGCGTTTTTATTGCGTCAGCAAGAAAACCCTGCGGGCCATCGCGATCGAGGACGGCAAGCCGCTCTGGTCACGCGCGGTGATCGGCCCGCTCGACGCGACCTGGTCGATCCTCGCCGCGGAGCGGCACTTGATCGTGTATCCTCGCAGCGTGATCGCCGCCGATCCAGACGAGGTCGAGAGCATGCCGGTCTCGGTGCGCGACAAACGGACCGGGGCAATCGTGGAGCGATTTGCATTTGCCACGGCGATCGCGCAGGTACGCGTGGACGCCGACTCGCGCGGACTCATCGCCTCGTCGCGGACGGGGCTCTGGAGCCTCGGCCCGCGCAGGGCCGCCCGGGCGCAAACGCACGAGATTCACCGGCCCGATCGGGCCGAACGAGAGGAGCAGCGGTAATGAGCGAGCCCAACCCGGCGGAATCGATCACGTCCTCCGGCGACCTGCAAGCGCTCGAGCGCCTGCACGACGCCTTTAACCAGCTTTCGGCCGAAATGGGTAAGGTGATCGTCGGCCAGAAAACCGTTCTCGAGGAGCTCTTGATCGCGATCTTCGCCCGCGGCCATTGCCTCCTCATCGGCGTGCCAGGCCTGGCCAAGACGCTCATGATCCACACCCTGGCCGACGCGCTCAACCTGTCTTACAACCGCATCCAGTTCACGCCTGACCTCATGCCTTCGGACATCACCGGCACCGAGGTCATTCAGGAAGACAAGGCGACCGGCGTGCGCCAGTTCAAGTTTCTCCGCGGACCGATCTTCGCCAACATCGTGCTCGCCGACGAGATCAACCGTACTCCTCCCAAAACGCAGGCAGCGCTCCTTGAGGCGATGCAGGAGCGCCAGGTGACCGTCGGAGGCGAGCGGCACCGGCTGCCTGACCCATTCTTTGTGCTCGCCACCCAGAACCCAATCGAGCAGGAAGGGACCTACCCTCTGCCCGAAGCGCAGCTCGATCGCTTCATGCTCAACATCCTGGTCGGCTATCCCAGCGAGGAAGAAGAGCTCGAGGTTGTGCGGCTTACGACCTCGGTCAAGAAGCCTGTTGTGAACAAGCTGCTCACCGGCGGCGACATCCTGGCGATGCAGGAGCTCGTGCGCAAGGTTCCCGTGGCCGACCATGTCTCGCGCTACGCGGTGCGGCTCACCCGGCGCACGCGCCGAGACCCCGAGCATGAGCCCGCGTTCATCCGCGACTACGTGAGCTGGGGCGCAGGGCCAAGAGCCAGCCAGTACCTGGTGCTCGCCGCCAAGGCCAGAGCCGCGCTCCACGGCAGAACCCACGTCTCGATCGATGACGTGAGGGCGGTCGCCGGCCCCGTCCTCAGGCATCGCATCATCACCAACTTCAACGCCGAGGCGGAAGGGCTCAAGCCCGACGATCTGGTCGCCCGGCTGATCAAGGCGACCCCCGTCGACGAACACGAGGCCGAGCAAAGTGGAAAACTTCCAAAAATATTTAGATCCACGAACATTGGCTAGCCTGGAGGGGCTTGACCTCCAGGCGCGGATGCTCGTGGAAGGGTACGTGGCCGGGATGCACAAAAGCCCGTACCACGGCTTCTCCGTCGAGTTCGCCGAGCACCGCGAGTACGTGCCCGGAGACGATATCCGCCACGTCGACTGGAAGGTCTGGTCCAAGACCGACAAGTTCTATCTCAAGCAGTACGAGGAAGAGACCAACCTCTTGCTCTACCTGCTCGTCGATACGAGCGAGTCGATGAGCTACGCCTCCGATGAGAACGTCACCAAGCTGCAATACGCCCAGTTCATCGCGGCCGCGCTCGCCTACATGGTGCTCGCGCAGCAAGACTCCGTGGGCGTGGCGGTGTTCGACGACGCGGTCAGGCGGTACTTGAAACCGGTCGGCCAGCCGTCTCAGCTCAAGGAGGTCCTCCGCGTGCTCGACGCCGCCCCCGCCCGCGAAAAGACCGATTTAGGCCAGGTGTTTCACGACACCGCCGAACGATTCAAGAAGCGTGGGGTGATCGCGATTCTGTCAGACCTGTTTGATGATCCAGCGCGGGTCATTGCCGGCATCAAGCACTTTCGCCATCGCCGCAACGAGGTCATCGTGTTCCACATCCTCGATCCCGCCGAGGTCGACTTTCCGTTCCGTGAGACGACGCTTTTCCGCGGGCTCGAAGGAGGCGAGGAAGTGCTCACCGATCCGTTGTCGCTCCGCGCGGCGTACCAGGAGGAGATCGGCCGGTATCTGAGCGAACTGGAAAAGGGTTGCCGGATCATCGATGTGGACTATGTTCCGCTCCGCACTGATCAAAGCCTGGACGTTGCACTTGCCAGCTACATGGCGTCGCGTGCAGCGCGGGTCCGCTAGCGGCGGCACGAGAGCGAGTCGGGCGGGTGCGTGGGGAAGCCGTGCAGGAGAGCCGGGAGGTCTTGAGGATGGCGGGAGTGCTGGTCTTTGGCCTGGGGTTCGCGAACGCGGCACTCCTGTACGGGCTGGCGGCGGCGGCGATTCCGCTCGTCATCCACCTGCTCAACCGCCGCAAGTACCGCGAGACGACGTGGGCGGCCATGCGATTCTTGCTGGCCGCGATCCGCAAGAATCAGCGGCGCATTCGCATCGAGCACTGGCTTCTGCTCCTGGTGCGCACTCTGGTGCTGCTCTGCCTTGCGCTCGCGATGGCCAAGCCGTTTCTTGAATCCTACGGCGCGGTGCTGCTTGGGCGTAGAACCCACCGGGTGTTTGTGATCGACGCCTCGCTGAGCATGAATTACACCGCCGCGGAACGGAGCCGGTTCGATCAGGCGAAGGCGCTGGCCGCGCGGCTGCTTTCCGAATCGCGCAGGGGAGACGCCGCAAGCATCATCCTTTCCGGTGCGCCGCCGCGGGTGGTCATCGGCGACCCGTCGTCGAACCTGGCCGAGGTGCGTAAGGAGATCGACGAACTTGAACCCACGCACGGCCGTGTTGATCTCCGCGCGGTGCTCGAGGCCGTGGAACGGGTGCTTGAAGCGTCCACAATCCCGCAGAAGGAAGTGGTGTTTCTCTCCGACATGCAGGCCGAAAGCTGGCGCTCGGGGGAGAAGTCAGCGGAGGAGCTGGGGCGGATCATGAGCCGGCTCGAAGCGCGCAAGCCGCGGGTGGTGGTGGTCGATCTGGGCACGGCGGGTGAGGAGAATCGCGCGGTCGTGGGGCTTGAAATCGATGCGCCCGTGGTTGCCGCGGGGATGACGGCGCACATCCGCGCGCTCGTGCGGTCGTATTCGTCCCGGCCGGAAACGGGTGTGCGTGTCAGGCTCGAGGACGACGGCCGGCAGGGACCGGAAGAAACCGTGGACTTGCCCCCGGGCGAGGCGGTGCCGGTGATCTTCCGCCGCCAGTTCACCACGCCGGGGGATCACCTGCTCGAGGTTGCGCTCGACGATGACCCGCTGCTTGTCGACAACCGCAGGCGCCTGGTGGTACCGGTGCGCGAGTCGCTCTCGGTGCTGCTGGTGGACGGCAGTTACAAGTCTGAAGCGTACCAGGCGGAGACCGATTATCTGGCCCAGGCGCTTGCGCCTTCGGATGACGAAGCCGGCAAGGGGAGGATGATCAAGGTCGAGGTGATCTCGGAGTCACGGCTGGGCAGTCGTGAGCTCGCTCCCTACGACGTCATCGTGCTCTGCAATGTGGGCCAGTTCGCACCCCAGGAAGTCGCCGCGCTCGAGCAGTTCCTGCGGCAAGGCGGGGGATTGGTCTTCTTTGGCGGCGATCAGGTTTCCGCCGAAAACTACAATCGTGTGCTCCACGACGACGGCCGGGGCATCTTGCCGGTCGCGCTCGGCCCGACCGTGGGCGACGCCGCCAGGAAGGAAGCCGGATTCCTGATCAATCCCCTCGGCTTCCGCCATCCCATCGTCGCCGATTACGAGGGTGAGGCGGATACGGTGACCTCCGGGCTCACCCAGGCGCTCACCTGGCGCTATCATAAGCTCGTCTTGCCGAAGAACTCGCAGGCGAAGGTCGCGCTCGCTTTTGACGACGGCGACCCCGCGGTGGTCGAGTCGAAAGGCAAGCGCGGAACGGTCATTGTCGTGGCGACCTCGGCCGATGCAGGCTGGACCACCTGGCCGCTGCACAAGAGTTATCCGCCCGTCATGCAGCAGGTTGTGCTCCAGGCGGCCTCGGGCAAGCTGGAGGAGCGGAACATCGACGTGGGGGCGGCTTACGACCAGTCGTTTCCGGCCGCCGCGGTGGCAGCCCCCGTCACCATCACGACCCCCTCAGGCCGTTCCATCACCGGCCGTCTGGGCGACGCGCGCGGGCTTGGCCTGCTCCACTTCGAGCAGACCGATCTGGCCGGTCGCTATGAAGCGAAGGTTGGTCCGCCGCTGTCGGTATCGACGTTGTTCGCCGCCAATCCCGACCCGGCCGAGAGCGACCTTACCAAGATCGACCGCTCGGGCGTGCAATCCCTCTTCGCGCCGCTCTCGGTGGTTTATGTGGCGGGCTCTGGCGAGGTCGCGGTCGACCCAGGTTCGGTGGGTCGCAAGGGAGAGCTGCACCGGCCGCTGCTCCAGGCGATCCTGATTCTGCTGCTGGTTGAGTCGGTGCTGGCGTGGCTCTTCGGTCGATCCCGAGCGAGTACGCGGGGGCTGTTGCGATCGTAAGCGCGGGGTTTGATCCGCGGGGAGAGGACGAAACGTGTTCCAGAGCTTGCTCGAGCGACTGGCGGATCGACTGGGCGTGGCCCCACCTTCCGCGGGCGAGGAAATCACGCCGAGGATTCGCTTCGACCAGCCCTGGCCGCAGTGGCTCTTCGTGTTCACCGCGCTGGGGGCGGTGCTGCTCGTCGTCTGGATCTACCGCCGCGAGTCGCGTTTGAGCACGCTTGCGCGGATTGTGCTCGCGGGCCTGCGGGTTTCCGTGATCCTGCTCGCCATGTTCATGCTCTCCGAGGCGGTGCTCTCGGTCGAGCGCACCGGGTTGCCGTACCTCACGATCCTGGTGGATGATTCGGCGAGCGCGCGGATCGCCGATCAATACGAGGACGAGACGACCCGATCTGGGCTCGCGGAGCTTGCGGCCAGGGGGCGCGCCAGGCCGCAGGCCGAGTCGCCCGCGAGCGCAGGCCAGACCCCCTCGCGGCTCGAGCTCGCCCAGGCGGTTTTGCTGGAGGACAACGCGAAACTGCTGCGCGAGCTCGAGCGCCAGCACAAGGTGCGGATCTACGAGGTTGCGAACAGGGCGAGGCTGGTGGCCAAGGTTGATGCGGCGGACGATGTAAAAAGGGCGGTTGAGCGCGTGCGCGGAATTGAGCCGGGCGGCAGCGAGTCCCGCCTGGGCGATGGACTCAAGCAGGTGCTCACCGAGCTCCGAGGCGCGCCCCCCTCCGCCGTGATTTTGCTCTCCGACGGCCAGACCACCGACGGTGAACCGCTCTCGAAGGCCGCTCTCGCCGCCGCGCGCAAGGGCGTGCCGGTGTTCGCCGTGGGTCTGGGAAGCGTGGAGCCTGCTCGCGACGTCGAGCTCACCGAGCTCCTCGTCGACGACGTGGTCTTCGTGGACGACGCAGTACGCTTCCAGGTCAAGCTGACCGCCCGCGGCGTCGCCGGCGAGAAGCTCAAGCTCAAGCTCCTCGAGCGTGAGCTCGAAAGCGCGGATCCGGATTCCGAGCGTTTGATCGAGACGATCGAGGTCGAGCCGCCGCCCGACGGCCAGTCAAAAAAGGTTGAAATCGTGCACAGGCCCAGGACCACCGGGCGCAAGGGATACATCGTGCAGGTCGAATCACTGCCGCGCGAGCTTCAAACCGCCAACAACCGCATCGAACGAACCGTCGTCGTCCGCAAGGAGAAGCTCAAGGTGCTTCTGGTCGACGGCGAGCCCCGCTACGAGTTCCGCTATCTCAAGAATTATCTCGAGCGCGACGAGACAATCGAGCTGGGCGTGGTGCTGCTGTCGTCCGACCCGGAATACTCGGAGCAGGACCGCTCCGCGCTGGCGACGTTCCCCGCGTCGAAGGATGAGCTCTACGCCTACGACGTGGTGGTCATGGGAGACGCCGATACGAGCTTCCTGTCGCAGACCCAGATGGCCAACCTGGTGTCGTTCGTCACGGACAAGGGGGGTGGTGTTCTGTTCGTGGCCGGCGAGCTCTTCAACCCGCTGTCCTACAAGGGAACACCGCTTGAGCTGCTCCTGCCATTCGAGCTTTCCGACGCCCGCAATCCCACTGCGCTTGGGCAGAGCATAACGGCCTATCGGCCTGAGCTGACGCTCGAGGGCCGCGCGTCTCCGATTTACCGCTTCGGCGACGACGACGCCTCAAGCATGCGCATCTGGCTCGACCTGCCTGAGCTCTACTGGTACTTCGAAGCTCCCAGGCGAAAGCCGGCCGCTCTTGTGCTCGCCGAGCATCCCACCGCGATGGGCTCGGACGGCAAGCTGCCGCTTGTGCTCTACCAGTTCGTGGGGGCCGGCAAGTCAATGTTTCACGCCTTCGATGACACCTGGCGCTGGCGGTTTCGGGTTGGTGATCAATACTTCGGCCGGTTCTGGGTGCAGACGGTGCGTTTCCTGGCCCGGTCGAGGCTCCTGGGCCAGCGTCAGGCTGAGCTCCAGACCGATCGCAAACGTTACGAGCGCGGAGACGTGGTCGAGTTCAGGGCACGATTCCCCAACCCCGCGCTGGCTCCCGCGGGCGACCTGACGGTCGAGATCACGCGCAAGGGAAGTGGTTCCAGCAAGCTCAAGCTCTCGCTCGTACCGGGAGCGAGGAATGTCTTCGAGGGGGTCATGGCGCGAGCCGCGGAAGGGGATTACGAGGCCAGGCTGCTGCCGCCGCCGGTGCTTGAGGGGGCCATCCCCAGTACGTCATTTCGGGTCGACGCCCCCGTGGGCGAATTCGAGCGGATCGAGATGAACCAGCCGGAGCTCTTACGGCTCGTCGAGGCAACCGGCGGTCGTTATTACACACCGCTCTCGGTCTCGAGCCTGCTCGCGGATTTACCCAAACCCTCCAAGGCGCCGCTGGATGTCGATCCGCCGATCACGCTCTGGAATTCGTGGCCCATTTTCGCGCTCTTCGTCGGTCTCATCACGCTCGAATGGGTTATCCGTAAACGTCTCCAAATGGTATGAGTGATACAATGTGACGGGGCCCGTTTTCTGGGCTGGCCGCTGGGGTAGGAGGTTGCGATGGACCAGGTTCGGCTCAGTGATCGGCTTGCCGGCCTGCGGGGGCAGGTTCGGCGCCTGCTTGCGCTCCACGGCCTCGGCTGGCTTACCGCTGCATTTGTCCCGGCCATTCTCGCCGCGGGCTTTCTGGACTGGCTGTTTCAGCTTGATTCGATTGTCCGCGCTGCGATCCTGACCTCGCTTGGCGTGTTTTTAGGTGCGCTGGCCTGGCGGCTTGTCATCCGGCCTTTGCTCGTGCGGTTTGGGGATCTCGACGTGGCGCTCAAGATCGAGCGCAGATGGCCGGGGCTCGAGGACCGGCTGGCAAGCACCGTGGAATTCCATGCGATCGACTCAGATCCGGATGACCGCCACGGCTCGCGGGCGCTCCGGGAGGCCACGATCCGCCGGGTCGAGACCGAGACCAGGGAGCTTGATTTTCGCGAGGTAATCGAGCCGAAGCCGGTCATCCGCGCCCTGGCTGGGGCGGGCGCAGCGGTGCTGGCGGCGGGATTGATTGTGCTGGCCGCCCCTGGGGTTGCCAGGATCGCTCTGGCCAGGCTTGTGCATCCATTCTCGGGGCCGGCGTGGCCCAAACTGACGCATCTCGAGCTCGTGCGCGAACGGACGCCGCTCGCGGTGGCCCGGGGCGATTCATTCGCCCTTGTGGTCCGGGTGCGCCCGGGCGATCGCATTCCCGCGTCCGCGCAGGCCGTCTATCAATTCGCCGATGGCGAGCAGGTCGTGGAGCCGCTCCGGTCGGTCGCCGGCGGTGAGTTCCTCGGCCGGCTTGAGGCGGTCAACCAGCCGTTTCAATTCTCGGTGGCCGCGGGGGACGATTCCGACTCCATCAAGGGCGTCGCGGTGCGCGTGGTGCCGCCGCCTGGAATCAAGTCGCTCACGGTCAGGCTGAAGCCGCCGGTCTACACCGGGCAGGCGGTCCAGACGCTCGCAAGGGGGCTCACCCAGATCCGCGGGCTTGAGGGCACCGTTCTCGAGCTCGAGGCCACGGCCAGCAAACCACTGGCCAGGGCGCTGCTCGCTCGCGGGCCCGGGGTTGAGCCGCTCGTGGCTGCCCAGGATGCCGGCGGCGAGCGCTTTACTGCCTCGTTCCCGCTCAAGGAGAACGGTTCGTTCTGGTTCGACCTCTTCGATCGCGAGGGCTTTCGCAATCGCGACGCGACCCGGTTCGAAGTGCGCGTCATTCCCGATGAAACCCCGCGCGTGACCGTCGACGAGCCACGTACCGACCGCGACGTCCCGCCTGACGCCGTCGTCGTCGTGCGGGCAACGCTCGATGACGACTACGGGCTGCACTCGTCCCGCCTGGTTTACAAGCTCTCGGGGGCTGAGTCCGAGCCGCGCGAGGACGTGGCCATCCCCATCTGGGCGCCCCGCGAGCAAACCACTCAGCCGGGCCAGGGAGCGCCCTATGTGACGCACCAGGACGTCGAGTATCGCTGGCCGCTGGCGCCGCTCAAGGCCCCCATCGGCGCCGTCGTGACCTTCCACGTGGATGCCCGCGACTTCGATGCGATCAAGGGGCCGAAGACCGGCAAGAGCCGCGAGATCCGCCTGCGGATCGTGTCTCGAGAGGACGCCGGCCGCCAGTTTGACGACGCCCGCCGCGAGCTTCGTGAGGAACTCGCGCGGCTCCACAGCATGCAGAATCAGGCGATCGGACCCGTCGAGCGCGGCCTGGGCGAGCTCAAGCAGGGCAATCAGGTATCACCCAGGGCGCGGGACGAGCTCAAGAACGCCGGGATGATCCAGCGGCAGGTGAGTGGGCGAATCGCCAATCGTGACGAGGGCCTGTCGTCGCGAATCGAGCGGATGCTCGACGACCTGGCAAACTTCAAGCTCGACAACCCCGACGCTCAGAAGCAGCTCCAGGATATGCTCGCACGCGTGGCGAAGATTCGCGAACAGCATCTAAGCCCGGCCGAGCAGGGGCTTTCCCGCGCCAACAAGGGCCTCGAGGGCGAACCCCAACAACCCGGTCAGCCCCAGGCACGCGCGGACGCAGCCGCGCCCGATCGCGCCCGGTCCGGCAAGACCTCGCCCACAACCCCGCCGCGGCAGCCCAGCGCCAACGGTGAGGCGGCGAAGGCCGAGGCGGCGGCGGAGAAGGATCAGGCAACGGCCCCGAATAAAGCGGCGGATCAAGGGCAAGCGGCCACGAAGGGTGAGACCGTGGCGAAGGGGCAGACCGCGGCGAAAAACCAGCCGTCCCCCACGTCTCGCCAGGGGGGCGATAGCGAGTCGGTTCGCAAGTCTCTTGCCGAGGCCCAGGAAAATCAGCAGGCGATCGCCAAAGAGCTCAAGAACATGCTCGATGGCTTGAGCGAATTTGAAACATACCGCGGCGTGGTCAAGGACGCCAAGGAGCTGCTCAAGCAACACGAGCAGACGATGAAGCAAACGAACGACGCGGCCTCGAACTCCGACACGCGGAGCAAGCCGCCCGAGGCGCTTACGCCTGAACAGCGCGGCGAGCTGGGCGAGCTGGCCGGCCGCCAATCGCAGGTGGGCAAAGGGCTGCGCGGGCTCGTCGAACGCATGGGCGAGATGGCGAAGCGGCTCGATCAGTCGGATCCGCTCGCATCGTCCGGGCTCCGCGAGGCAGCGGCACGTGCGGAGAAGCAAGCGACCCAGGCCAAAATCGCCGATGCCGCCGCCCAGATCGAAAAGAACCAGATCGGGCAGGCGCAAAAGGGCCAGGAGAAGATTCGCGACGAACTCCGCGAGCTCATCGACTCA
>DAIDHX010000262.1 GCA_027451885.1 Planctomycetales bacterium
GGCTTGCGGATCGGTTTTGCGCAGCGCGATCAACTGCCGTGCGGCGTCGATGCGAGGAGCATCGGCCTTCGATTCGTCTCGCGCCGTGGCGATCAAATCCCGCGCGAGCCCAGCGACGAATTGCTCGAGCCCCGTGACGCCCCAGCGCGCGGCGAGTCCAAGCATCTGGCCACGTGCCTCGGCCGGGAGCGTGGGCAGCAGTTGCGCGATGACCTGCTCGGTGCCGGCATCGCGCCTGGGGCTTCGATCGCGCGGCCATCCCTTCGCCAGGCCGGCGATCAGGGCGCTTCGCACCCCCGGCTTCATGTCGCCCAGGAGCGCCAGTACAGAGCCGATCGAATCGACGGGCCCGCCCCGCGCGTAGTGCTCGGCCACCCGCGCTGTGACGGAAAGCAGCAAGGGACCATCCCCCGCGCCCTCCGCACGGCTCGCCAGCGCCTTGAAGAACGCGGACGCCTGCGCCGCGGCCGCGAACGTCAGCGCGTCGCCCATCCAGCGATCCCGCTGATTCCTGGCATCGCCGAGCCCGCGGAGAATGGGCGCGGCCGCCTCCTCCTGTTCCAGACGCGGCATCTCGGACATCGCCAGGTAGGCCGCCAGCCGAACCTGCGCATCAGGATCCTCGAGCACGCCGCTTTGGGACAGCTCGGCCGCAATCGCGGCTGTCCGCGGCAAGGCCATGATCGCGGCGCGGCGCAAGCCAGGCGAAGGATGCCTGAGCCCTTTCAGAACAGCGGCGATCGTCTTACCCCCATCCGCGGATCCGCCATCCGCGAGCACGCCCAGCCCGTGCAACGTCCAGATCGCGTGGATCCCCGCGGCGTGGAGGCCAGTGGAGTCAACCGGGCCATCAATCAGCGCGGCGAGATCCCCGGCGATCGTGGCGTCTCCTCGCTCGACAAGCAGCCGCTGGGCGTGCAACCGCCAGAACATGTTCTCGCTTCGAAGTGCACGTATGAGCCCTTGTGGATCCTCTTTCGAGAGCGCCGGCTCCGCGCTCGGCTTGCCATCCCTGGCCACAATCCGATAGATCCGCCCATGCGTCTTGTCGCGCAGAGGGGTCTCATACGCCGAGCCCTTGCCGGTCTTGTAGCCCTTGGGCGTCGGGTTGTGCTGCACGATGAAGTTGTACCAGTCGATCATCCAGACCTGACCGTCCGGACCAACCTCGGCCAGGATTGGTGATGTCCACTCGTCGTCGCTTGCCACCAGGTTCCAGGCATTGTGCGCGTGAAAGTCGCTGCCGTCGGCGATCAGAGTGAAGGTCGCGACAAGGTGCCCGGTCGGTTCGGCGACAAACGCTGTCCTGTTCCAGTAGTGCCTGGGAAACGTCCTCGCCGTGTAGAGCGCAGAGCCGGCCGCGGCGGTGAACCCGCCGTGCCAGTCGACCTGGCGGACGTTCTCCGTGATGGGGAAGAAGCGATTCGAGTCCGCGATGTTTTGCAACACCGAAGGCGCCATGCCGCGGACCGACTCGTAATACCGGTTCGCGATCGGCATGTAGACGCTCGGGCAGCCATTGGCCGTCGAGCCGAACAGAAGCCCGTCCTCGCTCAAACCCACGCCCCACGAGTTGTTGTTCGTGCTGCGCAGGAACTCCAGCTTCGACCCATCCGGCTTGAACCGAAAGAATCCCTGGCGAAAGTCGTGCCGCTCGCCGCCAACTTCGCCATTGAATCCGGAATACCCAATGATCGCGTAGATCCAGTGATCGAGCCCGTAGCGCAGGTTCGACGGCCCGGCGTGCGTGTCATAGGTTCGAAAGCCGGTGAACAGAACCTTGCGCTCATCGGCCTTGCCGTCGCCGTCTGTATCCTTGAGAAAGAGCATGTCGGGCGCCTGGGCCACGACCAGACCGCCGTTCACGTAACACAGGCTCGTCGGGATGCTCAGGTTGTCCGCGAACAGCGAGACCTTGTCCGCCTTGCCGTCGTGGTCCGTATCCTCGACGATCGAGATCTGGTCGCGCCCCTTGCCCCTGGGCTGCATTTCATTGGGGTAGTCGATCGTCTCGGCGACGTACAGCCGGCCGCGATGGTCCCACGTCATCGTGATCGGCTTGTAGATCCGCGGTTCGGCGACGAACAGTCTGGCCTCGAATCCGCCTGGAAGCGCGAGATGCTTCTGGGATTCGTCGGGCGTGAGTGGTTTCTGCATTTTGCGGATCGGTTCGCCGAGCGTGCCCCAGCGGGCGCCCGGGGTGTAAAGCGGGATCTCGGCGGGTTCGTACTCGAACGGCTTGAGTCCCTGCGCCACGCGCGGCCGCGAGTCGAAGACGTCTCCCCTGTTCGCCGCCCAGCGAATTCCGCGCTCGAGAAGATCGTGAAAGCCCGGATGGCCCCAGGTGCGGGCGTCGTGGCCATAGGCGGTGTAAAACACGCGCCCCTTGCCGTGGCTGCGAACCCACGTCCAGGGCTCCGCGCCCGCTGGGTCGTTCCGCGTCTGGAGTACGATCCGGCCCTGGGTGTTGTGCTTCGTGTGGACGTAGGTCTCGTCCCACGTGCGGAACGGCGCGAGCCCCTTCATGATCGGATGGCCGGGGTCCACAACCGTGGTTTCAAACTCGCCCGTGCCATGCTTCTGAAACTGGGCGCCCACAAGCGCGATGTAGGCGGGGGAATTCAGAAAACAAAACGAGGCACAGTGCACAGGCACCAGACCGCCGCCCTGCGCGACATAATCGAGCAGGGCGCTTTCCTGGTCCTTGCTGATCCGGGTCGTGTTGGCATAGATCAACAGTGCATCATATTTTTTGAGCACGTTGGGGCTCAGGTCCGAGAGCGCCTCGGTGTAGGCGACATCGATCCCGCGCCCGGCCAGCACGGGGGCGATTTGCGCGTATCGGTCGGCGGGCTGATGGTGCCCCTGGTCGCCGAGGAAGAGCACCGACAGCGGCTTCGCGGCTGGCGATTCGGCCGCGGGGGCGAAAGCCAGCGGCCCAAACAGAATCAGGGCCTGGAAGGCCAGGCAAGCGCGGAGCTTCATCTGCGGTTTCTCCCTCGATGCTCGGGTTCGCCGAAGTGTAAACCAGGTGCCTCTTCACGCAAGGAACAGGGCTCGATGCCCGGGGCTCGTTCTTCGAATAATCTCAGATTACGCACGACGACCCGGGCGCGGACGATCTCAACCTGGCGGGAGCCTCGCGATCCCTTTTCAATAGATTGGGAAGAGCCGCCAGGACGTTACAGCGATTCTTTCGGATTCTTGCTCTCCTCGTCCGGGTGGGTGCCTCGAGCCCCTGCGAGCACGCCATCCACGCGCTGCCAGAGGTCGCGGAGCGACTCCTGCTCGGCAGCGGGCAACCGCTTCAGGGCTGGCTCCTCGCGGAGCCTCGCCAGGTCGGGGTCGACCCGCCAGCGGCCAAGACGTTTGAGGACCAGGCTCCGCGGCCGGTATGTCCCGGATTCCAGCATGGCGGCGAACGCGGCGAGGTCGGCTTCCAACCACGCGATGGCCTGTGCACGCCAGCGCACGCGTGACGGGTCGTCGAGCGGTTGCCCAGGTCGGGCCTCATCCCAGGTCCCGGCGATCGCCGCGGCGCGCGCGGCCTGGTAGCGATCGCCCGAGATCGCGTTCGACTCGAGCTCTGGCGCGGCCGCGAATGCGTCTTTCCACAATCTCGCCGCCGTTGCGCAAGAGTGCTGGGCGAAGGCGATCCGCGCGCAATCGGCGATCGTTTCCGCATCGCCAGGGGGGTCGTCCCCGCGCGCGATCGCGGGCAAACGGGGCTCGAGCAGGAGCCTTCGCCTCGCCAGTGCCGCCAGCGTCGAGGCGCTGAGCTTCGGGTCCGCGGGGGGAGGACCAGGATCGACCCGCGACAGCTCGTCCAGCGCGGCACGGTGGTCGCCCGCCTCGACCAAGGCCCTACCTAAATAAAGATGTGCTGATGGGAAGTGGGGCTGGATCCGAACCGCCTCGCGATATTCAGCAAGCGCGTCGTCGAGCCGCCCCGCGCCCTCGAGCGCATGTGCGAGCGCCTTGTGCACGACCGCCAGGCGGGGGAATCGCCGGACCGATTCCCGTTGTTCCTCGACCGCCGCGTCCCATTCCCCACGATCCGAGCGTGCCAGCGCGATCTGGTCGCGGACCACCCAATCGTCCGGCTTCAATCGCCTGGCCGCGCTGAACTCGGCGTCCGCGGCCCTGGAATCGCCGAGCGCGAGCAGGGCAGATCCAAACGCCACGTGCGCGAGGGGATCGTCGGGCCTGCGTT
>DAIDHX010000263.1 GCA_027451885.1 Planctomycetales bacterium
GACGTTGAGTGCGGTGCGCACCCCCGGCAGCGCGAGCCCAAGCTCCACAAGGGTGATCGCGACCGCCGGCTGCATGCCGACCACCACCGTTTCCGCGTCGAGCACGCGTGAAATCGCGGCGATATTGGCGAGCATTCGCCCAATGAACGAATCGACCATGTCGAGCGACGAAATGTCGATCAGGACACCGCGCGCCCCGGAATCGGCAATCTTGGTTGAGAGGTCGTCCTGAAGCTGAGTCACGAGACGGTCGTGCATGTCGACCTGAATCGTCACCAGCAGGAAATCCCCCATCCGAAGTATCGGAATGCGTTCCATGAGGATTCTCCTTAGCCCAATAGGGCGGGAAGCGAGAAATGGGGACTGGCTCCGGACGTCTTCGGACGGTGCCTGTCCCCATTTCTCGCTTCCCGCTCCGCCGGAAAACGGGGACAGGCACATCGAGGACTCGGAGCCAGTCCTCGTTTTCCGGCCCCGCTCCACTTCCGGGGCAGACTCTTACTCCGCCCTGGTCGCGACGCGACGGACGACCCGGCCGGAGCGCTCCAGGGCGACCATGAACGCGTCAGCCAAACTGGCCTTGGTCACGATATCGCCGAGTTCGACGCCCAGATGAACGATCGTCTGTGCAATTTGCGGGCGGATGCCGCTGATGATGCACTCGGCCCCCATCAGCCGGGCAGCCGTCACCGTCTTCAAGAGATGCTGCGCCGTGAGCGTATCTACGGTCGGCACCCCGGTAATGTCGATGATCGCGAGGGTCGAACCCGTGTCCACGATCTTTTGCAGCAGCGTCTCCATCACAATCTGAGTGCGGGCACTGTCGAGCGTGCCGATCATCGGCAACGCCAGGATCCCCTCCCACAACTTGACGACCGGTGTCGACAATTCGAGCATTTCCTGCTGCTGCCGAACGATCACCTCCTCGCGCGCCTTTTGATGGATCTCGGTCGTGAACAGGCCAAGCTTATCGATGAGCTCGGAGATGGCCCATGTTGAATCCGCCAGCCGAGAAACGTCGTTGCCCAGCTCTCGACGCAGCCGAGCGAAGAGCGGCCTCTTGAGCGAAAAGATGAATGTGGCCGTCTCTGAAGGCGTGTAGCCCTGCAAGCTGCGCGATCGGGAGACATTGGCGAGAAACGCGCGCACTCCGTTCCAGGACGCTGCTTGCGTGTCGTCAACGTCTCCTTCGTTCATGGCCGTTACGAGCAGGCCCAGGAACTCCTTGCTCTGCTCACGCAGTTCCGATTCCCTCATCCCTCCCATGCGCCGGGAGGCTGTCGAGACCTGCTCGTTGATCCACTCAGACAGAAGGTCAGCCTCGTGCTTGGCGACGATCCCCGTAACGACCTTCGCGATATCGCTCATGATCTTCCACTCCATAACGAACGCGAGCGGGAGTTCGTCCTTGTGCTGAGGCAGCACAATCTCCCTGCCGAGACCACGCGGGGGAGGATGTGTTCTCGGGGGAGATCGAGCCGATCAAGCACAGTACAGCATCTCGACCGCACCGTTCCGTAAACCTCTTCTATGCCGAGCCGACATTCTAAGGAGGTTCGCGTTCACGATCCAGCGAGCAAGCCCAAATCCACCGAATATGTAGAGAACACTAACAGGTGTCGCGAGCAACCGTGTCTCAGCAATAAGTTGAGGCAAATCGCGCGCCCGCACGATTCGTTCAGCTGGGAATGGTGATGCTGAGAATCACGACTTTGTTGGCGAACTTGGGAAAGATTCGAGAGGCCGATGGCTCAAGGCGAGCTCTTCGTGGGCGTGCGAAGCGCGGAGACGGGGTGTGTTTCGAATGGGCGACGGGTTGGCTTCGGATCGCTCCGAGACAACGGGCCTGTCAAGCAGTGCGTCGAATCCTCGGCATGCGGATCGGGTCAGCGCCCAGGCTCCGAGCGCGTACGCCAACACACTTGTGAGGCACATGAGCAACATTTCCAGAGCGGCGTGATTCCAGATCTGTGCGAGCCCGGACGCCGTCGCGAGGGTGGGATTCGACGGCAGGGGATGCCCCGCGAATTCGCCGTACGAAGCGATCGATGCCGCGATGACCAAGGGCGCCGATCCCACCAACGCCGCAGGGCGCGTCGAAAGCACCGCCAGGGCGAGCAGCAAAAGACCGGCATTGAGGACAAGGAGGCCGGCCATCGTCCGGCTCAACGCCCGCATCGTGTCGCGAGAGCGCAAGGAAACCCACGTGCCCAGTGCCGCCGCGAACCACGTGTAGGCGGCGAGTTCGAACACGACGAGCAACGGACTCAGCGGATGCAACGCGCCCGCCGCCACGCCCGCGAGCAACAGAAACGCGAGCACGACCGCCGAGTGCCGGGTCCCCCACACGGCGCCGAGCATCTTGGCACGAACGATCTCGGTGCCGGTGAGCGGCGTGGCGATGAGACTGATCCAGGTGTCGCGCTCGTGCTCCGAGGTCAGCGCCGCGGCGGCATCGCTGGCGACGCCGAGCAAGAACACCAGCGAGACCCCCGTCGCGATGATCCGCAAGAATTCGTGGAACGCGCCACGGGCCGACCCAGCCTGGACCTCGCCATACCCGTGGGACCAGAGCTCGCTGAACGCGGGCAGCGCGAAGTCGAGCGTCCCCCACACAAGGAGACCACCAAGCACGAGCACCATCGACAGGCCAAGCGGCCGGTAGAACAACGGTGTGCGCGGGACGAACAGTTCTTTCCAGAGCATCGGATCGTCGCCGCAGGGGATCCGCTTCGGCGGTTTCCGGGCGCGTTGAGGCTTGGGTACCACCGCCGTCGAAACGCGCTTGCGACCGCCGAGGCGCGCACGGTAGCTCGATCGCAGAGCGAACACGGCGATCGCCGTGAGCGCCGAGCCGTACACGAGCTGGAGTCCGGCCATCCAGAGCACGCGAGCGATGAGCACCTCCGGCTGTTGAATCGCGCCGCGCATCAGGTCGAGCATCAGCGAGAACGGACTGCTCGGCGCAATCCAGTCGTTGACCGGCCCGATCCATTCCTGAAGGCGGAGCCCCATGGTGCCTCTTCGGGGCAACATGGCCTCGGCCGCGCCAGGAAGGATCAACCAGGTCAGC
>DAIDHX010000264.1 GCA_027451885.1 Planctomycetales bacterium
GACGTTGAGTGCGGTGCGCACCCCCGGCAGCGCGAGCCCAAGCTCCACAAGGGTGATCGCGACCGCCGGCTGCATGCCGACCACCACCGTTTCCGCGTCGAGCACGCGTGAAATCGCGGCGATATTGGCGAGCATTCGCCCGATGAACGAATCGACCATGTCGAGCGACGAAATGTCGATTAGAACACCGCGCGTACCGGACTCGGAGATCCTGGTTGAGAGGTCATCCTGAAGCTGGGTCACCAGACGGTCGTGCATGTCGACCTGAATCGTCACCAGCAGGAAATCCCCCATCCGAAGTATCGGAATGCGTTCCATCAGGATTCCCCTTATTCCGCCTTGGAAGCGATACGACGGACGGTCCGGCCGGAGCGCTCCAGGGCGATCGCGAAGGCGTCAGCCAAAGTCGCCTTGGTCATGATTTCACCGAGTTCGACGCCCAGATGAACGATCGTCTGCGCAATTTGCGGGCGGATGCCGCTGATGATGCATTCGGCCCCCATCAGCCGGGCCGCCGTCACCGTCTTCAAAAGATGCTGCGCCGTGAGCGTATCGACGGTCGGTACCCCGGTAATGTCGATGATCGCGAGGGTCGAACCCGTGTCCACGATTTTTTGTAGCAGCGTCTCCATCACGATCTGAGTCCGGGCACTGTCGAGCGTGCCGATCATCGGCAACGCCAGGATTCCGTCCCAGAGCTTGACGACCGGTGTCGACAATTCGAGCATTTCCTGCTGCTGCCGGCTGATGACCTCCTCCCGCGCCTTCTGATGGATCTCGGTCGTGAACAGACCAAGCTTATCGATGAGCTCGGAGATGGCCCACGTCGAATCCGCCAACTGAGCACCGTCGTTGCCAAGCTCGCGGCGCAGTCGAGAGAAGAGCGGCCTCTTGAGCGAGAAGATGAATGTGGCCGTCTCAGTAGGCGTATAGCCCTGCAAGCTTCGCGTTCGCGAGACGTTGTCGAGATACGCGCGCACTCCGCTCCAGGCCGCCGCTTGCGTGTTCTCGATGTCCCCTTCGTTCATCGCAGTTACGAGCAAGCCCAGGAACTCCTTGCTCTGCTCACGCAGTTCGGATTCCCTCATCCCGCCCATACGCCGGGAGGCTGTCGAAACCTGCTCGTCGATCCACTCGGACAAAAGCTCGGCCTCGTGCTTGGCGACGATTCCCGTAACGACCTTGCCGGTATCGCTCATGATCTTTCACTCCATATCGAACGCGAGCGGGAGTTCGTTCGTGTGCTGAGACGGCACAATCTCCCGGCCGACACCGCGCCGGGGAGAATGTGTTCTCGGGGGAGATCGAGCTGATCAAGCACACTACAGCATCTCGACCGCACCGTTCCGTAAACCTCTTCTATGCCGAGTGGACATTTTAAGGAGGTTCGCGTTTACGATCCAGCGAGTAAGCCCATATTCACCGAATATGTAGAGAACACTAAAAGGTGTCGCGAACGACCGTAGCCGAGCACTAACTTTAGGCAAATCGCGCGCCTGCGTGATTCGTTCATCCGGAAATGCTGCTGGTGAGAATCACGACATTGTTTGCGAACTTGGGAAAGATTCGAGAGGTCGATGGCTCAAGGTGAGCGCGTCGTGGGCGTGCGAAGCGCGGAGCCGGGGTGTGTCTCGAAGGGGCGACGGGTTCGCTTCGGATCGTTCCGAGAGAACGGGCCTGTCAAGCAGTGCGTAGAATCCCCGGCATGCGGATCGGGTCAGCGCCCAGGCGCCCAGGGCGTACGCCGACACACTTGCGAGGCACATGAGCAGCATTTCCGGCGCGGCGTGACTCCAGATCTGGGCAAGCCCGGATGCCGTCGCGAGGGTGGGATTCGACGGCAACGGATGGCCCGCGAATTCGCCGTACGAAGCGATCGACGCCGCGATGACCAACGGAGCAGATCCCACCAATGCCGCCGGGCGCGTCGAAAGCACCGCCAGGGCGAGCAGCAAGAGACCGGCGTTTAGCACAAGGAGGCCGGCCATGGTCCGGCTCAACGCGCGCATCGTGTCGCGAGAGCGCAAGGAAACCCATGTGCCCAGTGCCGCTGCGAACCATGTGTAGGCAGCGAGTTCCAACACGACGAGCAGCGGACTCAGCGGGTGCAGGGCGCCCGCGGCCACGCCCACGAGCAACAGAAAAGCGAGCACGACCGCCGAGTGCCGAGTACCCCATACAGCGCCGAGCATCTTGGCACGAACGATCTCGGTGCCGGTCAGCGGCGTAGCGATGAGGCTGATCCAGGTATCGCGCTCGTGCTCCGAGGTCAGCGCGGCGGCGGCATCACTGGCGACGCCGAGCAGGAACACCAGCGAGACCCCCGTAGCAATGATCCGCAAGAATTCGTGGAACGCGCCACGGGCCGACCCAGCCTGGACCTCGCCATACCCGTGCGACCAGAGCTCGCGGAACGCAGGCAGCGCGAAGTCGAGCGTCCCCCACACAAGGAGACCACCAAGCACGAGCACCATCGACAGGCCAAGCGGCCGGTAGAACAAGGGTGTGCGCGGAACGAAAAGTTCCTTCCAGAGCATCGGGTCGTCACCGCAGGGGATCCGCTTCGGCGGTTTCCGGGAGCGTTGAGGCTTGGACATCGGCGCCGTCGGAACGCGCTTGCGACCGCCGAGCCGCGCGCGGTAACTGGAACGCAACGCCAACACAGCGATCGCCGTGAGCGCCGTGCCGTACACGAACTGGAGCCCGGCCATCCAGAGCACGCGAGCGATGAGCACCTCCGGCTGTTGAATCGCGCCTCGCATGAGGTCGAGCATCAGCGAGAACGGACTGCTCGGCGCAATCCAGTCGTTGACCGGCCCGATCCATTCCTGAAGGCGGAGCCCCATGGTGCCTCTTCGGGGCAACATGGCCTCGGCCGCGCCAGGAAGGATCAACCAGGTCAGC
>DAIDHX010000265.1 GCA_027451885.1 Planctomycetales bacterium
AACGACCCCTGCGCGATCGACAGGCTGGAACTGCTGGAGCGCGTTCTCGATCTCGCCAAGCTCGATGCGATGGCCACGCTTCTTGACCATGCGGTCACGGCGGCCGTGGAATGCGTAACAACCATCGCCTGGATCGCACACGAGATCCCCCGTGCGATACCATGCGCGTCCCGCGGCATCGGCCACAAACGCCTCGCGCGAAAGATCAGGCATGCCGAAATAGCCACGCATCACACCCGGGCCGGCGATGACCAGCTCGCCGATCGTGCCGGGAGCAACGTCGGCGCCGGCGGCGTCGACCACACGCGCTTCAAGTGGCTGGCAAACCTGCCCGATGGGGAACGGCATGGTGCGGTCGGCGGGAATCTCCCGAGGGATTCTGTACGCCGTGCAGACATTGGTTTCCGTCGGTCCGTAAAGGTTCCAGAGCTCAGCCGATGGCCAGGTACGCCTGAGCGCCTTGAGAGGCTCAATCGGAAAGACCTCGCCCGCGAAAAGCACGACCCGGGGCGCTTGAGCGGCCGCGACGAGGCCCCACTGCTTCACGAGCAGGGCCAAAATCGAGGGTGCGCTATACCACACGCTGATCGCTGATTTGCGCAGGAACTCGGCAAGCGCGGCGGGTGACTTGCCGAGCGTCTCCCCAACGAGCACGAGCGTCCCACCCGCGCGCGCGGCCGCGAAGAGATCGAAGATCGATAAATCAAAATGAAATGGCGCATGTGAGGAAAATCGATCACGCGCGTGGAATGGCCCGAGCGTCTCGAAGCACCAATCGAGGAAACAAAACGCGCCCGCGTGCGCATGGGCGACGCCCTTGGGTGCGCCTGTCGAGCCCGAGGTATAAAGAATGTATGCAAGATCATTACTTGATCGTTCAGGAGCAAACGGCGAGGGAGCGCGATCTTTCAGCACTTCGCACCACTGCGCGTTGCTGGGATTCGGTTCAGCCGGTGTTTCTCCGCAAGCAGTCACGGTTACGAGCCGCGGCTCGGGGCCGGAGTTCCAGCGCTCGTGGAGAGCACGGGCGACTGCGTTGGAGACGATTGCGGCCTTGACTCCGGCTGATGACAGCACGGTGAGCCCGCGTGCGACGGGTCCAGTGGGATCGACCGGCACATACGCCGCGCCGGCGCGCAGAATGCCATGAATCGCGGCCACGGATTCGAGCGACTTGGGGAGCCAGACGCCCACGCGATCGCCGCGGCCGACGCCCCAGCGTACCAGGCGGGCCGCCACGCGATCCGCGTGCTCGAGAAGCGCGCGATACGTGAGTGAGCGACCGTGCTCATCCTCGACCGCCACGCGCTCGGGATGAACCTCGGCCGCATGATCGAGCAAGCGTGCCAGATGTCGATCGTCCATGACGCACCGCCTCTGGGTTTAGCGCGTTCGTTCGGGCGCTCCCGGTTCTCCGAAGATGTAACCGTACTGCTCTGGATCGTTCACGAGCGATTTCGCAAGCGCGACGAAGAGCCTGCGATGGCCAAGCGCGTTGGGGTGATCGTCCCACGCCGCGATCTCAAGCGCGCTCGCGTCGTCCTTGTCGAACGCGTTCGAGAGGTCATGCACGGAAAGCCCGTGCCGGCCCGCGATCGCCTTGAGCATCGCCACCGGCCCCGCGCGCGACTTGGGCGAATCAGACTTACCCACCCGGGGGATGATCACCACCTCAAGCGGAATTGCGGCCGAGCGGCATTCCGCGGCAATTGCGCCCAGGGCGTCGTCGTAGATACTCCAGTAGAACGGCTTGAGCTTCGCCTTGAGCCGCTCCTTGTTGATCATGTGGCCGCTCGAATCGACCGTAAGATCGTTCGCGTCAATACCCGACTCGGCGATGGCCCGCTTCACGAAGTCAAACTTGAGGTCGACTTTCTTGTGCAAGAGCTCACGCAAGTGGATCTCGAGCAACCGGGTATCGAGTGTGGTGGCCGAGTAAAGCACCAGATCAGGCTGAAACTGGAGCGCCTTGCGGGTGAGCGTTTCCAGGCGCTGAAGCGGGCTATAGGCCGCAACCGCCAGGTTCAACACCTCGAAGCGCCGGGGTGATGTGGGCTTCTTCCTGGATGCGTGCTCAGCGAGCCAGGTCTCGAGCCGGCCGACATACGATTCCTCGCGCGAAACGCCCCAGCCCATGTCAATCGACGAGCCCAGCACCACCACGCGGAACGTGCCGGGGGGCTTTTCAATCGTGCGCTCCAGGTCGTGCATTCCAAGAGTATTGGTCGTGAACGGCTGGCCGAAGAGCACACGCTTGACCGAGGGTTTAAGCTCAAATTGCAAGAAGTCGTTCTGAAGATAGCGCACCACGTCGGCTTCCTGGAACCGCACCCAGCCCGGGGGCTTGCCCAGAAGTCGCATTGAAGGCTCGCCCTGCGTCAGATTTGTCGCGTCCTGACCGCTGATCAGGCCTTCGTAGTATCCCGCTGCGCGCTCCGCGCGATTGAGCTCCGGCGACCGGGCGCTGTCTACCAGCCCCTTCAGGCTTTCCCACGAACCGGGCAAGGGCGCCGTCGCCACGCTCAGCAAAAGCACGCACTGGAGCATACCCAGGCGGCAGGTCGTGGCGGGACTCGCTGGCTTCGATCGCATCGGCTTACCACCCCAAAAGACCGCGGCCCAGCAAATCAATCCAGTCCGACACGCTCGGGCTCGACCAGAGCGACCATAGCAAGGAGATTACACCGAACGTCCCGGCCACTCGCGCGGTCTTGAAGATCGACCCGCGCCAGGTCCAGCCGCTCCGGCTTCTTGCCTGCGCTGGCCGCCGTGCGTCTCGCTCCACGCCAATCAAAACCAGTACGCCAAGCACCCCCCAGAAGATCGCGTCCGGCGCAGTGAAGCCCCACGATCCCCGCAGCCAAAACGATTGATACGCGTGCAAGAACCAGGTCGTGCCGAAGACTGCGCTTGCACCGAGGGCAAACGCAAGGAACCTCGGCTGCCTTTTGAGTGCGAACATCACCGGATTCCACACCAGCCGGACCATGAAGTCCTTCCAGTAAATATTGATCCGCCGCCAGTAATCCGTGAATCCATCGGCCAGCAGGTAATGATGGTGCGTATCGGGCAACTTCCAGCCAAACAGGTGGAGCATGCCGCAGGCGATGTGGAATTGCCCCGACACTTGCAGATACAAAAGGTAGTTGCAGGCGATGTAGCCAAGCAATTCGGTTGGCGAATGGACCTGCGAGGGCGCGAGCAAAAGCTCGTGATACACGAGCCGGTAAAGCAGGAGATGAATTGTACCGCGGGTCACAAGCTCAAGTCCCCGCGCGTGCAAGGTTTCGATGTTCTGCGCGAAGTAACCGCGCTCCATGACCCGGTAGTCGACCACTGGGAAATGAACGAACGCGAAGTTGGGCAACAGGAAAAAGTAAGAGACTGCGTGCGAGAGCGGCTCGCGTGTGCGGACGTGCTTGAGCTCATACAGGTAAATAAGCACGCGAAAGAGGAACATCGAGGCCAGGATGGCCCAGGCGGCTTCGGGCAGGATCTCGCCCTTGATTCGAGCATAGGCAAGCGCGCTTGCGATGCCTGCCAGGAATGCCACGCGGACGATCCAGGGTGCGGGCGCCCGGCAGCACGCGATGATCACACATGCGATCGTGGCGATGGCGAGCGCGGGCCAGAGCCCTTGCACCAGGCACAACCCCACGAATGAAGCCGCGACGAACACCCCTCGCTTGTAGCGATACGGCGCCAGGTAATGCAGCGGCAGGGCAGCGAAGGCGACGTGGATCAGGGTCTGGAACGCCCGGCCCTGAAAGGCACGCTCCTCAATACGGTAAACCTTGAACACGACCACGAGCAGCGCGAAATAGAGCATCGCTCGCAGAAACGGCCGCATGCCACGGCGGCAGGCTTCGGGCTCGCCGGGATAGAGCCCATCCTTGAGCCAGGGCCATCGAGGACCGCGCGCAGGGGCTGACTCGGGCGCGAAGCGATGGTGAGGCGCACGGGTGATGAGCGCGACCGATTCCTGGCTCTGGGCCGCCATCTGTCCGACACCTCCCGGCTCATCCATTGCACCGGCGGCGCATTGCGTCCGTCCTCGAGATGGCGGGACGCGCTATGACAAGACCGCGTCCGGCGGTCTCAAATCGTGACAACCGATCCGTCCATGAACCGGTCCAGCCACGTCGGCCGCGCCTTCCTTGGTTCCGAATCCCTTCCGCGGTCCGTACTTCCTCTGCCGGGCGGCTTCCGAGCTTCACGCAGGCTTAATCCAACAATTCCCGGTCTCCAACCCGACGCGGGGATTACACCCGGATCGCCAGGAACTGTCAACCCGACTCGGAGGGGATGGTCCCCAATCAACGGAACTCGCCTTTCGTCGCTGAAATGTGCTGCAACGAGAAATCGAGGCTCACAGGTCAGCCCGGGGCATCGACTCATGGACCAAGCCGCGTAAAGACACTGGCCGACGACTTTCCTAGCCGGGTGTTGCCCCACGGGCTCACATGCATGCCTCGCGCCATCCGCGAGCTTGCAGGAACGCGTTCAGGTGAGGCACTAACGCATTGCGTGCCAACTGGCGCAACCCGTTACCTCCGAATCGTCGTCCGCGCGTCGGGGGGCAGCTCGAGGAGCTGGCCGACGGGGAGATGTTCCGGATCGTCGATGAATTCCCGGTTGAGGTCGAGGATCTCGTCAGCGCGGCGGGCGGTGCCCAGCGTGTCGCGTGCGATCGAGCGCAGTGTGTCTTCTGCGCGCACGCGGTAAAGCGGCTTGCGGGATGTGTCCGCGCGTGATTTTGAACGAGCCGGAGGCCGGGCAACCACACGTGAGGAGGGTTCGTCGCCCACGTCCTCCAGATTGGTAGAATCCAGGGCGGGCCGATTGCGATCGTTGCCCATGACGCGCCTGCGGGGCGCTGGGATGTCGATCTCAGGATCGGCTGGCTGCTCAGGCTCGATCGACGGCCGTGCGCGCCGGGAGCTCGTCACTCGGCTCGTCCGAGCAGATTCAATCAACGAAGCGTCCAGATCCTCCGGCGCTGGGATGATGATCACATCGCCCACACGGAGGCCGTCGATCCGAGGCGTCTTGCTCGAGTTCGCTTTCCAGAGTGCTTTGTAGTAGCGACCTGAGCCGTAATAAAGCCGAGAGATCGTCCAGAAATTCTCATTGTGCTCGACAACATGGGCCGTGGCCTCGACCCGTTCGCTCGCGCTCGGGTCCGCCTTCGAAGGCATGCCTTTGAGCTGAGGCGCTTCCACCTCAAAACTCACATCACGCGCCACATGGAAACGCGGTGCCGACGTCGCCCTGTTCTCGATCTTGCCGGCTTCCGGTCGCGCACTGGTTGATGCCGTTCCTTCTTCGTCAGTGAACGGGATCTTGCCAATGTTCGGCAGCTCGGTCCAGCCAGCGGCTTTCAGCTCAGCACTTTGTCTCTCCGCGCGCGTCATGACATGCTCAGCAGCGGCCGAGGCGGGCTCGGGCGTGGGATTCGCCGCGGGACTCGAGCCTGAAGGTGGCGATGGATCAGCCGCGGGCGCGGGGGGCTCGTCCTTGATAGATAAGGGCGAGGACGACTCCTCGGGCTTCGAAGGCTCGACCTTTGACGGCTCGGGCTTCGGAGGCTCGATCTTCGCTGGATCCGGCTTCGGTAACTCAGACTTGGCCGGCTCGGACTGGGGTGGCTCGACCTTCGCTGGATCCGGCTTCGGTAACTCAGGCTTCGCCGGCTCGGACTTCGGTGGCTCGACCTTCGTTGCCTCAGGCAAC
>DAIDHX010000266.1 GCA_027451885.1 Planctomycetales bacterium
ATGGTCAGTTCCTTTCACCTGACAGGATCACCGAGACTTTTCCTGACACACCGAACCGAACCCAACGCGCGCCACAAACCGAACCCAACACGCGCCACAAACCGAACCCAACGCGTGCCACAAACCGAACCCAGCGCGTGCCACAAACCGAACCCAACACGCGCCACAAACCGAACCCAATCGCGGTTGCCTGCTGTTTCACATTCGTGGTCGAACGGAAGCGTCTGAGCGCCAGGCGCCTTGAGAGAACCGCGTGCGACTGACTGGGACGGTCCTGATCCTGTGCGCTGAGATATGGCCTGAGGCGAGACACGATGAGGAATATTAACGGTTCAGCGGATTGTGACGATGGCGCGCGGGCTGCTGACGGCTGCTGTCTCAGGTTGCGCCTGGAAGGGTGGCCGGGGGACGGCGGGAGGGCCATGGCCGTGGTCGGCCCTCCCGCCTGGGACTCCCGGGCAGGAACGGAGCGGTTAGTGCCCTGCTCCGTTCGAGGTTGCGGGTGCGGCAGGTCCGGACTTGAGAGCAGAGAGCTTCGCGCGCAAGTCCCTGGCCTTCTTTTCGAGCTCCGCGGCCTGGGATTCGAGCTCCGCGGCGGTCGGCTCGGCCTTCGGTTTGGCGGCCGCGGCGTCCGACTTTTTCTTGAGCGCGGCGATGGCGCCTTCGAGGGTGCTGCGGCGGTAACCGACCAGGAATCCGGCGGACTCGCTGGCAAGCTGCGCCTCGAGCGCGGGGAGGGCCTGCTTGATGCCAAGTGCGCCGGCGATTCGCCAGGCCTGAAGCCGCAGATTTCGATCGGGATCGTCCACGAGCGGCAGGATCGCCTGCTGGAGAGCCAGGTCATCCTTGGCCAGGCGTTCGAGGGCCTGGAGCGCGGCGGAACGGAGCGCGGCGGGCTGGCCGTATCGGCTGTAGAGCGCTGCGATCTCGCGCGCCCTGGCGTCGTTGTGAGCCAACTTGAGCTCAAGCGCTGTGCGGGCCAGGGTGTATTCTCCCGCGGGGTTCTTGAGCGTGGAGTCGAGCAAGGCGTCGAGGTTTTCGACCTTCCAGCTCGCGAGCGCCCGCAGCGCGGCTCTGCGTGCGGAGTAGGTTTCGCGTGTGCTCGAGGCGAAGGCGCGGAGCATCGACTCAACCACGGCATCGCGGCTCAGGCGGCCCAGTCCGTCGGCGGCCGCTGCGCGGACGCGCGGCTCACGGTCGCGTGCGGCATCGAGCAGCGCACCGCGGTATTCCTCATCGCCGTCGGCAATGAGCTCGACCATCCGCACCCGGGCGGAAGGCGACTTTTCCCGCTTCCATGCCTGCTCCAGAACTTCGGTCAAGCGGTCGTCGTTCTTCGCGGGTTCGACGAGCGCGTGAGCGGCCTCCAGGCGGCCGAGAACACACGCGGCGTGCTCAAGCTGGAACACGCGCTCCGCCGGATCCTTCTGGAACTCAAGCTCCTTGGGGATCCAGTAATAGGGATCAATCTCGACCAGCCGGGGCCGGGCGGGGAACGGAATGACGAACTCGTGCACTGGACCGTCGATCACGATGGGCACGACTGTTTTCTTCCCGGGTGCTTCGGTGATCTCGATGGTTGTCGGCAAGCGGAACAGGGGCGTGTCGAGCGTGAGATCCTGGACCTGTTTCACGAGCACGCGCACGGTTTTGTCCGCGGGCTCATAGCGCCAGGATGCCTTGAGCTCGGGATGCCCCCCCTTCTTCGTCCACTGCTCAAAGAACCACTTCAGATCCTGGCCGGAGGCTGCTTCCATCGCCTTGCGAAAGTCGTCGGTCTCGACGTTCCTGAGCTTGTTATCAGCCACGTAGCGCTTGATGCCCTTCCACCACACCTGATCACCCACAACGCCGCGGAGTGCGTGCAGCACGCAGGCCCCCTTGGAGTAGGTCACGCCTTCGAACATCTGCTCGGCGTTCTCGTAGCGGTTCTCCACGATCGACCGCCGCACGCTCCGATCGCCCGCCTTGTAGCCTTCGAAGGCATTCGCCATCTCGAGGCGGAACTCATCCTCGCCTCGGTCGTGTTCGCGGTAGAGGGCGGCGAAGTAGGTGGCAAAGCCTTCGTTCAGCCAGATGTGGGCCCAGTCCTTGCAGGTGAGCAGGTCGCCGAACCACTGGTGTGCGAGCTCGTGCGCGACGAGTTCGTCGGAATCGCCTTCGAGCTCGGCGATCTCGTCGTGGAGGGCGTATTCGGTCATGGTCGTGGCCGAGATGTTCTCCATTCCGCCCGCGACGAAATCGGGCACGCACACCTGGGCGTACTTGGAGTAAGGATAGGGCTGGCCGATCTGGGCTCCAAAGAACTCGATCATGCGCGGGGTCTTGCCCATGAAGCGCCTGGCGGTCGCTTCGTCAACGCGTTTGGCAACGTAGTAGTCGACCGGCAGATTGCCGAGCTTGTCGTGAAAAATGTTGAAATCCGCCGCCGCCAGCGAGATCAGGTAGCTCGAATGGGGCACTTCCATCTTCCAGTGATAGGTTGTCATCTCCCCCTTCGACTTCGTCTCCAGCAGGGTGCCGTTCGAGAGTACGAAGAGCGGTTTGGGGGTGGTGATGATCATCTCCGAGGTGGCGCGGTCGTTGGGGTAATCGTAACAGGGGAGCCAGTGATGCGTTTCCTCGGATTCGCCCTGCGTCCAGAAGGAGAGGGTTTTCCTGGCCTCGGGATCGGGCTGGATGAAGTAGAGCCCTTTGGTTGGCGATCCCTTGTAGTCAACGGCGAGGACGATCTCATCGCCGGGTGCGTACGGCCTGTCGAGCGTGACCCGGAGCGAGTCACCCTCTTGCCTGAACTGGCAGCTCGTTTTGGCCGATCCCACGGTCACCTTGTTGACGATGAGCTTGGAGCCGCAATCGAGGTCGAGCGAGCTCATCCGGGGATGGAGTGGCGAGAGGGTATGCGTGGCGACGCCGGCGAGCGTGCGTTTGGCGGCATCGATGGTGAGCTCCGCCTTGATGTGCTTGACGTCGTAGAAGCGAATGCGTTCGTTGCGCGCGGGCGCGCCGGGTTTGGCAAAGGGCTGGCGCGTGGGCTTTTGCGGCGGCCTGGGAGCGTCCTGCGACCAACCGGGAACGGCCGTGATGCCGAGAACGACGAGTCCGAGCGCCGAGAGGCGAACAAACCTTGGCATGGTGTTTCTCAATCGAGGTGGTAGAGCGTTCTCTCGAAGAACAGGACGCGGGGATCGGGTCGTCCGTGTTCGAAGCGGGTATTATAAAGTGTTGGCTCGATTGTGACGACAGGCTGACGCAAGACCAGGGTCGCGCGCCCGGTGAGCGCATGCCAGGACGGGGATGGCGGATCGAACATGAACTCCCATGGTTTTGCGCGGATCACCTGCGTCTCGCCCCGGGTTACGCTGGCCAATCCTGCGGCCAACGCGGCCGAGGCGATCCGTGTCGTCGAGCAAACGGCGGCGAGCGACGTGCTGGTGTTTCCGGAGCTTTCGACGACGGGATATAGCTGCGGCGACCTCTTCGCCCAGACGGTTCTGATTGAGGCTGCGGAACAGGCGGTGGCGCGGATCGCGGCGGCGACGGCGGGGCGGCCGGGGCTGGTGGTCGTGGGAGCGCCTGTCGCGTTTGAAAACAGCCTGTACAACTGCGCGGTCGCGATTTCAGACGGAGACATCCTGGGCATTGTGCCCAAGCAACATCTGCCGAATTACAAGGAATTCTACGAGGCGCGCTGGTTTCGAGCGGGCGAGCGCGGCCCTGCGCGTGGTGTGACCTACGGGGGCAAGCGGGTTCGGTTTGGGACGTCGCTGCTCTTCGAGGCCCGGCCAGGCGGGCCCGAAGCCGCGGCGGCCTTCGTGCTCGGCATTGAGATCTGCGAGGATCTGTGGGTGCCAATCCCGCCCAGTTCTTACCAGGCGCTTGCGGGGGCGGTGGTGCTGGTCAATCTTTCCGCGAGCAACGAAACGATCGGCAAGAGCCGCTACCGTGCGGACCTGGTGGCAGGCCAGGCAGGCCGCTTGATCGCCGCCTACGCACTCGCGGGCGCGGGGCCGACGGAATCCACCACCGACGTGGTCTTCGGCGGCCATTCGCTGATCGCCGAGAACGGCCGCATTCTGGGCGAATCGAGCCGCGTCGGCGACGGCTCCGCGCTCGTGCGCGAGACCCAGGTTTTGACTCGCGACATCGACGTGGCGATGCTCCATTTCGACCGCCGTGTGATGACCAGCTTCGCCGCGACCGGGGGCGATGCCGCGTTTGAGCGCATCGGGTTTCGCGTGGCAGAGACCATGGACGGGCTCAAGCGCGAGGTCCCGGGCGCACCGTTTGTGCCCTCGTCGGAATCCGAGCTCGAAGCGCGCTGCGCAGAGGTGTTCGGCATCCAGTGCGCGGGGCTCGCAAAGCGCATCGAGCAGATCCCCGCCACGGCCCCGATCGTGATCGGCGTCTCGGGCGGTCTCGATTCCACGCTCGCTCTGCTGGTAGCCGTGGCCGCGCGCGACGCCATGAAACTGGCGAAGGGGCGGATCCACGGATACACCCTTCCTGGCTTTGGCACCACCGAGCGCACCCGCACCAATGCGCTTGAGCTCATGGATCACCTCGAAATCCCAGCGACCACAATCGACATCCGCCCGCTGGCGCTTGAAACCTTCCGCAAGATCGGCCACCGGCCCTTCGGCATCGACTGCGCCGGCGCGACGATCGAAAGCTTCACCGCTGCGCTTGCCCGCGTGCCGCGCGAGGCCCGCGCGGATCTCGTCTTCGAAAACGTGCAGGCCAGGCTGCGCACGCTCCTGCTCATGTCGCGGGGGTTTGTGATCGGCACCGGAGACCTTTCGGAGCTCGCACTCGGCTGGTCTACCTATAATGCAGATCATATGAGCATGTATAATCCTAATGCGTCGATCCCCAAGACGCTGGTGCGCTTCCTGGTGCGGCACGTGGCCGAGCGCGGGTTTCCAGAGGGGCCGGTGAGGCGCACGCTGCTTTCGATTGCGGAAACGACGATCTCGCCCGAGCTCTTGCCCGTCTCCGCGAGCGGCGAGATCGAGCAGTCGACGGAGGACGTGCTGGGGCCGTACGAGCTGCACGACTTTTTCCTCTACCACGCCATCAGGCGCGGGGATGCGCCGGCGAAGATCCTGTTTTTGAGCCAGTTTGCCACATTCTCGCGAGCTTACAGCCGCGAGCAGATCGCGCGGACATTGCGGCTGTTTCACGAGCGGTTCTTCGCGCAGCAATACAAACGATCGTGCCTGCCGGACGGTCCCAAGGTCGGCAGCGTGAGCCTGTCCCCGCGCGGCGATTGGCGGATGCCTTCGGACGCAGACTCCGCGCTTTGGCTTTCCGACCTTGGGGGCTAGGCCAGGAGCTCCTTGTGCACCCTGGCGTCTCCCTCGGGCCCGATCAGGCGCTGATCGAGCCCCAGGGAGGGATAGGTGAGCTTCCAGGCATCGAGGCCAAGCAGATGCAAGATGGTGGCCTGGAGATCGTGGACGCTCACGGGGTTGTCGGTGATGTGGTAGCCAAGCTCGTCGGTGGCGCCCACGGTAACGCCGGGCTTGATTCCACCCCCCGCCATCCAGATGGAGAAGCAATGCGGATGATGGTCACGCCCCAGGAATTTGGAACCGCCGCGGGCCTCGTTCATCGAGGTGCGGCCGAATTCACCACCCCAGACGACGAGCGTCTCCTCGAGCAAACCCCTGCGCTTGAGATCGGCCAGAAGCGCCGCGATGGGCTGGTCGATCTCCCGGCATTTCTGGGGCAAGTGAATCACGATGTCGTCCCCCGCGCCGGTGCCGTGGCAATCCCAGCCCCAGTCGAAGAGCTGCACGTAGCGCACGCCGCGCTCGATCAACCTGCGGGCGAGCAGGCAGTTATTGGCAAACGACGCTGCGCCTGGCGTCGCGGCGTACTCCTCAAGGATGCGCGGCGGCTCCTGGCGAATGTCCATCACGTCCGGCACAGAGATCTGCATGCGGAACGCGAGCTCGTACTGGCTGATGCGGGTGAGGGTCTCAGGGTCGCCGAACTCCTCGAGCTCGTACTGGTTGAGCTTGCCGAGCGCGTCGAGCGTCCTGCGCCGATCCGCCCGGCTCATCCCCTGGGGATCGCCAACGTAGAGAATCGGGTCGCCCACGGAGCGGCACTGCACTCCCTGGAACACGCTCGGCAAGTAGCCGGTGCTCCAAAGCGCCTTGCCGCCGGTAGGATCGGTGCCGCCGCTGATCAAGACGACAAACCCAGGGAGATCCTGGTTCTCCGATCCCAGGCCGTAGGTGATCCACGACCCCATCGCCGCGCTGCCGTTGCGAGGCGCGCCCGTGAAGAGAAAGAGCTCCGCCGGGGCATGGTTGAACTGGTCGGTGAACATCGAGTTCACAATGGCCAGGTCGTCGACCATGGTGCGCAGGCGGGGCAAGAGCTCGCTCACATTCGCGCCCGATTGCCCGCAGCGTTCGAAGCGGTACGGCGAGCCGAGCATCTTGGGCCGGCCCTGAATGAACGCGAAGCGCTGATTCTTGAGCAGCTCCTCCGGGCAGGGCTGCATGTGGTATTTCTTCAAGGCGGGCTTGTCGTCGAGGAGTTCCTGTTGTGGTGGACCACCGGACATATGAAGATAAATTACACGCTTGGCCCTGGGGGCGAAGGCCGGGGGCCGAGGCAGAAGCGGATGCAAGGGAGAGATTGCGCGGGGCTCATCCGCGCGTGCTGGGGCCAGGCCGTCGCGGGTGAGTAGTTGCGCGAGCGCGATGGCGCCCAGGCCGGTTTGGGAGCGTTTGAGGAACTGCCTGCGAGACACGGCGCGGGCGTACTGGAAACGGAGCGAATCGTTCAAGTTCATTGCGATCACCCCTTGGTCAGAACGCCGTCGAGATTGAGCAACACGCCGGCGACAGCGGTCCACGCCGCCTGTTCGGCTGGGCTTGCGGCGGCAAAGGCCGCGTTCGAGCCGGCAAGAGCGGCGGCGGCCTGGGCGTCCTTCGAGAAGCGGTCGAGCTCGGCCGAGTAGAGATCGAGCAGGCGGTCGACCTGTTCCGCCCGCGGCTGGCGGCAGAGGCAGATCGTAAGGCCGCGTGCGGCGCGGTCGCGTGGTGTGTGAGCTTCCCGGATCAGGCGCTGGGCGAGAGCCCGCGCGGCTTCCACGTAAACCGGATCATTGAGGGTCACAAACGCCTGGAGCGGAGTGTTGGTATTCGTGCGCTTGATGGTGCAAAGCTCGCGGCTGGGGGCGTCAAACGCGGCCATCGAGGGATACGGAATCGTCCGCCGCCAGAAGACATAGACACCGCGGCGGTAGCGTTCCGGCCCCTGGCTTTCAGCCCAGTTGCGCTCGCCGTTGAACGCCGCCTGCCAGAGCCCCGCGGGCTGCGGCGGATAGACGCTCGGACCACCAAGCTTGCGGGTAAGCAGGCCGCTTGCCGCAAGCGCCTGGTCGCGGACCATCTCGGCCTCGAGCCGCACCCGCGGAAAGTGCGAAACCAGGCGGTTGCGCGGGTCGCGATTGTGCGCCAGAGGCGTCGTCCGCGACGACTGACGATACACCGCGGAAGTCACGATCAATCGCAGGAGGGCCTTGTTATCCCAGCCGGAATCGCGATACCAAATGGCGAGCCAGTCGAGCAATTCGGGATGACTGG
This sequence comes from Planctomycetales bacterium, assembly GCA_027451885.1. Lineage (GTDB taxonomy): Bacteria > Planctomycetota > Planctomycetia > Isosphaerales > Isosphaeraceae > JAKBAP01. Next base: position 7,608 of record DAIDHX010000266.1, read on the forward strand.
GCGGCTCGCCCTGCACACCGAAATCCTCCTCGGTCTCAACCAACCCCGTGCCGAAGATCCGAGCCCAGTAGCGATTCACCGCAACCCGGGCTGTGAGCGGGTTGCGGGCGTCGATCAGCCATTGGGCGAGGCCCAGACGATTCCCAGGCGCACCCTCTGGGAACGGCGGCAGCGCCCTTGGAGTCTGCGCATGCACGGCCTGCGCGGGGTCAAGATAGTTCCCCTTCCTGAGCAGGTGCGTCACCCGATTCTTACCCTTTTCGAGCTCGACCATGACCGGCAAGCTGGGAACCGCAACCTTCCGCTTCTTGAGCGCGGAGATCTGGTCGCGGAGCGCTTTGAGCTCGGGAGCAATCGACCGATAATGGCGTTCAAGCGTCTTCATTTGATCGGGCTTGCGGCTCTTCACGGGCGTGTCAATCGCCGCGAGCACATCCCCCGCAACCCCCTTGCGATTGGGCGAATTCCTGGGCTTGAGCTGGTCCGCCCAGGCCTCGAGCTTTGCCGGATCGACCGGGCTCGATGCAAGCCGATCCTCAAGCGGCCCAAGCGCCCTGTCGATCTCGGCGTTGTGAATCTGGATCGCGGGGGACGGAGCGGCGATGGTCGGGCTCTCGTCTCCCCGATCGGCATCTGCCGATTGATTGAAGAACGCAAAGAGCTGGTAATACTCCTCCTGCGTGATCGGATCGAACTTGTGGCTATGGCACTTGGCACAACCTGCGGTAAGCCCCATCCAGACCTGCATCGTGGTGTCGACGCGATCCTTGACGGCGGCGACGCGCCATTCCTCGTCGTCGGTTCCCCCCTCGGTATTTGTCATCGTATTGCGATGAAACGCCGTGGCGAACCGGTCCTCGAGCGTGGGATGTTCAAGCAAATCGCCCGCAAGCTGCAAGAGCGTGAAGCGGTCGTAAGGCAAGTTGCGATTGAAGGCGTTTACCACCCAGTCGCGATAGGGCCAGATATTCAGCCGGAGCGGATCGGAGCCGTAGCCTGCGGAGTCGGCATAGCGTGCGAGATCGAGCCACATTCGCGCCCAGCGCTCGCCGAAGGAGGGATCGGCCAGAAAGCGATCCACAGCGCGTTCGTACCAATCGGGCGCGGAGTCGTGGACGATGCGGTCAAGCTCATCGAGCGTGGGGGGCAAGCCACGGAGATCGAGACTGAGCCGCCGTGCCAGGATGTCGCGATCGGCTTCAGGCGAGAGCTCAAGCCCCGCCTGTTCGATCCGTGCCGCGATGAACCGGTCGATCGGGGTTCTGGCCCAGGCTGGATGCGCAACGACCGGCACACGTGCGACCCTGGGAGGAAGATACGCCCAGTGCGGCGTGTACTCCGCGCCCGATTTGACCCAGCGCGTGAGCAGATCGATCTCGGCCGCCGCCAGCCGCGGACCCAGCTTGCGCGGAGGCATTCGGAGCGTTTCGTCCTCCTCGGTGATCCGCGTGATCAGGGCGCTTGCATCCGGATCGCCGGGAACGATGGCGGTCTCGCCGCTTTTGAGCGGCTTGACAGCGGCCTCGCGCTGGTCGAGCCGCAGACCTCGAGCACGCTTGGCCTCGTCCGGCCCGTGGCAGGCATAGCACTTCTTCGCCAGAATCGGCCGAATCTCGCGATTGAAATCCACGGGCTTGCCCGGCTCGCCGCCATGCACCTCCGGAAGACTCGCCGCCATGAGCACAAGCCCCAGGAGGGCCCAGCAGCGCGGCAGCATCGGCTCGTGCGATTGGCTCAGGTGCACGGCGTTTGTCTCCCAGGGCGGGCACCGCTTGCGAAGGTTCGGCGGAGCACAACCGGCTCGGCGAGGGCTCAATCCAAACCAGGGCGGAAGGCACGGTCAGGCGGGTCGTTCACAGATCCCTATTATCCGCGGCCCGCCCGATCGCATCAAGCCTGGGTTCCTAGGGATGGAAACGGACCACGTGCCGGCCCGATCCCACCGTTAGAATCACGCGCTTGCCGTCGGACCGCATGCTTTCACCGGCCAGCAGCGCCTGGGGCTCATGGGCTACGCGGCCTGGATCCTGCGCAGGGACCACGATCGCCGCCTGCGTGTTCGCCGGTACCGACACGGCCAGCTCAATACCACCATCCCGCATTCGCTCCCAGCGCGTCTTGATCGGGCCGCGGATGCTGGTGTACGACGTCTCGACCCAGCTCAGCCTGGGGTCGAAGACGGGCTCGACGCGGATCGTGCGATACGCTGGACCCGAGGAACGAATTCCCCCCAGGTTTTCGACCATCCACTGGTACACCGCGCCGAATGAGTAATGTGCAAATGAGTTCATTCCTGGATCTTGAAAACCCTTCTCGGGGGTCCAGCCGTCCCAGCGCTCCCAGATGCTCGTTGCCCCTTGCTTGATCGAGAAGCCCCATGACGGGAACGTCTCGTTGTGCAAGAGCTTAAGCGCCACGTCCTAGCGGCCGATCTTCGAAAGCGCCTGCATCAGCGATTTGGTGCCGATAAAGCCGGTTGAGAGATGTCCCCGAGATTCCACATCAGCCACCAGATGGCGGCCAGCGAGTTCCCGCTTCTCGCCATCGACCAGGTCGAACGCGATCGCGAGCACGTAGCTGGTTTGCGTGTTTCCCTTGACCCTGCCTTCGGAGTCGACATACGCCCGGTTGAAGGCCGTCTTGATCGCCGCGAAGAGATCCTCGAAGCGCTCGGCGTCACCCTCATGCCCGAGCGCGCGTGCCGCCTGTGCGAGCAGGCTCGTGCTGTAGGCGAAATAGGCGGTGTAGAGCACGTCCTTCGGCGTATCGGCCTCGATCGACAGCCAGTCGCCGAAGCAATGGTAATGCTCAGGCGGGAGCAACTCAGGCGTGCTGCGCTTCTTGCAGAACTCCACGAATTTGACCATCGATGGATACTGCCGTTCGAGCAGACGGCGATCGTCGTAAACCTGGTAGATCGTCCAGGGGCAGATCACGCCGGCGTCGGCCCAGGCGGGCCCGCCATCGTCCCCCGCCACCTTCACGGGCGCGACCATGGGGAACTGGCCATCCGCCCGCTGGCCGTCGACCAGGTCTTGCAGCCACTTGATGAAGAAGGCGTGGACGTCGCAGTTGAGCGCGGCCGTGGCGATATAAACCTGGGCGTCGCCGGTCCACCCCAGGCGCTCGTCGCGCTGGGGGCAGTCGGTGGGGATGTCAATGAAGTTCGCCCGTTGAGTCCAGTAGATGTTGCCGTAGAGGGCGTTTAGCATCGGATCGGAGCAGGCGAACTCGCCCACGCGCGGCGTAGCGCTCGAGAGCGCAAGGCCGGTCACCGCGGCGAGGGCGGGCGGCTCGGAAAGGCCTGAGATTTCTACATATTGAAATCCGTGGTATGTGAAGCGCGGCGACCAGATTTCCTCGCCGTCGCCGCGGGGGATGTAGACGTCCGTTGCGCGGGCCTCGCGCAGGTTGGTGGTGTAGATGGTGCCGTTCGGATTGAGCCGCTCGGCATGGCGGATGGTGATCGGCTGGCCGGCCTTGCCGTGGATCTTGAGCCGCACCACACCGGCGAAGTTCCGCCCCATGTCGAAGACGTACGTCCCCGCGGAGGGGGAGGTGATCGACCTGGGCTTGACCTCGGCGAAGGCCGTCACAGGGGGTTCTGGGCCCCACTGGACGGCGGGAGAAAACTCGGCCCCTGTGTCCACGGCGGCCCATTTCGATTGATCGAAACCGGGCTCGGCCCATCCTTTCGAGCCTGGATCGGCCTCGATGCGGGCGTCGTAGCGTTCGCCCATCAAGAAGTCGGCCTCCCGGATCGGACCCAGACCGGCCTTCCAGCCAGGCCCGGTTGCAACCTCGCTCGATGTGCCGTCGGTGTAGTCAAGATGTAGAATGGCCCGAAAGCGTGGCTTCTTACCATAATGATCACGTTTCTTACCAAAACCCACGTAGCCGCTGTACCAGCCGTCGGCCAGGATCGCGCCCAGCGCGTTTTCGCCCTGTCTGACCAGCGAGGTGACGTCATGAGCGCGGTAGTAGACCCGTTTGGTGTAGTCGGTCCAACCCGGGCTGAAATAGTCCTGGGCGACCGGCTTGCCATTGACCTCAACGTCATGAATACCCAACGAAGTGCTGTAAAGCGTGGCCCGGGCCAGGGGTTTGGCAACCTGAAAGCCGGTCCGCAGATAAACCGGCGGCGGCAGAATGAGGCTCGCCATCTTGAGCTTGCCCCATGGTCCGCCGCCATAGTCGGCCTCGATGCTGACGGCGGGCCAGTTATTGGTTCGGAGCGGGCGATTGTGCCAGTTGCGCCCGGGCTCGTTCACGCTCTTCCAGGAGCCGTCGGTCACAAGCACGGTCTCGCGGCCGTCGTCGGTTACCACGCGGAGCTTGGCGATCAACCCTGCGGGCCCCTCCGCGCCGTTTTCCACCTCGACGCGAACCGTGTTGACCACACCGGGGATGACCTGAACGGTGACGGGGGCGACAACGGGCCTGTCCCAGCCGCCGGTGCCGGGAAGGCTGGACGCCACAAGCTTGCCGTTGATGGTGAAGCGGAAGAAGTCATCGCCGGCCGCGACCAGCTCGGCTCGATCGATTTTGGAATCGCCCGGCGGCCGAAACGAGGCCACGAACAACCTGCGTCCGCGCGGCTTGTTCGGCCCCTTGTCGTCCGCGTGCCAGATCCACTTCGCGCCCGCGAGATCCGCATCTGGCAACGTCACCGCGCGGGCGGCGTCGCGCCCAATCCAGGCCGCGGCAGACCAGTCGGCTGGACCCCTCGAAAACCGCGCCGGCTTGCTCCAGGCCGAGACCTGACCCGCCATGTCCCACACTCTGGCCTTCCAGTAACACACCTGGTGAGGCGCCAGGGGCTTGCCTTCGTAAACCACGGCCGTCGAGTCGCGTTCCGGCACTCGCCCGCTATCCCACAAATCTCCCTCGTCCCGAGCCAGGCGTTCGGGATCGCTTGCCGCCAGCACCTGATACGCCGCCTGCTTCCAACCCCGGTCTGGACTGGTGACATACCACGACAACCGAGGGCGCCCAACGTCGATGCCAGGCGGGTCCGCCAGAAACTCGCAACGCGGGTTTTCCAGCACCGCGTCCCCACCCAACGCGCGGCCGACAACCGCAATCAAGGCGAACGTGAGCCAAAACGCAATGGCGAGCCGGGGCATGGGAGAGCCTCCTCGGACGGCGGAGCAACGGCAAGTCAGGCACCTGCGCCAAACCTTGTTATGCGCGCACCAGCCCGGGCTCGCAATCGGGCAGTCATTTTATTCCAGCGCACCGCCGAGAAGCAGAGTCACACAGGCGATCTCCGCTTCTACCATTGAATCATATGTATAGTTATATCACCATGTGTATTATTAATACACAGAGCCCGGTGCGGCCCAGACCAGTAGACATCTTCGTGCCATGCATCGATTCTTATTTCATTGTACTCCGCGTCTCGATGGTGAATGCCGTCCCGCTGTGAGACCGCGATCCATCCTCACCCCTCAAAGCCGTGAGATCGTTCGATTACCTGTTCGCCACGGCGATGCCGATGCCACCCCACGCATGATCACAATGCCACCATATCCGTTCCGACAGGCTCAGGTGAGCCGATTCCAGGACGGCTTTATCTGGCCGGACCGCGGCAAGGAAACGCGATATGACGCGGTTTTCCTTCATCACCTGCGACTGGGAACCCAGATCGCACACGACGTGGGGCCGGCGCAAGCGCTCCACGCGCCTTTACAGTCGCTTACGATCGGCTCGATAGACTGGGTTTGCTCTTGCAAGCCGAGGTCGACACGTTTTTATTATCCGCATATCGACCCAGGATCCGAACAGCGAGGCTCGCGATCCAGCGCGCTGTGCATCTGCCGGAGACGGTCGCGGCCTCCGGTGCTCAAGGGCCCTGGAATCCCCCGCGTCAGGGACAGGTCTCGATCACACAAGAGGGACCGGCGTATGTCGATCGTTCCAGAAGGGACGCAACCCACGAGCCGAAGCATGCCAGGGGGCATCTTCAACGCGTGGTCGTTGTTCTTGATCGCGGTGTGGATCGGACTGCTCACGGGATGGCTCGAGCTCCCGATCGTGCTGGTGCGAGAGTGGGCCTGGCCGCGCGCATCGCTGAATCTGATCCGCACGAATCAGTATTTCGTGTGGATGATTCCCGCCTCGCATCTTCTGATTTTCACGGGACTCGGGCTGGTGATCGCGGTTTTGGGGAGTGTTCACCGCGGCCTGGGGCGCTGGCTTGCAACCTCCTTGCCGCTTGCGGTGGGATTGTTTTCGCTGCTCCAGAACGTGGAGGGTTTGCACGTGGCGGCGGCGGGCGTTCTTGCCATCGGCGCGGGGCTGCTGTTTGAGCCGCTGCTGGCAAGGCAAGGCGAGCGCCTGATCCGGCTGGTTCGGCTGAGTGTGCCTGGACTCGCGGTGGGGCTGATCGCGCTTGTCGGATTCGCATCCTACAGGGTTCAGACAGCCGAGCAACGCGCGCTCGCGGCCTGCCCGCCGGCAAAGCCGGGGGCTCCCAACGTGGTCCTGATCGTGCTCGACACGGTCCGCGCAAGTTGCCTGAGTCTCTATGGACATTACCGGCTGACCACGCCGAACCTCGAGCGTCTGGCGCTGCGAGGATTGAGCTTCGCCCAGGCACGCGCAACGGCTTCCTGGACCGCCCCGACGCATGGCACCCTCATGACCGGGCGGTGGCCGCATGAGCTGTCGGTGGGCATGCGCGTCCCGCTCGACGGCAAGTATCCCACGCTCGCGAATGTACTTTCACACGAAGGCTACGCCACGGCCGGTTTCGTGGGAAATATCTACTATTGCAATTCCGTCTTCGGCATCAACCGCGGGTTCGCGCATTACGAGGATGCCTACGAGAATCAAACCATCTCGCTCTTCGAGATCGTCTGGAGCACCGGCCTGGGCAAGCGGATTATCCAGGCGCTTGGATATCCGACCGAACTGGGCGAGGGAGAGGCGCTCCAGCGCAAGTATGCCGACATGATCAATCGAGACGTTCTGAGTTGGGTCGATGGCCGCCCCGCGGATCGACCGTTCTTCCTATTCGTCAACTACTACGACGCGCACCGGCCCTACGAGTTCAAGATGCCGCGTAACGAGCGGTTTGGCCACGCCGCCCTGCCCCGGGCGCAGCGAGACGAAATCGAGAGACGGTATCTTGACCTCGGCAAGCTCGAGGTGCTGCCGCCCGACCTTGATCAGATCAAACGAGATGCGCTCGATCTTTACCACGATTCATACGATTCATGTATCGCGTATCTCGACAACCAGATGGGCGCGCTTGTTTCCGAGCTTGAGCGCAGAGGGCTCATGGAGAATACGCTCCTGGTCGTGACTTCGGACCACGGCGAGCAGATGGGCGAGCACGGGGTGGTGACGCACGGGGCGACGTTGTACAGCCCTGAGGTCCACGTCCCGCTGGTGATTGTTCCGCCTGCGAACATGCCGGGGGCAAGAGCTGTCTCCCGGCCGGTCAGCGTGCGCGAGATCCCCGTCACGATCGCGGCCTGCGTTGGCCTGGGCGCGCACAGCCCATTTCCCGGTCGCAGCCTCATGCGATTTCTCGACCAGAACCGCGTACGCCACCCCGAGCTCTCGCCCGTGCTTTGCGAGCTCAAGGAAGCCATCGCGTTCACTGAAGATCAGAAAGTCCCACCGCCGTTTGGGCCTGCGCGATCGATCGTCTCACCCGAAGGCGTCTATATCCGCCTCGAAAACGGTACCGAGGAGCTTTACGACCTCTGGAACGACCCCTTGGAAGTCATGAATCTGGTGCAAAACCCAGACTCCCAGCCTGGGTTGGGACGACTTCGCGCCACGCTCGAGCACCTTTGCCCAGACCTGACCGGCGGCGGGCAATAGAGCGACGCCAGGCCGGACTGTCTGAAATCGCGCTGGAGCGGCCTCAGGCCACGGCGACTTGAGGATAAATCGCGCTGGGCGTGCCCCTGTGCGGCAATCACGCCGATTCTGGGCATTGTGCAACCCAAAGCGCCTGTGGGGGCTCGCTCTGCGCGAGGAGTGACGGCCTGGCGCGGACAATCCAGCTAGAGTGTGTGATGTTGGGTTCTCAATCCATGGCGTTTCCTGCCCAGGAACTCCCGCGTGCGCAGCCGTCGTCCAGTCTGCACACTTCTACTTCTGATCGCTTGCGCGGACCTGGGCTGCGTTTCGCCCAGGATCCGTGAGCGTCAACCACGCCTGGAAATGGCCAGCCGATGGGTCGTACGTGATCCCTCCATCCGGCTGTGTTCGAGTACGGTTGCGGAGCCGCTCACCCACGCCGAACGCTTGGCGCGTCTCGAGGGTGAGGAAAACCCAGACCCCGAGGAGATTCTCGACGTCGCGGATCTCGCTATGTTGAAGGGCATGAGTCTGATTGCGCACGATCGAGCCCAGGCGCTTTACTGGTTTCGAGAGGCCGCGGCATATGCCACATTCGCGCTTGGTGCGGGAGGCGTGGGTGAGCAGCCGGGGGTGCTCCAGGACCGGGCGTGCGCCCGCCACAATCACGCGGTGAAGGCAATGCTCCGCTGCGTGGGCACGGGGCCGCACGCGGCCGATCCTGCCTGGCGAGAACAACTTGCCGCCGCGCGTGTGGAGATCAGGCCGACCACGCCAGCGCGTGCGAATCTGCCCTGTGACGAGCTCTGGCTCGCGGAGGATTTTGTCGTCACGCGTCTCGACAGGGTCGAGCGCGCGGGTTTTGGCGTGCCCTTGATCGTGCTCAGCCGATTCCCCAATCGGCAGGCGGATCCAGATCGCTTCCTCCCTGAGCGGTTGCGCTTGCCCGCCACGGCCGTGCTGATCCCCGGCGGCCCTCTGCGAGGCGGAGGGTGGCGAGCGCAACCCGCCACGCTCGCCCTTTACGACTCCGCCCATGAAACCAACGCCACGCTCAACCAGGCAGGCTTGACTGCGCCTCTGGCGATGGATCTCACAACGCCGGTGGCGCACGAGGTTCTGGTCTCTCCGGTGCGGCAACTTGGCATCGCGGGCCTGCTGCGTCCCAGCGCCTACGTTGGTGTGCCGGGCATCCTCATGCTGGAGCCGTACGAGCCGGGCCGGATTCCCGTGCTCTTTATCCACGGGCTCTCAGATAGTCCGGCGACCTGGCTCAAGATGGCGAACTGGCTCCAGGATGACCCGGTCATCCGCGCGCGGTACCAGTTCTGGTTTGCGTATTACCCCACAGGCGCTCCGCTGATGATTTCGGCGACGCGTCTCAGGATCGCGCTGCGGGCGCTCAGGCACGCGATCGATCCCGCCAGGGGAGATCCCGCGCTCGACCAGATGGTCGTCGTGGGGCACAGCCTGGGTGGAGTCATCAGCAAGCAGTTGGTTCAAAGCAGCGGACCTGATTTCGAGCGAGCGCTGATCACACGCCCGCTTGAAGAGGTGGCGATGACCCCTGAAACGCGCGCCCGGATTTCGCAGTTTCTCCACTTCGAGCCCGAGCCCTCGATTCGCCGCGTGATCTTCCTGTGTGCTCCGCACCGCGGCAGCAACCTCGCCAATCGCGCGCTCGGCCGCTTCGCATCCGCACTGGTCGCGCGCCTGGGCGAGGCCGAGCGCATACACCAGGAAATTGTCGAACTCAACGGCCCAGACATCTTCCAGCCCGCGTACCGCAGGCATCCGCCCAACGGCGTGGACAATCTCAAATGGGACAGCCCCATTCTGAACGCACTTGCCGAGCGACCGATCGATCCCCACGTGACGTATCACTCGATCATCGGCAACCTGTTCCCGCACGCGCCCCAGAAGCTCTGGACCGACGGCATCGTCTCTTACCGGAGCGCCCATCTCGAGGGCGCGGAATCGGAAGTTCTGCTCAGGCGCACCCACTTTGCCAACCTGGCTCCCGAGGCAGCCGCGGAAGTGCACAGAATCTTGCGCCTGCATCTCGACAGCGTGGGGCCTTGACCCCGCCGTGCTGGCCCTAGAAATCAAACTGGTCCACGTTGTCCTTGTTGAAGACGAACGGCTGGCCCAGGATGATATCAGTCCCTTCGATCTTGAGCCCGTGCAGCCGTCCGGCGTCGATCGACGTCTGGCCCGGCTTGAGACGCCCCTCGGCGAGCGCAGCGGAGGCGTGCACGGCCAGGTAACCCAGGTCGCGCGTGTTCCAGAGGACCAGGCAATCGGTGATTCCGTCGTGGATATAGCGTTTGTTGTCGTTGGGCAGGCCGATGCCGATGACCTTGACGTCGGTGCGCCCGGACTGCTTCACGGCCTCCGCCGCGCCCGGGACGGCCGGTGAGCAAATCGCCATGAAGAGCCTCACGTCGGGGTTCGCGTTCAGGACGGTGGTGGTCTCGTCGAATGCCTTCTTTTGTAGATCGTCGCAGGGTCGAAGCGCGGCCATCTTGATCTGGGGATACTTTTCCTGTCTGCGGGCCTCGATCGTCTTTTGCCAGGAGATCATGTTGGCGGCGGTGAGCGAGGCGGTGACGATGGCGAACGAGCCCTTGCCGCCGAGCACGCGTGCGCCATTGTCCATGAGGGTGCGGCCGATGCCCTCGGGCGTGGCCTGGTTGACGAAAAAGTCGCGCGCATCGGGCTCGGCGTCGGCGTCCCAGGTGATCACCTTGATCCCGCGCGCCCGGGCCTTTTTGAGAACCGACGAAATGCCCTCGCGATTCTCGACCGCGACAGCGATGACATCGACGCCGCGGGTGATCCAGGCGTCGACGACCTCGTTTTGCTTGGCGGGGTCGGGGTCGGTCGGTCCGTCCCAGATCAGGTTCACACCCAGCTCGGCCGCCGCTTCCTCGGCCCCTTTGCGGCAAGCGATGAAATAGGCGTTGCCCTTGCTCTTGGGCATCATGGCGATGGTGAGCGGGCGGGCGACCTTGGCGGCGTCTGGGTCGCCGGATCGCGCGGCGGGCCCCCGGTCACGCGCGAGCGAGCGCACGAGATACGCCTGACCGGCGAAGTTGAGAATCGCGGCGATAACGATCGCGGCGACAATCACGGCGACTTGCGAGTTCTTCACGGTCACGATCTCCGAATGTAGGGCAGCGCGGGGGGCATGCTGCGGCCGGTCGAGGCCAATCGCCAGGAGCAAGAGCAGCCCCGTCGACGCACCCGCGAGCTCAGCCGGCAGGTCGGCCAGGCGCAGACCCGTTTGTAACACGGCGATCGCGAACAGCCCAAGCAGGGTGCCATGAACACTGCCACGGCCGCCGAAGATCGACGTGCCGCCCAGCACCACGGCCGTGATGGCCGCGAGCTCATACCCGGTGCCCGCGTCGGCCTTGGCCTGGCCCAGATGCGCGGCGTAGATAATCGACGCCAGGCTCGCGGTCGCCCCAGAGAGAATGTAAACGAGCGCGACCCAGCGGTCGACGGGCAGCCCGGCATGCCGCGCGCCTTCGGGCGCATAGCCGATCGCCGCGAGCCCGCGCCCGAGCGTCGTCCTGTGCAGGAGCAGCCAGAACGCCGCGGCAACGAGCACAAATACAGGCGTCTGCGTGGGCGCGCCCGCGGCCGCGTAACCCTGCCCCAGGTTGAGAAACGCCTCGGGAAAATGGGTGTAGTTGTCGACGCCGCCGGTGATCCCCTCGGCCAGGCCGCGCGCCAGCGAGAACGTGCCCAGAGTCACGATCAACGGGGGAATGCGCCCGCGCGTGACCAGCATGCCGTTCACAAGCCCAGCGCAGGCGCCTGTGGCAATCGCGCCCAGGGCAGCCAGCGGGATGGGCAACCCCACGTCGCGCCAAAGCTTGCCGAAAATCACGGCTGAAAGACCCATCACCGAACCCACGGAAAGGTCGATGCCTCCCGTGGTGATTACCGGTGTAAGCGCAACGGCCAGGAGGCCGATCTCCACGGACAGGCGGATCACCTCGAAGGCGTTGGCCGCGGTGAGAAAGTTGGTGCCGATGAGTGAAAACACCGCGATCTCGAGCGCGAGCACAACCGGCAGAACAAGCCGGCCCAGGGGCGCGGAGGCTGCCACGGCGGAGCCTGGTGCTGCGGCTTCAGACACCCTCTAGCGCTCCTTGCGCTCAAGCGCGTCGGTGGCCACGGCGGCCAGGATGATCAGACCTTGCACGGCTTTTTCCCATTGCGGCCTGGCGTCGAGAAACACAAGCGCGGGGCCGATCGAGCCCAGAAGCGCAACACCGATCAAGGTGCCGATCAAACTTCCTCGCCCGCCCGAGATCGCCGTGCCGCCCACCACCACAGCCGCGATGACCTGGAGTTCAAGACCCGTGCCGGCGCTGGGATCAACCTCGGCAAAGCGCACCGCATTCAGGAGCGCGGCCAACCCCCCCAGCATGCCCATCACGGTGAACACGCCGAAAACCACGCGTCGCGGTGGAATGCCCGCCAACCGCGCGGCCTCCGGATCGGAGCCCGACGCATAGACCGCCCGCCCCAGCGCCAGGTGTCCAAGCGACCACGCGAACACCGCAAAGAGCCCGAGCGCGATTCCCACGACCGCCGTTTGACCGAGCGCCTGCCCCAGCCCCAGCCACTGAAAATCGAGCCCCAGATCGCGCACGAACTCCCCTTCACGCGCGTAGCGCATCGATTCGCGCCAGATGACCATGGTCGCGAGCGTGGCCACAATCGAGGGGAGCCGCAGGCCGGCCACAAGCGCGCCATTCATCGCGCCCATGAGCCCGCCTGCCGCGATTGCGCCCGCCGCCGCAACCGGCACAGGCGCCCCCGCGCGGGACAACAAGCCGGCCGCCACGCCGCAGACGCTGTAAATCGAGCCGATCGAGACGTCGATCTGGCGGCACAGGATCACGAGCGTCATGCCCACGGCCGCGACCAGAACCGAGGCGTTGGAAACCAGCAGCGCGCGGATCGGATCAGGGCGAAAGAATCGGGGTGCGGCGAGCGCGAGCACGAGGAGAAGCAAAACATACGCCGCCGCGGTCGAAAGCACGCGCCTGTGCTCGCGGAGCGCCTCCGCGAGTGTGCTCGACCCAGCCTCGGCCTCGTGCACGCTCATGAAGCCGCCCTCGTCTTGTGCCCAAGCGCCAGGTCGAGCACATGCTCGGCCGTGGCGTCGGCTCGGTCGAGCACGCCGGCGATCGCCCCAGCGCGCATCACCGCGACCCGGTCGCTCATTCCCAGAATCTCGGGCAGCTCAGAGGAAATCATGAGCACCGCCACCCCCTGCGCAGCCAGCTCGCACATGAGCCGGTGGATCTCGGCCTTGGCCCCCACGTCGACCCCTTGCGTGGGTTCGTCAAGGATCAAAAGCCTGGGCTGCGTGGCCAGCCAGCGCGACAGGGCGACCTTCTGCTGATTGCCTCCGGAAAGGTTGCCCACTGGCGTCTCGACCGACGGCGTCTTGATCCCCAGCCGGGAGACATAGGCACCCGCGAGCTCACGCTCCCGCGCGGCATCCAGAAAGCCCAGCCGCGCGATCTCGTGCAAGGTGGCCAGCGTGGCATTGGCCGCGACCGACATCTCAAGTATCACGCCATGGCGGCGGCGATCCTCGGGCACATAGGCGATCCCGCTGCGCACCGCATCCCGCGGCGACCGGATCGCCACGGCCTTGCCCTGGATCGCGATTGAACCCGTATCGGCCGGCGTCAGCCCGAAAAGCACCCGCGCAAGCTCCGTACGCCCCGCTCCCACCAGCCCGGCCAGCCCCACGATCTCACCCGCCCGGACCTCGAGATCAATGCCGCGCACGCCCGACGCCCGGCAGCAAAGCCCTTGCACCCGGAGCACCACGGAGCCCGGCTCAACCAATGTCTTGGGAAACACCGCGTCAAGCGCGCGCCCGACCATCAGCCGGATCAGCTCCCCGCGCGAGGTCTCCCCCATCGCCCGCACCCCCGCCACAGACCCATCGCGCAGCGCGGTCACGCGATCGGCGATCCGCGGCAGCTCCTCAAGCCGGTGCGAAATGTAGATCACCCCCACGCCGCGGGCCTTGAGATCGAGAATGACCTGGAACAGGCGCTCGACCTCCTGATCCGACAACGACGCTGTCGGCTCGTCCATGATCAGGATGCGGGCATTCGCGCCCAGCGCCCGCGCAATCTCCACCAGTTGCTGTTCAGGCATCGAGAGCGTCTGCACGCGTCTGCGCGCATCCAGCCGCGCGCCCACGACATCGAGCAGCATTCGAGCCCGCGCGGCCCGCTCGCCCCAGCGCACCCTGCGCAATAGCCCGCCAGGCTCAAGCCCGATCGCAATGTTTTCCGCGACAGTCAGCTCAGGAAAGAGCGCAGGCTGCTGATAGATCGCCGCCACGCCCAGCTCGCGGGCGCGGGTGGGGTTCATGCCGCCGACGTCCTGGCCGGAGATCCGGATCGTGCCCTCATCAGGCGCATGGGCGCCTGTGATCACCTTGATCAGGGTCGACTTCCCCGCGCCATTTTCCCCCACAAGCGCGTGCACCTCGCCCGCGCGGAGATCGAACGACACACCCCTCAGGGCCTGCACGCCGCCAAACGCCTTGCGTATGCCTTCAAGCTCGAGCAACATCGCGACCGCCCGCCGCCTCCCTAACGCCTGCGCTCGAGGCAGTCGCGTTCATACGCCCGCACCTCGTCGAGCCACATCCGCGAGAGAGGCACACCCATCGTTTCGCAGTAGTGGTCCCAAACCACGCCCAGGGGCAGCATCTTGACCTCTTCCAGATACGCCAGACGCGAGGTCAGATCGCCAGCCGATTCGTGATCGCGCAACCGCGCTGTGGGCTCGAGCAAGGCGGCCAGAAGCGCCTTCAAAAACGCGCGGCAACCGATCACCCAGGCAGCGACGCGGTTGATGCTCGCGTCGAAGTAATCAAGCCCGATCCGCGCGCGGTCCAGATAATGGCCCCGAACCAGCTCCTGAGCAATCGCCTGCGTCTCGTCCGAAAGGATCACCACATGATCACTATCCCAGCGCACGCCGCGGCTCACGTGCAACAGAATCTCGCTGAGATACTGAAGCACGGCGGAGATCTTGTCGGCGGTGGACTCAGTGGGATGGTAATGCCCCGAATCCAGGCAAAGCAAAACCCCGCGGGTGATCGCATAGCCGAAATAGAATTCGTGCGAGCCGGCGACGTAACTTTCGGAGCCGAGGCCGAAGAGCTTGCCCTCGACGGCGTCGCGGACGTGATCCCTGTCGAGCGGCTCCCTGAAGACCTCGTCGAGCGCGGCGGCGAGCCGCTCCCGCGGCGCCTTGCGATCGATCGGCGCGTCCTTCGATCCATCCGGAATCCAGACGTTCGTCACGCAGGCCGTACCGAGGGCCTGGCCCATCGCCGCGCCAATCCTGCGGCAAACCCGCCCGTGATCGATCCAGAACTGGCGAATTCCCGCATCGGCATGGGCCAGCGTGTAGCCGCTCGCGGCCAGAGGATGCGCGAAGTACGTCGGATTGAAGTCGAGCCCAATCCCATTAATCCGCGCCCAGTCGATCCAGCGCCCGAAGTGCGCGGGCTCAAGCGCATCACGCGCAACGGCCTTGCCGCTGGTCTCCGCGTAGCTCGCGTGCAAGTTCAGCCGGTGCTTGCCCGGTATCAGCCGGAACGCCACGTCCAGATCGTCACGCAGCTCGTCCGGCGTCCGCGCCTTGCCGGGATAAGCCCCCGTCACCGCCAGTCCACCGCCGATCGCCTCGCCCGTATTCTCAAAACCGCCGACATCATCCCCCTGCCAGCAATGCAGTGAGATCGCCACCTTGCTCAGCAACCCAAGCGCGTGCCCCACATCCACGCCCCAGGCCGCATATTCTTCCCGAGCCCACTCAAAAACACGCTCACGACCCACGCTCGAAGGATTCATACGCGCCTCGCTGCCTCGAGCTCTCGCCGACCCTGTGCGTAATTGGACCACAATCCCCGCCCCCAATCGAGCCCCCCACGAAAACGCAGCAGCGCAAAGCCAACCTCACACGAAAGACGCAATTCCGCATGCATGCATTTGCCTCGAATCTCAAGAGTTTTCACAAAGTGGGGAAGCTTCTTGCGGATTGGTGACGATTCCATAACGATGAAGAGATCCACGCCCACTCCGATCCCTGACAAACGTCGAAAAGTTATGGATCGGATTGATGTGCGGGATTAGACTTCGCTTACGAGCCGTGCCGGCAGCAAAACGAGGTGGATTTCTCGGCCGGCTCTTGCTCGACCCTGGTAGGCGATGTGTTCCCTGATTCTAGAAGGGGGCTAGGTGTATGAAGGTTCGTCGCGGGTTCACGCTTGTCGAGCTTCTGGTTGTCATCGCGATTATTGCGATTCTGATTGCGCTTCTGCTGCCCGCGGTTCAGTCTGCGCGTGAGTCAGCGCGCCGCGCCCAGTGCATCAATAACCTGAAGCAGCTTGGGCTGGCCGCTCAGAATTACATCTCCCAGCAAGGCACGTTGCCGCCGCTGGTGCAGAACGGCAGCTTCAATGTTTGGGGCAACACGTTTGGATCGAACGGGATCTATTTTGATCCCTGGCCGCTCGACTGGACGGCGTCGTTGCTGGGCCAGCTTGAGCAAATCACGCTGTTCAACCAGCTCAACTTCTTCGTCAGCTCCGGCTGGCTTGGGCCCACAACGCTGGGGTGGGACCCGCAAAACACCACGGTGCTTTCGACGCAGATCTCTGTGATGCTCTGCCCATCGGAAGACAAGAAGATCACGAACATCGGGCCAAGCACGCGCAAGAACTACGTGGCCAATTTTGGCGGTCCGGCGAATTTCATGGCGTGGAGCGGGGCGCTTGTGCCGCTCAGGGACAACCCGCCGCTTAGCTATGCCGGTGTATACTGGAATAGCAACAGCGGGTCGACCTTCGGCCTGGAAGGCTTCACCGACGGGACGTCGAACACGGCGATGTTCAGTGAGACGCTTCTGGGCTCGGGCCCCGCGTCGCCGGTTGCCCGCGCGGCGACCACGCGAACTGGTACTTACCTCTGGCTGGTGCCGTATGCCAATCTCTGGGACCAGGGGCCGCAGGGAGGCGTCACCGCGCTTCTCTTTGTGCAGGCTTGCCGCTCGCTGCCTGGGACCCAGCTTTCAGTGGGCAATTTGACGCCGGCCAACGGAAATATCTGGATCGCGGGCAATCCCGGCAACTCGCTGATGTGGGACGCCTATAACCACTACATGCCGCCGAACAGTCTCGCCTGCGCGGCGCTGAACGATTTCAACATCAATCCTGGCGGTGCCGGCGGTACGGTAACGCTCGGCTTCGGCGGCTGGGGTGCGTTCATGGACGCGCTTCCCCCCACCTCGAACCATCCGGGTGGTGTGAATATCTGCTTCGCCGACGGCTCAGTGCACTTCATCCGCAACCAGGTGCAATACCAGACCTGGTGGGCGCTTGGCACACGCAATGGCCAGGAAGCCTTGAGCTCTGACGCCTACTAGGCATTCTCGGCATGGCTCGCCGGGGGCGGTTCGACAGGCTCGCCCCCGGCAGCGGCCGTTGCAGAAAAGTCAGCAAGCCGCCGGCCGCAGGCGGTCCTGTGCATTCCAAAACATTCTGAGTCGGGAGATACTTTCCATGCGTCGGCTTGGCCTGGGATTTGTGCTTCTCGCCGCAAGCGTTGTGGGTTGCGGTGAATCCGGACCATCGGAAGGCAGCGTTGAATTCAAGTCGGGCAATGTCGACCAGATCGGCCCGGTTACGAATCAAATGATGGAAAATATGAAAAACAAGGCATACTTGAAATCCGCCTCGGCGGAAGAGAAGGCCAAGGCTGCCGGCGCTGCCAAGGCCGCCAGCGAAGCCACGAAGCCCGCGTCCAAGTAATTCGCTGAATCCAGGGCGCCGACGCTCGCTTTCGCGAAATAGAAAAAGCCCCACCCGATCGCGGGCGGGGCTTTCTTGCTGCGCTTTGAGCTCGCAACGAGCTCAATCACCAGGGGTCCTGGTTGCCGCGCCGCGGAGTTGTGCCAGATAGGCGATCAGGTCGCGCAGCTCGCGCTTCGTAAGCTTTTGCACCACGTCCATCGGCATGGCGGAAGGCCCGCGCTTGCGTTCCT
This sequence comes from Planctomycetales bacterium, assembly GCA_027451885.1. Taxonomy (GTDB): domain Bacteria; phylum Planctomycetota; class Planctomycetia; order Isosphaerales; family Isosphaeraceae; genus JAKBAP01. The sequence continues at coordinate 25,533 of DAIDHX010000266.1, forward strand.
CAACCTCATCCCTGGGGATCACAAGAACCTTCCCCTCGGCGGTGACGAGGCGAATCGACTGGGCGTCCTCGCCTCGCAGCACGCCTGTCACCACCTGGCCGTCGGTCTTCTGGATCACAACGGACTCGAATCCCTGCGCAATGGCCTGATTGGGCAGAACGATCGACTCGAGTAGCTTGTCGCGTTCGAGCCGCTTGCCCACGTCGGAGAGTTCAGGGCCAACTTCGCCGCCGCGGAGAACACCGGCCTCGCTCACCTTGTGACAGCGCTGGCAGGCTGCTTCACCGCTGGAAAAGAAGACCTCGCGTCCCTTGCGGGGATCGCCCCCCGCGAGCGCGAGCCGATAGGGGGCGAGCGGGTCGCCGGCTGGGATCGACGACTTCAGATAGGCATCGAGCTTGTGCTTGATCGTGCTCGTTTTTTGCTTCGCCGCGGCATCGATGAGCTCGAGCGTGAGGGCCGGGTCGGCCTTGCCCTGAAAGAGCGGCTCGAGTGTGTGCTCAAGGAGCGTGTGGGATTTTTCGCCTGGCATGGCGGCGAGCACGGCAATTGCTCCCTGGCGTTCCAGGATCGAGCCATGTGCAAGCCGATCTTCGAGTGCGGTGATGGCCGCGGCGGGGTCGAGCTTTGCGATCAGGCGAAGCGCCTCGACGCGGGTCGCATCGCCCTGGAGTTTGAGAGCGGCGCGGGCGGTTTCAAGCTGGCGAGGATCCTCGAGCGCGGCGAGTGCCTGGAGGGCCATGCCGCGGGTGTCATCGGCCTGTGCGGGGTCGGCGGCGAGCCTGGCGAGCTGGGCGCCTGCGTCCTTGATGTCGAGTGCAGCCGCGGCACGCACGGCGGCCGATCGAATACTTCTCGATGCGTCGCTGCAAAGCGCTGGGAGATGGGGGCGAAGCGCTGCCGCGGCGGGGGCGGCGGGCCGCGGCTCAATTGGCCGCCAGAGTCCAACGACCGGATCGCGGCCGGATGGCCTTGCCCATTCGGCGAGCCTGGCAATCGCGAAGAACCGGACCGCTGTGGGCAGGCGGCGGTCGGCCGCCCACGCGGCGAGGCGAGATGCCTGCGCCTGGCCGCCCACGCGGGCGCTCGCGGAGATGACTCTGCGGGCAAGCGGGATGGGCGTTTTGTCGTCGATCTCGACCATTGCCAGCCTGTCCATGGCCTGGTTAATCGGGGCGTCGTGGATGGCGCGTGCGGCCTCGAGCCCAATCAAGGGATCGCGATCATGGAGAAACTCGGCCGCGGCAGGATCGCCGGTGCGGCGATCGGCGAGCAAAACTCCCATCCGCACCGAGGCTGACGCATCATTCGCGCCGGCCTTCCAGCTCGCCGCGGGCGTGCCGGCTAGCCCCATCACGGCGGCATGGCGCACAAAGGGATCGTTGCCCCTCGCACGCAAAAGCGCCAGCAGCGGAGCGCCTGCATCCGCACTCTTGAGCTTGCCAATCGCGATCGCCGCTGCGCTTTGCACACGCGGGTTCGAATCGCTCAAAAGCGTGATCAACCTGGGTGCGGAATCTGTGTCGCCGAGCTCACCCAGCATTTTCGCGGCTTGCACGCGGACCTCGGGCTCCGACTCCCCCAGAAGCGGGCGAAGCGCCACGATCGCCTGGGATTTCAGGCTACGATTCTGCCGCCCTGTCTGCCCCAAGCCCCAGATCGCGTGCAGCCGAGCCAGTTGATCCTTGGAGGCCCCAAACGCCTGCGCGAGCGCTTTGAGCCCTTGCTCACCCCGCGCGACAAGCGCCCACTGAGCCTCCAGCCGCACCCGGCGATCCGGATAGCCAAGGCGGGATTTCAGCTCCTCGAGCGTGGACGCGGCAAATCCCTTTCGGAGCATCTCGCGGACCTCGCGCACCTTCGGATCGGCCTTGCGAGCGGGGTCGAGCACGCGATACATCCGCCCCTTGCCGGTCTTGTTCCAGCCTTCAACCCAGTCACTGAAGTAGAGGCCGCCGTCGGGTCCAAAATCGACATCGGTGGCGAGCGCCCGCCACACAAACTGCTCGGAGTCGGTCAGGCGATAGGTCGCCCCAGCCGGCTCGAGAGCGAACGAGCGGATGCCGCTCTGCCCACTCGCGCCCCGAAAATCGACCAGGAAGAAGTGGCCGCGATAACGCTCGGGCAAGAGCGTCACGCCTGGGTTGAAGGCAAGCCCCGACGGTCCGTCGGAGATGTTTGCGAGCGGCGGCACGATGAACGCCGCCTGGCCCGGAAAGCTGGGATACCAGAGTCGTTCCTCATTCCATGGCCCGCGAGAATAGTCCCCCTCCATGAACTGGTAGCCGATGCGCCAGCCGCTATCGCCCCCTTCGAGCAGGTGAACCCAGCGCGCCCGGTCGCCGCTATCGGAATTGTTATCGCAGGAGAACAGGTCGCCCACCTCGTTAAACGCAAGCTCCTGCGGGTTGCGCAGGCCGGTGGCGAAGAGCTCAAGCTCGCTGCCGTCGGGCTCGCAGCGGAGCACCGATCCCGATTCGAGCGCTGTGAGCGTCTTGCCCTCGCGGGTTTTCACGTTCAGGGCCCGATCTCCGATGGAAAAATAAATCCGCCCGTCGGGCCCGAAGGTCAGGCCATGGAGGTCGTGGCCGAGAAATCCAACGTGCACGCCGTAGCCTTCATGGAGCAGCGTGGTTTTTTTGGCCCTGCCCTGCGGATCGACCCCGTCGTAACGATAGAGCCAGGGGATGCAGGCATACCACACGGTTTCACCGCGGGCGAGCAGGCCTGCACCAATGCCCGCGGCGGGGTCGCGGTAGCCTCCGACGAAAACATCCGCATGATCCGCCCGGCCGTCGCCATTGCGGTCGACGATGCGTCTGATGCGCTCTTCCTCGCGCCCCATGGCGGGGAAGCCGCTGCCGAGATACTTGCGATACATCGCCACACGATCGGCGACGGTGCGGCAGGCAAGGTCGTCATTGAGCCAGTTAAGATGGCCGCGGGTGTCGGGCACGCCGTCGGTATGGCGAAACGTCTCGGCGACAAAGAGCTCGCCGTGCTCGTTGAATACGAACGCGACGGGATTGGCCAAAAGCGGCTCCGCGGCGTAGACCTCCACTGCCAGGCCCTGTGGCCTGCGAAACGCCCTGGCCGCCATCTCGGCATCCGCGGCGGCGCGCGGCGGATTCCGCCTGCCCTGGCGCTTCGTTTTGGTCTGGGCGTCGCCAGACTCCTGGGCGCGCGCAGGAGCTGGGAATGGAACCGCCAGGGCCGCGATCAGGGCCGCTGTCCAAAGGCGAAACGTACGCATGGGGTCAATCTTCCGATCGCTGAGGAATGAGAGCCGGGCAAGCGGCAAGGCGCCGCGATCCATCGATCCATTGTTCTGCTACTCCATGAAGATACGACGCCGCGAGCCTGACTGGGAAGACCAGCCGCCCTGGCCGCACCCCGCGCCTGGTTCCGCAAGCGGCCGGGTGCGGGTACGATGCCGGTTGTGAGTATGCAGCCACACAGAGAACGGAGCGGCTTGATGGCTCTCTACCTGAACGCCCGGGCGCTGGACCTCGTCAAGGAGCTCGAGTCACGCACGAATGAGCTCAAGATCGCGATCCGCGACATCGACGGCGGCGGGCGATTTGTGGATTGCGGACTCGACGTGCGGGGCGGCCTGGCGGCGGGACTCGCGCTGGCCCGCGTCTGCCTGGCAGGGCTTGCGGAGATCGCCCTCGTACCGGGCTCAATCGGCGGCAACGGGCTGCCACACGTCGCCGTGAGCACCGATCATCCCATTCTCGCCTGCCTCGCCAGCCAGTACGCAGGCTGGGCGCTAAAGGACGGCAAGTTCTTTGCCATGGGGTCCGGGCCGATGCGGGCCGCCGCGGGGACCGAGCCCATTTTCGAAACAATCGGCCACCGCGAACAAGCATCGCGGGTGGTTGGCGTGCTGGAGACTCGCAAGCCCCCCACACCCGAGATTGTGGCCAAAATCGCCGCCGCCTGCGGCGCTGAGCCCGCGAACGTTACGCTCCTCGCCGCGCCGACCGCCAGCCTGGCCGGCGGGCTCCAGATCGCCGCACGTTCAGTCGAGACCGCGATCCACAAACTCGCCGAGCTCAAGTTCGATCTAGGACGGATCGTCGCCGGGTACGGCGTCGCACCCTTGCCCCCGGTCGCGCACGACGACCTGGCCGCAATCGGGCGTACCAACGACGCCATCCTCTACGGCGCCCAGGTGACGCTCTACGTCACCGGCGATGAGGACAGCCTCGCCGCAATCGCCCCACGCGTGCCTTCAGCCGCCTCGGCGGATTTTGGCGAGCCGTTCGCCTCCATCTTCGCCCGCTATCACCACGACTTCTACAAGATCGATCCCCTCCTCTTCAGCCCCGCGCAGGTCGCTTTGCAGAATCTCGACAGCGGGCGCACCCACCTTCACGGCCAGGTCGAGCCCGAAATCCTCGCACGCTCGTTCGGCCTCCCTTGAGGCTCACCCACTATATCATCATGGCCACATATGTTGTTCTTACATCGGGAACTGGCTGGCACGTCGAGGATCTCAACCGCGCTGCGGGTACGCTTGGAAAGGTGCTCATCCCCATCCCTTTTGATCAGATCACCGCGCGGCTTGGAGGCGGTCGCGGTTCCCGCGTCGGTGCCGGCGGCTTCAATTTGACCGGGGCCGACGGAGTGCTCGTGCGGATGATGCCGCCTGGGAGCCTCGAGCAGGTCGTCTTTCGCATGGATGTACTGCACGAGCTTGCGGCGAGCGGCGTCCCCGTGCTGAACCCGCCCCGTGCGGTGGAGATCGCGGTCGACAAGTATCTGTCACTCGCGCTTCTCGATCGGGCGGGGCTTCCGGTTCCCGAAACCTGGGTCGCCCAGCGGGTGGCTGAGGCGCTCGACGCCTTCGATCGCCTGGGGGGCCAGGCGGTCGTCAAGCCGCTTTTCGGCTCGGAAGGACGGGGGCTGATTTACCTCGACGATCGCGAGACGGCCTGGCGTGCCTTCCACGCGCTCGAGCGGCTTTCCGCCGTGCTTTACCTGCAACGTCCGGTGCGGCATCCAGGGTTTGACACGCGTGTGTTTGTCTTGCGGGGCGAGGTGCTAGGCGCGATGCGCAGGCGGCCCGCCGCGGGCGACTGGCGCACGAACGTGAGCCAGGGAGGGCATGCGGAATCCTGCCGGCTCGAGCCCGACCTTGCTCGTCTGGCGGTCTCAGCCGCGCGGGCGACCGCCGCGGAAATGGCCGGTGTCGACCTGATTCACGATCTCGACCGCGATACTCCCGTGGTGCTCGAGGTCAACGCCGTGCCCGGCTGGCGGGCGCTCGCGCGCGTGACTGGAATCGACATCGCGGCCGCGATCCTGCAGGCGATCGAATCAAGCCCCCACGCGCCCGGAGGAACGCGATGACTGTGCCCGCCATTCTTTTCGAGCCCCATGCGCTGCTTTCACCGGGCCGGCTCGCGCAGCTCGCATGCCTGATCGAGGCCACCGCGCGCAAGCCGGGCAACGTGCACCGCGAGCGCGACTTTCAGGATCTTACCTACTCAGAGCTGATCCTGGCCGCGAAGGCGATCGCGGTACCGCTGGATCGCGCTTCCGCGCATAGTCTGGGCCAGTCCGTGCTGGCCGCGATTCAGGCAACCAGGCAGGTTGTGCGTGGAAACCCCAATCTAGGCATGGTGCTTTTGCTCGTGCCACTGGCCGCCGTGCCGCCCGCGGCTCCCCTGCGCCAGGGCATTCGCCCAATCCTGCGCGCGACCACGCTCACCGACGCGGCACATGTCTATGAGGCGATTCGCCTGGCCCAGCCTGGCGGCCTGGGGCAGGTTCGCGACCAGGACGTCGCCGCCTCGCCAACGGCCACGCTTACCGAGGTCATGGCGCTCGCAAGCGCGCGCGACCTGGTGGCGCGGCAGTATGCGACAGACTTTCTCGATCTGTTCGAGCTGGCGTTGCCCACGCTCGAGGCCGCGCTCGCGGAAGGGCGATCGCTTGAAACCGCGGTGATCGCTTGCCATCTCGCCATCCTGGCCGAACGGCCTGACACGCTCATCGCGCGGCGGTTCGGCCCTGAGCTGGCGATCCACGTCACGCAAGCCGCGCGCGACCTGCTCGCGGCCGGTTGGCCGGACCAGCCTGGCTCACACGAACGGCTGCTCGCCTTCGATCGCTGGTTGTTCGATCCCGCCGGCGCTGCCGCACAGGGATCGGGACCAAACAGGCGAGTCAATCCCGGCGCAACGGCCGACCTTGTCGCGGCAGCCTTGTTCGCAGCGCTTCGAGATGGCAAGATCAAGCTGCCGCTCGATCGGCACGATTTCGAACAGCCCCGCTGATTCAGGCGGCTGCTCGCCCCAGCTTGGACCTACTCTCCATGGCGCCGTCGCGTTATCAAGTTCGTGTCACCAAGGATTACCTTGTCTTTTGCGCAGGGCATTTCATCACCTATGATGGCGACCATTGCGAGCGCGTTCACGGCCACAATTACCGGGTGGCTGTTGAGGTCGAGGACGCGCTGGATCAGAACGCGTACGTGGTCGACTTTATCGCGCTCAAGGACATGACTTTGGCGCTCGTGAACGAGCTTGATCACCGCATGCTGCTGCCGACCACGAATCCGCGCATCACGCTCGAGGACGACGGCCCCAACGTGAAGGCAAGCTACAAGGGGCGTTACTGGAGCTTCCCGCGCGACGAATGCGTGCTTTTGCCAATTGCCAACACCACGGCCGAGCTGCTCGCGGAGTATCTCGGGACACGGCTGTGTCCCTCGCTCGAACGGATCATGGGCCGCATGCCTCAGGTGCTGCGGGTCGAGGTCGAGGAATGCTTCGGCCAGTCGGCCCGGGTGGAGTGGCAGCGTGGCTAGTCAGCTTGGACCGCCGCGCCCGGCGTCGCCCTTTAGCGCGTCGATTTCGTGGCGGCTGATGCGGCCGTCATGAAATGCGCTTGCAACGAGCACTCTCGATGCGCCGGCGGATCGCGCGGCCAGAACATCCCGCACTGACGCGATCCCACCACCCACCGCGATCGACAGCTCCGGCTGCTCGAGCTTGAGCGTGCTCACCAGGGCGAGCGTGCCAGGTCCACGCCCGAGCCCCACGTGAGCCAGGTCGAGCACAAGAATCCGCGAGACCCCAAGGTCGGACGCAATGCGGGCAATTTCCAGAGGCGCTGCACCCGGCCAGCAGGACCGCGGAGACAGCCGAGGATTCCCTCCGACCAGATCGAGACTCAGGACGACACGATCGCATCCCGCGGCGCCAACGAGCGCGGCGAGCGCCCGCGGCCCCGACAGCGATTCAAGCCCGGCAACAATGCTGCAATCGAGCTCGAGGAGCGGTTGAGCATCGCGAGATTCAACGAGCCCCGCGTCGATCCACAAATGCCCTGCCAAAGCGCGCACTCTCCTGTAGAGCTCGCGGTTCTGGCCGCGGCCTTCAATCGCATCCAGATCCGCGAGGTAAATCGACTCCAGGCCAAGCTGGGCGCGATAGGCACGCGCGACCAGGATCGGATCTGGCTCGGGGTGCAAAATGCTGGCGAGCGGTCGATAATGTTGCCGCTCGCCTGCCACGGCGTGGACGGCCACTCCGCGCAGGATGTCGAGCACACCGAGCAGCTCGAACGTCGGGGAGGTCATCGGTCTTGGGACGCCGGTTCTCGATCCTGGTTTACGAATGGGTCACAGGGGGCGGCATGCGCGGGCTCGACAGACCCGTCTCGTGGGTCGAGGAAGGCCGCGCCATGCGCGAGGCGCTTGCCGCCGATTTTGCCAGCGCGCGGGTGTGCGGCGTATCCCCGCGCGTTGTCACGACTCTCGACGAGCGCGAGACCGGCAAGGCCCGCCAGGCGAGCGGAATCGAGTCGCTCGTGACAGGCTCTGATCACCTCGCCACGCTCTGCCGCGATTTTGATTGTATCGTGGCCGTCGCCCCCGAGACGAACGGAACGCTCGAGTCTGTCGCTCGTATCGCCATGAAGTTCGGCGGCAGGTGGCTGGGATCGAGTCCGGAGGCGATCGCGCTCGCCACCGACAAGTTGCGTCTGGCGCGGCACTGGCAGGAGCGTGGAATCCTCACGCCGCCGACCGAGCTCGTATCCACTTCCGGCACGCGTGCGGACGACTTCACATACCCCGTCGTGCTCAAACCCATCGATGGCGCGGGAGCGCTCGACACGTATCTGATTGAGCGGCCCTCGAGCCATGGCGCACAGATCGCCCCCAGCGCGCGGATGATTGTGCAACCGTGGATCGCGGGCACGCCCATGAGCGCAAGTGTGCTGATCGACGCCGGCGGCCGCGCGCATCTGCTTGCGCTCGGGCGCCAGCGCATGGCTGTGGAGAACAGCGCGATGGCATATCGTGGCGGCGTCTTGCCCGTCGTCTTTCCAGAAGCCGAGGCCCCCATTCGCGAGGCGGTCGAATGCGTGCCCGGTTTGCACGGATTTGTCGGCGTTGATTTCATTCGCGATGAACGCAACGACCGCGTGTGGCTGCTCGAGATCAACCCGCGGCCCACCACGTCGTACGCAGGGCTGGTTCGCGTGCTGCCGCCAGGATTGCTCGCGACCGCGTGGCTCGCGGCCGCGGGAATCGAGGGCTCTGATCTTGCAGCCCTCGACAAAGTCCAGCGCAGTGCCGCCCTGAGCGCGCCGATCGCGTTCGATTGCTCGGGTCTTGCCGCTCCCTCGTTGAGAATTCAACACCCATGAAACAACCCGCATCCGAGCACGCCTGGCTTGGCATCGACGTGGGAGGTGCAAACCTCAAGCTCGCGCACACCAGCGGCTGCGCGTGGAATATTCCGTTTGAGGTCTGGAAATACCCCGATCAACTGGCAACCGCGATCGCAACCGCCCTGCGCGACATCCCCGCTTTTGACGCGCTCGCGGTCACGATGACGGCCGAGCTTTGCGATTGCTACAGCACCAAGTCTCAAGGCGTGCGTGCCATTCTGAACGCGATCGAAAGCGTGGCGCAGGGGCGTTCGATCGCCGTGTGGGGAGTCGATCGCCGCTTCCATTCCCTGGTTGACGCCCGCGCCCGCCCACACCTGATCGCCGCGGCGAACTGGCTTGCGCTCGCGGTCGCGGCAGGCCGGCTTGCGCCGCCTGGACCTGCGCTTTTGATCGACATCGGATCCACAACGACCGACCTGATTCCGCTCAGCCATGGCAACCCCGTCCCCCGGGGGTCGAGCGATCTCGAACGGCTCCAGGACGGCGAGCTGGTTTACGCGGGTGTACGCCGGACTCCCGTGTGCGCGCTCGCCGGCGATCTGCCCTATCGCGGTCGGGACGCGGGCACGGCGGCAGAGCTGTTCGCCACGACGCTCGATGTGTTTCTTACGCTCGGCGATCTTGCGGAAGACACGCGCGACCGCGGCACCGCCGACGGCAGACCCGCAACCCGCGCAGCCGCACGCGATCGTCTGGCACGCATGATCTGCGCGGATCGCGACACGTTCACCGAGGATGATGCACAGGTTCTCGCGCAATCTTGTGAGCACCTCTTGCTCGATCGGCTCATTCGTGCGGCCAAACGCGCGTGTGCGGAAACAGTCGGCCGGCCTCAAGCGGCCATTGTTGCCGGATCAGGCGAATTCCTGGCGCAGAGGGTTGCCCGGCGGTTGCTCCCTGACGGTGGGCGGATCGTGAGCCTGCGTGAGGCATGGGGCGCGGAGGCCACGGTCGCTGCTTGCGCATGGGCGCTCGTGGAGCTGGCGCGGGGATGGCAGCCATGAGCCCTGCGCCCTTCACCATCGTCAAGGTTGGGGGCAGCTTGCTCGACTTCGAGCACCTGCCCGCGCGGCTGGCGGAGCTGATTGACTCACTCAGTGGTCCGGTTGCGCTGCTCGCCGGCGGCGGGCCGGCCGTCGAGATCGTGCGCACGCTCGACCGCTTGCACGGACTGGGTGACGCCGCTGCGCACTGGCTGGCCATCGCGGGGCTCGACTACACCGCGTCCTTGCTCGCGGCCATTGTGCCAGGCGCAGTGGTCGCAGGCGGACTTGTGGACCTGGGTGATCTCCTGAAATCGCATCGCGCGGTTGTGATTCGCCCGCTGCGCTTGCTCCAGGATCACGACCTGCCTGAACCCAATGCGCTCCCCGCACGCTGGGAGGTTACCTCGGATTCCATCGCAGCGCGGATCACCATCATCGCGCGGGCGGAACGTCTCATACTGGCCAAGAGCGTCTCGATTGCGCCCGGTTCAACACGCCTGGACGCCGCCCGGCTGGGACTGGTCGACGCTTGCTTTCCCCAGGTTGCCGCCACGCTCGAGCGTGTCGAGCTGGCGAACTTGCGCGCGCCTCGGCTCGAACGCGTTGAGCTCGTGCGCGACCAGGAGCCGCATCTTGCTCCAGCCGCGATTCGTGGTTCAATGTGACTTTCCTGGGGAACATTCGCCCGGGCCAATTGCCCTTGAGGTCGCCATGCCGCAGCCGCTTCTCATCGCCGTGGGCCGAGCCGAACTCGCACCGTTGCCGATCTCGCCGCGTCTCCGCGGTCAGCTTGTCTACTTCATGGCAAATCCCTCCCTTCCTGGCATCCCGCCGCTCGGCGAGAACGAGTACTTTTTCGCCAGGGCCGACGTCGAGCGCTGGCTTGCCGACGGCGTGTTCGAACTGGTGTCGCCGCTCGACACCGCGAACATGACAGAGGTCGAGATCAGCGAGGAACAGGAAACGCTCTTCGAGTGGTTGCGCGCTCACAACGTCGAGCACGTGCGGCTGCGGGTGTGAGCGGTGGGCCTGGGATCATGCCAGGATCGGCGTGATCAGCTCGCCGTGGACGTCGGTCAAGCGCATGTCGCGCCCGCCGAAGCGGTGTACGAGCCGCTTGTGATCGACCCCCAGCAGGTGCAGCATCGTGGCGTGCAGGTCATGGATTTCGACCTTGTTCTCGATGGCGTGATAGCCGTAGTCATCGGTCGCGCCGTGGATCACGCCCCCCTTGATCCCGCCGCCGGCAAGCCAGACCGTGAAGCCGTAGGGATTGTGATCGCGCCCGTCCGTTCCCTGCGCCATGGGAGTGCGCCCAAACTCGCCAGCCCAGAGCACAAGCGTGGAATCGAGCAGCCCGCGCGCCTTGAGATCCGTCAGCAGGCCGGCGATGGGCTGGTCAACGGCATGGGCGTTGCGCTCGTGGCCGACCTTGAGGCCGCCGTGCTGGTCCCAGCGGTCCGCACCCACGGCCGGGCAAAGCAGCTCAACGAAGCGCACTCCACGCTCGATGAGCCTGCGCGCCAGCAAACATTCCCGGGCGAAGATTTGCGTGGGCGGGAATGGATCGTCGAAGCCGTAAAGCGCGCGCGTTGAGCGAGATTCCTCGCGGATGTCCATGAGGTCTGGCACGGCGGTCTGCATGCGAAAGGCGAGCTCGGCGTTGGCGATCGCGGCCTCGACGGCGTCATGCGCGCCCACGCGGCCGAGGACTCCCTGGTCGAGCGCGCGCACAAGGTCGAGCTTGGTGCGCTGATCGGCCAGGGAGGGCTCACTGGGAGAAATATTGGCCACGGGTGCGCCCGTGGGCCGAAAGACCGAGCCCTGATAGGTCGCTGGCAAGAAACCGCTGCCGAAGCAATCGATACCACCGGGCGGGATCAGGCCGCCGTTCAGGACGACGAATCCTGGCAGGTCGCGCGACTCGCTCCCCAGGCCGTAAGTCACCCACGCGCCAGCGCTCGGGCGGCCCTGGAGTCCGCTGCCCGTGTGCAGGAAATAGTTCGCGGCCGTGTGCTCCGAGAAGTTGGAGACCATCGAGCGGATGATGGCCAGGTCGTCGACCATGCCGCCGACCCTGGGAAACAGGTCGGAGACGGGGATGCCGCTCGCGCCCCGGTTGCGGAACTTCCAGGGCGAGCCCAGCACATTGCCCACGTTGTTGAACTGGGTGGGGTGGGTCTTCACGGAGATCGGCTTGCCGTGCTCGCGCGTGAGCCTGGGCTTGGGATCGAACGTGTCCATCTGCGACGGGCCGCCGTCCATGAACAGAAAGATCACGTTGCGGGCGCGGGGCGGATGGTGGGGCAAGCCGGCTCGGCCGCTTGCGCCCGCGGGGCTGGGCGCTTCGCCGAGCATCTCGCCATGAGCCCTGTCGCTGAGAAGCGCGGCGAGCGCGAAGGCGCCAAAGCCATTGGCCGCGCGCAGCAAGAAATCCCTGCGCGTGGACCCGGGATCGAGATATCGGCGGCAGTGCATGCGACTGCTCCCTGGCGGCCTAGGGGACGAACAGGAATTCCTTGGTGTTCAAAAGCGCGTGGCAAAGGTCAGTCCACGCTGCCTGCGCCTGGGTGGGGTTTGAACCCATTCTGGCATCAAGATATCCAAGCGCGAGTGCGGCTTCGGCCTCCGAGGGCAGGCGGGCGAACGCGGTTTCATAGGCTCGATCAAGCCGCGCGCGATCGGATGCGGCGGGAGCAGACAGCGTGCGCATCGCCCAGATTCCAGCCTGCTCCTTGATGAACGGGTCGTTGAGAAGCGCGAGCGCCTGGGCGGGCACGTTCGACCGGTTGCGCTTGCCCATGGGGGCGAACGGCACGGGCATGTCGAACGCGAGCAAGAATGGATTCAAAAAGTTGCGCCGCACGTTCAGATAGAGCGTGCGCCTGCCTGCCCCGTCGAGCGGCCCGGACACCGCCGGGCGACCACGCCCTTCCATGAACGCATCGAGATGCGTATGTACGCTCGGGCCTTCCATGCGCGTATTCAGCCGGCCGGAGACGGCGAGCACGGCATCGCGAATCGCCTCGGCCTCGAGCCTGCGGGGGTTCATCCGGTGCAGCAGCACGTTGCCGGGATCGCGTGACTCGGCCCCGGGGTCGAGCGCGCTCGACATGCGATAGGCGCTCGAGGCGACCATGAGCCTGTGTAAATGCTTGAGCGACCAGCCGCTCGCGACGAGCTCGGAAGCAAGCCAGTCGAGCAGCTCTGGATGCGATGGGGGCCGGCCCATCTTGCCAAAGTCGTCGGGAGTGGCCACCAACCCCTCGCCGAAATGGTGCCGCCAGAGCCGGTTGGCGATCACCCGGGCGAGCAGCGGATTCGTGCCTGGATCGACCATCCTCATGGCCAGGTCAAGCCGCGACTCCGCGCCTTCGTGGGTGGGCTCGGTCGCGCCTCCGAGCACCTGGAGAAACCGCCTGGGCACAAGCTCGCCCAGGTTCTTGTGGCTGCCGCGAATGTGCACATGCTCATCGGCGGGAGTACCGTCAGCGGCGGCGAGGGCGAACCGGGGGGGCTGGATCGCCTGATCGGCCAGGCGCGCGTCCGCGAGCCGCTCGCGCAGCCGTTTTGCCCGATCAGGCGCCACGGGGGCGAGCGCGGCGGCGACCGCGTTCAGATCAACGCTCGGTTCGACCGGGTCCGCCTGGATCGAGACGGGAGAACGATCGGATGCCGCGATCCAGTCGACCGCGAGATACCCGTTCGCATCATCAAGGGGCGCGGTCGTGTTGCCAAAGTCTGCCACCGCGCCGTCGGAGAGCTCCAGAAACGCCGTCTCCCCGCGCCACATGTCGAGGTCGAACGTCTCCACCCGCCAGTCGTCGTGTTGGATCCTGCGCGTGAGACCGCCGTAGATCGGATCGCGGATCTTCTCGAAATTGTCGATGACCACGGCGATGCGGCCTCCCTGGCCCCTGGCGCGCACATGCAGAAAACGCGCGCGGATCGAGAACGTGGCCGAGCGGATCACGCCGGCCAGCCGGTTCGACACCAGGTTGCTTTGGACCGTTCCGGGCAGAACGGCTGCGAGGACAGGCGTGTCACCGTGCCAGTCGAGCCGCAGATCCCCCGCGCGGGTGGTGCGCTCGCAAAATGCATCGCCATTGCGATACCAGCCGTCGAGCGTGGGACGTGAGAAATCGTCAAGGAGCACAGCATCCGCGGTTGGGTTAGTCGTGCTCCCGGGTTTGGCGGGCGCGGCAATGGCGTCTAGCTTTTGCCGCAACGAACCGGACAGAAGCGTCCGGTCCGCGAGCGCAAGGGCGGCGGCCGCGTGATTGGCCTGCCCTGCCCGCCTGATGGCAGGCGCACGCGCCTCGGGGGCGTCGATCACCGCGTGCTGGATCCGCGTACCGTGCAAGAATCCGGCGAGTGCGTAATAGTCCCGGGTTGTGATCGGGTCGAATTTGTGATCGTGGCATCGCGCACAGGCGAGCGTGAGCCCCAGAAATGCCTTCGAGATCACGTCGATCTGGTTGTCGATCTTGCGCATTTCTTCTTCGCGCACATCGACTGGTGAATGTGTTCCTTCGCCCAGGTAGAGAAATCCCGTGGCGAGGATGGATTCGTTGGCGCCGTCGCCTTGCCTGCGCCTGGGAGTCGCGATCAGGTCGCCGGCCAGGTGCTCGACCACGAAGCGATCGTAAGGAATGTCGAGATTGAGCGCGCGGGTGACGTAATCGCGGTAACGGTAGGCATCGGCGATGTCGTAATCGAACTCGTGGCCAGCCGTCTCGGCGTAGCGGACGAGATCGAGCCAGTGCCTGGCCTGGCGTGCGCCGAAGTGGGGGCTGGCGAGCAGCCGTTCGATGAGCTGTTCGTAGGCGTCGGGGCGGGTGTCGGCCAGGAACGCGGCGACTTCCTCGGGCGTGGGAGGCAAACCGATCAGATCGAACGTGACGCGGCGGATCAAGGTGCGGCGGTCGGCCTCGGGCGCGGGAGCAAGATTTCGGGTCCCAAGCGCATGCAGCAAGAAGCGATCGATCGGGTTCCGGGCCCAGGAATCACGGCTGGTGACCGGCGGCTGCACGCGCTTGACCGGCTGAAAGCTCCAGAAGCGCGCCCGCGCCTGGAACTCCTCCGCGTTCAGGCGATCGCCGCTCGCCGCCGCCGACCGCACGGGACCGCTGTCATGACCCCAGGGTGCGCCTCGCTTCACCCAGTCGGTGAGCACGGCAACCTCGCTCGCCGGCAGTTTGGACTTCGGCGGCATCTGGTACGTTTCGCCGTAGTTGATGGCGTCCACCAGCAGACTGTCCTCGGGCTTGCCCGGCACCACCGCCGGCCCCGAAGTCCCACCCGCCATCGCCCCCGCGCGCGAGTCGAGCCTCAAGCCCCCCTTGTGCCTGGCCGCGTCGTGGCAGCTCAGGCACCGCGTGGCCAGAATCGGTCGGATCGTCTTCTCGAAATACTCGACCGCGGCGGGATTCCGGGGCGGCATGTCCTCGCCGCCGCGAACCGGACCACCCAGGAACGCGATCGCCAGCCCCAGCCAGGGTATCACCCTCGCCGCGAACCGCGGGACCTCGTTCACATTCCGGGACCTGATCGAGGCCATGATCTGCCGCCCCCGGATCCGCTCGCCTTGCACGAGCCTCGCTCACTGTGGAACAACGGTTGAATTTTACACCAAAACCCAGGCGGCCACGAGGGGAAACGGGATTCCAAGGTCAGGAAAGGAATCCCGGCGGGATCGGCTGGCTCGTCCCGCTTCCGCTCAGCCCTTGACCCCTTACAACGACGAAGCGCCAGTGGTTCCAGGCTGGGAGCTGCTCCCAGGACCGCCGGAGCTGCTCGAGCGCCTCGATGTCGCTCCATGCCTCTCCGTCGCACGCCCCGGCTCGCTTTCGCTAATACGAATCGATCAGCTCGCCGCCATTGCGCGTCGCGAGGGCCTGCCAGACCCCTCCCGAGCTCGCTGGATCAATCGGTCCCCCAAGCGTGGGGGAAAAACGCCACGTGCTGATCGTCTCCTTGACAAACCGGGCGCTCCCGTCCGCCATGAGAATGTTCAGCCCCCCCGGATGCAAGCTCGACCCCGACGCGGCCCAAACATTCTCCTGACCAGGCGGCACCAATTTGAATGCGTTGGGAGGGTACCAGGCAGTCGCGAGCGTCTGGGTTACGTCGCCAATGAACCACACGCCTGAGTCGAAGTACTCATGAGAGTCGAGATCCGCCCGCGCTCGCAGCGGACTGGTGGCTTTCTCCATGACGAGCATGGTCGTGCTCAGCCCGTCGGTGATCGAGGAGAAGCGGACGGGCGAGGTAAAACCGAGGCAACCATTGCTCGCCGGCGGGTGGGAGGCTGGCCCCAGGGACGTGCCGAAACGGCTCCCCTCACATCCCCCGTAGCTCGTGCGCGCGATGATCAAGGACGATCCGACAACGGGGGACGGATCGGGCCACGATCCCGATCCGTACGAGAGATAAAAGGGCCGGGGCGCGCGCGAATGAACGTCGTCGGGACAAACCAACGATCGCACAAGCATCGAGTAAACCGTGCTGTTGGCCACGCGATAGATCGATAGCGACTGGTTGATGGCGGCGTAGACGGGTTGCTGATCGAGAAACGGCAGAATCTGCGTGCAATAGCTTTTGTCGGGCAAGCCATACTCGATGATGGGGTCAATCATGAACATTCGCCCGGGAGGCAAGGAGCCGAGCGCCTCGTGATAACTCCCGAGCGCAAGTCCCAGCTCCCTGAGATTGTTCAGGCAACGGGTGCGCCTGGCCGCTTCCCTGGCCGATTGAACCGCGGGCAAGATCATGGCGAACAGGAGCGCAATCAGGCCCAGAACGGCCAGAACCTCGATCAGTGTGAAGCCGTCCCTGGCGCGGATGAACCCAGGCGCATGACGCCGGCTCGAGGACCCGTGGCGAACGGTCTCGGCTGACGGCGTCTGACTTACACACAGCAACTTCATCAACCCATCCTCCTCAGGAGCAATCAGCGATGAGACCCGGATTGTGACCCAGCCCGAACCCTCCAGAAGGCGAAGCCAACCCCGCAGGCGATACAGGCAATCAGGATCAACCCGAGAATCAGGACCGCCGGCTGACCCTCTTCCGCTTTCAAAAGCTCCCTGGGCGACGGTGTCGATTCGGGATGAAAGTCGACCTTGTGGTATTCCGCGGTGAAAAAAGCCTGGTCGTACCTGTCCTGTGCCAGACCCTTGAAGCGGCAATCACGCGTCCGGCCCATGTGGTCTCGCAGTAAGACCCGGCTGGGCAGCAACACACCCCCCGTCTCCTGGTATTCGACAGTCGCATCCCAGACCACTCGGTCGCCAAGCTGATGCGAAAAGAGCCTCGAGTGCGTGATTCCCCCGTCCATCCCGCGATCGGCGGTAAGATCGTAGACGTCCCCCTGCTCGGTGGTGACCTTGATCGAGATCAAATCCCCCGCGCGGTTCGAGTTCGGTACATTCCCAACGATCTCGACGCTCCTGGCGGGAATGGTATTCAGCAGGTTCTCGGGCGATATCCCCATCACGGAAAAGGGCGATTCCAGCAAGTCCCAGAACCCTCGCCAGACTGCGCTCTTCACGACCTCGGAATCATCCCAGTTCTGGACGCGGAAGGGCTTTCCTGGGGATTCCGCTTGAAGGACCAACGTTCCCCTGCCTGCGTTAATGTAGATAAGAGTTCCCAGTTTCTTGCTTGCGCGTGCTGGCCCCTCCGTCTGACTATACTTGTATCGCCCGTCGGTCACCCAGAACGACCCCTCCCGCACCATGGCGGGACGTTCGGATTCTGATGAGGACGGGCGGATTTCGATCCGATAATCACCGTGCAGCGCGCTCATGCGGAGCTGCCACATCCTGGCGGCGGCAACCAAGGCGGCGCGAGGGTCTTCCCCACCGCGGCACGCCGCCTCACCCGCCAGCCAGGCGACAAAGACACTCACGAACCCAATTCGAGCCGTCCCCAGGCCGCGTGTCGCCATGGTTCTCTCGTCTCGGCCCTCGGTTGGTTGCCATTGGGAACCAAATGCAACCCGCGGATCATGGACATGAGAGCAAACAATCACAAAACGTGAAAGACTGTCCCACCTGGGGATCTGTCTCGATGACGGTGCAGCGCGTGCGACCTCGCATGGAGCGCTCGAGCGCGCTACGGTAATCGTATGAAAGAACAATCACTGCTGCAATCCGCATGGGTTCATCTGTCCTGTAAATGATTGGACGGATGAGCGCGATAATACGTTTACAGATTATTGAGACGGCAAACCAGGCCGTTGACTGTTGATAGGATGAATACTACCAGACCTTCGAGGAACGTCAACACACGCACTGGATCGAGATCGCCACAGATCCACAGAGCGACCTGGCTTGGCTTGCCAAATCCGGGGGTTGCTTCAGCACCGCGATCATCGAGCTCAGCGCGATGGGCTGGGCTCGAGAATCACCACCCAGTCGTGGTTCCAGCCTTCGGCAGGCGCGAGCTGCGCATTGCCATTGGCTTCAACCTTGAGCAGCCCGAGCCTGGTCCGCGTGCCGCTTACCGGGTCGAAACGCGTAGCATGGGGAGGGTTTGCCGCGTCGAGCTGATGCAGCACAATCGGCCGCGCATCGGGCACGTAAGTGATGCGCACGGCGCCGGGGATGCCGGCGGAATAGGGTCGATCGTAGGAGTCGCGCCCCTTCATTTCGGAGGTTGCCCATTCCGGATGCGGCTTGAAGCGGTGCCAGGGATAGGAAACGAGGAACTCTTTCGCGCGTCCAAGCTGGCCCGAGCCAGGCAGGTTCATGGCGTCCTGCCATGAGATCGAGCCGTAATCCGTGCCGCTTGCTGACTTACCGTAGGGCGCGTTCTTGCCGTTGACTTGCCAGATGCCGTTTGCGCCATAGGTATGGCCCGCCGCGCCTGAAAGCATGTCGGCCCAGAAGATGAGCCGGGGCACGTCGGCGGGGATTCGGCCGAGGAGGGCTTCATAGCTGACCTCGCCGTTGACGACCGGCAGCGGCGGCCGGGCGGCCAGCGAAGCCTCGAGTGTGGCCAGGCTCGGGTGCACGACGTCGCGCCCGCCGTGCCCCGTCTGGAGCATGTCGAAGTCGAGCAACCCCTGGTCCTTGTAAAGCAAGCGCCCGGACAGCGGCGGCAGGCCCGTGGGATGCACCGTGATCGGCCGGTGAAAGCCGTCGAGGGTGCGCGTCTCGCGCAGGATCTCCTCCCACGCCCTGGCCTGCGGCTCGCCGCCGCGGGGAAAGCCCTTCTCACCATAAAACGGCAGGTTCACCTCGCCCGCCACACACCACACCACCGGAAATGCACCATAGCGCGCGATCACATACCGCGCGTGCCGCTTCATCGCCTCCGCACCCATCCACGGCAGATGATATCCCCATGCCATCACCACACAGGGTACGATTCCACGCTCGACGAGATGCTCGATCCGCCGGTCGGCCAGGTTGAAGTACTCCGGCTGAATGTGCTTGTAGTCCCTGTCCCAGGGAAAGCCCGCCTCATTGCGCCCGCGGTCATCAAAGGCGGCCATGTCGGGATAAAGCCCGGCCACGATCTGGACCACCGTGAAACCCTTTCGCACCCGATCCGCCGCGAGCGCTTGAAACTCATCCGGCCACGCGATGCGTTTGGTCAGACCCATCCACCAAGTATCGCCAAGCCAGAAGAACGGCGTGCCGTCCGCATGTTCGAAATGACGCCGGTCCGCGGCGACCTGGATCGACCCGTGTGCGAAAAGCGGGTTTGATCCGCTGTATTTTCGCACTTCGATTCGTCCCTTCACCGCGTGCAAGCCCGTATCCTGGGAGTCAGAGCAGCGCGTGACGTACGTGTGCGTGCCAGTCTCAGGCGAGGCATACCGGGCCTTGAAACGCGTGCCACCGGCCCAGAACGCCGGCACACGCACACTCTTGCCTGAAGGGGCGGTGAATGTCACGTCGAGATCAAGCTCGCGGAAAGGATCCGCGTGCGCACGGGCCGAGTCAAACTCGATCTCGATCGCGCGATTCGCCTCGGTCACAACAACTTCGCTGTGTGCACAGGGCACCCAGGCGCCGAAGCTCAGCACGACCGACCAGACGCGCAAGCCCCACGCATTCCGAGATCGACCCACCGTCATTCCGCACCCCCAACTTGCAACAGGGACGCAAGCGTGTTCAACAATGCTCAAACAGTATGAGAAGTTATCCCGTGCGTCGAGACAGGAGCGGGCCAGGAGCGAGGAATACGCGGTCCACGATCGGATCGGCGGGAGCGTGCCGCCGAACGCGGGCTCTAGCGTCCCCGTGCCAGAATCTGGGCGCGCCAGAGGGCAAGCGTGTCGGCATCGGCGGCGGAGACGAAGGGTCTGGCCTGCTCGACGACGTCGAGTGCGCGTTCGATGGATTCTTCGGCCAGGGCGCGGCGGATTCCTGGCGCGACCGCGTGGTGGACATTGATGATGAGGGTTCCCTCGCTCGAGTCGCGTGCCCGCAACCGCTCAAAAAGCGCCCTGGCCATGCGCTCGGTGCGGCGATCGTCGCGCAGGCCCGCGGCTGAAGCCACAGCCTCCACCAGCCGGGGCGCATCGAGCCCGGCAAGATCGAGTGCATCGAGCTCAGCACCTGACGCACAGGCGAGATCGAGCGGATCGACCTGGTCCGGGTCGAGCACGGGCAGGCCCAGCCTGCGCCTGAGTCGATCGAAGGGATATCCCTCGTACAGCCCGGCCGCGGCGGGACGGGCCGCAAGCTGCTCACGAAAGCGAATCGCCGCCGCCAGCCGTATCCGCGTGAATGCATCGTCCCGAGCGGCCGCTTCGAGCGGCGTTGCGCCTGAAAGGCTCACGCGCGGGACGTGGATCCACTGATCCTCGAAGTAATGCTCGATTCGTTCGCGCCTGAGGATCGCCGCCTGGTCGGGCTCAATCTCACCTTCAATGCGGAACATCCACACCGCCGCGTCCAGGAAGGCGAGCGGCAGCGGCCGAGCTTCGCGGCTGGCACGTTCGCAGTCGAGCTCGAGCCGCTCGACAAGCATCTCCTCAGCCAGCTCGAGCCGCTCGCGCGCGGGGCTCGACAGCCGCAGTGCACCACCACCAAGAAACACCGTGGCAAGCTGGTCGCGCGCGATCCCGGCCGCAGCCGCGGACTCATCGGGAATCGATTCCAGCCAGATGCAGGCGCGGACGTCCGCGCGCTCACCCACCGCCGCCTCGGCCGAGTGCGGCAGGTCCGCCGCCTTGATCTGCGGAAATGTCTCCAGCAGCCGCTCGGTCAGATCGGGTTTCCACGGGATCGAAAAGGAATACTGCAAATCGTCCGCCAGCTCTTCCGCGCCCGCTCCCTGGCGCAGGACCGCGGCCAGAATCCACGCCTCCTGCGCGCGCTCAGGCTCGTGCGCGGAGTCGAGCGCGACCGAGCGTTCCAGGCTACGCACCGCAAGTGCATTCTCCCCCTGCCAGGCCAAAAGAACCGCCCGGTTGAACCAGCAGGCCGGGTCCGCGGGAAAGCGCTCGCAGAGCGATGCGTAATACCCGGTCGCTTGCTCCAGATCGCCCAGGTCGACAGCCGCCTGGGCACGCGCCTGTGTTCCCAGCTCACGCAGCCGAGGAACAGCGAGCGCGGCGGCCGGCAGCTCGCGCGACCGTTCCAGGATCTCGAGCGCCTGCAAAGCCGCCCTGGATTCAGGCTCAAGCGCGCACGCCTGGCGGAACGACGACCACGCCGCCAGCGGGCGCTCCAGCCGCAAATGCGCCCACCCCGCATGCACCAGCCGGGTCACGCGATCGTCTCTTGCCTGTTCGTCAGTCATGCACTCGGCCCGCCGTCCCATGATGGTGAAATCCCGCGCAGTCACTTTCCCGTAAACCCAGCGCGGCGTCCACTCCGCTCGCCCCCCGATGCGCTTGACAGCATCCCGCACGCAAACGCATCGTGAGAGGCGCGCCAATTGATCCGTCCAGATCTCCGCGCTGCCAAAGGAGGGCCCATGTCCAGAGCCGCGATGCAAATCCGCTCGCTGACACTTCTCGGAATCGCCACCCTGAGCGCGTTTGCAATTCCCACCCCCGCACACGCGGGCGAACCAACCCCGAATCGCGAAGCCCGTGCCTGGTTCCAGGACGCCAGGCTCGGCCTGTTCGTGCACTGGGGTGTCTACTCCCTGCTCGAGAAAGGGGAGTGGGTCATGGAACACGACAGGCTGCCGATCAGCGAATACGCCAAGCTCCCTCCCCGTTTCACCGCCAGCAAGTTCGACGCTCAGGCCTGGGTGGCGCTCGCAAAAGCCGCGGGCGCGCGCTATCTCACCGTCACCGCCAAGCATCACGATGGCTTCTGCATGTTCGATAGCGCACTCACCGATTACGACGTCGTCGATTCCACACCATTTCATACCGACCCGATCAAGGCGCTCGCGGAAGCCTGCCGCCAGCAAGACGTGAAGCTCTTTCTCTACTACTCGCTGCTTGATTGGCACCACCCCGACTACGACCCTCGCGGCAAGACCGGGCACTTCGCCGGCCGGCAGCTCAAGGGAACCTGGAAGCATTACGTCGCCTACTACCAGGGGCAGGTGCGCGAGCTCTGCACCCGGTATGGCGCGATCGGGGGCATCTGGTTCGACGGCGAGTGGGACCGCCCCGGCGCCGACTGGGACCTCGCCGGCACCTACCGCATGATCCACGAGCTCCAGCCCCACGCGCTTGTCGCCAATAACCACCACGCCGCTCCCTTGCCCGGCGAAGACTTTCAGATCTTTGAACAAGACCTCCCCGGTGAAAACAAGGCCGGATTCAACAAGGCCCGAATCCAGCCTGGATTACCTCTCGAGACCTGCCTGACCATCAACTCGTCGTGGGGCTACAACGCCGCCGATGAGAACTACAAAAGCGTTTCCGACCTCGTCCACGCGCTGGCACGCGCCTCCGGCCGAGGCGCGAACCTGCTCCTGAACGTCGGTCCGCTGCCGGACGGCAGCATCAGCGCAACCTCGGTGACACGCCTGCGCGAGCTCGGCCAATGGCTCACCGCGCACGAGGAATCCATCCGAGGCACCCACGCCGGGCCGATCCCCGAAAAGCCCTGGGGCGTCTCGACCGCCAGGGGGCCCGTGGACCATCCGACTGCCATCTATCTGCACGTCTTCCACCCTGGCCCCGATACGCCCATCGTCCTCGATCGCAACACCCCCTGGCAGCCCCGCCTGCTCGGCCGCTCCGTTCTGCTGGAAACCCGCGCAACAAAGTCCGGCGCGGAAATCGTGATCCCCGATGACATCCGCGACCCCATCGACACCGTCATCATGCTCGAGCCGAAACCCGCGGCGAACCGCTAGTCCCAGAGCTCGGCCCGTGTAAGCAGGGCATGATGCGAATCAGTCTCCATGTTCCCGCGTTATCAATGAACGCATGCTCGTTTCTATAACATAATATCCATGACCGTGATTTGTGTACGGTATTGCCTTGCGAACGATTCGCGAATGTGTTGGAGTTGAGAAAGCTGGGGCCGGGCGTACGCAAGCTCGTCCCGGTTCGCGGCAGGTCGGCGCTCCCAGCCGGCGACGATTGTCGGGCGCAGCGCGGGGGGTCGACGGCAATCCCTCTCGTCGCGAGGCGGACCATGTCCCCTGCTCTCACCCCGGTTCAGGAATCTCCTGCCGAAATACAGCCAGCCGGCTTTACTCCCTCGGTCAACGATCTGGCGATCAAGGTTGGCACGGTCAATGGCTCGGGGAGCCAGTCGGCCAACCTGGCCATTCTTCGCGCCCTGTATTCCATGGGCATCCCGTGCAGCGGCAAGAACGTCTTCCCCTCGAACATCGAGGGGTTGCCGACCTGGTTCCACCTCCGGGCAAGCGCACAAGGGTACGTCGGCCACGTGCTCGACCCCAGGATCCTCATTTGCATGAACGAGGCCACTGCGCGCGACGACGTGCTCGCGCTCAGGCCAGGCGCGCTTTGCGTTTATCGCGACGACTTCGATCTCGACCCGCGCACGCTCCGCGGCGACATCCAATTCTTCCCGGTGCCGTTCTTGAAGCTCGTGCAAGAAGCCTATCCGCCGGATAAAACCGACAAGCTGTACCGTGACAGGCTCCGCAAGGTCGTCAACATGGTCTACGTCGGGGTGCTGGCCTCGATGTGCCAAATTGAGATGGAGGCGATCGAGTGGGGCATTCGCCGCGAGTTCCCCGGGCGCAAGGCCAGGGCCGGCGAGGTGAACATCAACGCGGCCGCAGCCGGGTTTCGCTGGGCCGAGGCCAGCTTGCCCCCGGAACGACCCTACACGGTCGCGCGAATTCCGGGCTCCTGGAACAAGATTCTGATCGAGGGCAACAAGGCCGCTGCGCTCGGCGTGCTCTTCGGCGGCGCGAGCGTGCTCACCTGGTACCCAATCACGCCTTCGAGCAGCCTGGCCGAATATGCGGAAGACTTCCTCAAACACCATCGAGTCGACGCGAACGGTAAGTGCAGCTTTGCGATTGTGCAGGCGGAGGACGAGCTGGCCGCGATCGGCATGGCCGTTGGCGCGGGCTGGGCAGGCGCCCGGGCGCTCACCGCGACCTCCGGCCCCGGCACGTCGCTCATGGCCGAATTCGTTGGGCTCGCATACTTCGCCGAGATCCCCGTCGTCATCATCGACGTTCAGCGCATGGGGCCTTCCACTGGCCTGCCCACCCGCACCAGCCAGGGAGACGTGCTCAAGCTGCATATGCTCGGTCACGGCGATTGCAGACATCTCGTGCTCCTGCCCGGTTCCGTCGAGGAATGTTACAGCTTCACCATCGAATCGCTCGACCTGGCGCAGCGGTTCCAGACGCCCGTCTTCATGGCCAGCGACCTTGACCTGGGCATGAATCTCTGGCTCACCGACCCGTTTCGCTACCCTGACCGCCCCCTCGCACGCGGCAAGGTGCTCACGAAGGAAGATCTCGACCGCCTCGGACGTTTCGAGCGCTATCGCGACGCCGATGGCGACGGCGTTTGCGAGCGCACCTTGCCTGGCACCGAGCACCCCCTGGCCGCGTACTTCACCCGCGGCACCGGCCATAACGAAAAGTCGGGCTACAGCGAACGGCCCGACGACTGGAAACGAAACCTCGATCGGCTCGCACGCAAGCTCCAAACAGCCCGCCCGCAGCTCCCCGCTCCCGTCGTTGACGACAATCCCCACGCCAGGGTCGGGCTCATCGCGTATGGCGGCACGCACTACGCTCTCGTCGAAGCGCGTGACCTGCTCGCGGCCGAGGGAATCGAGACCAGTTACTGCCGCGTGCGCGCCTTGCCGCTCGCCGACGCCGTGTTCCAGTTCATCGAGCGCCATGAACGCGTCTACGTCGTCGAGCAAAACCGCGACGCGCAGCTCCAAACCCTGCTGCACGCGGAGCTTTGCGGGACGCTCGCGAACCGGCTGATCCCCGTCAACCACTACAACGGCACGCCCATCGCCGCCGAGAACATCGTCCGCCCAATCCTGGCACGGGAACAGAGCCCGTGCACATCCGGCTGGCCCGTCGCTGAGAGCGCTCATGAAATCGACCGTGCGCATCCTTCGTGCGAGCCCTCCACTGAATGACACACCGCACAAGCAATTCGATCACTGGTAACGCGAGGAAGCCATGCCCAACCCAGCCACGATCACCGTCCACGACAACGGACACAGCTTCAACCTGCCCACGCTCGCCTTTCAGGGCCTGCCCTCCACACTCTGCAAGGGCTGCGGCCATAACAGCATCACAAGCCACCTGATCGAAGCCTGCAAGTCGCTTGCGGTGAACCCATACAAAACGATCAAGATGTCAGGCATCGGTTGTTCGAGCAAAACGCCAGCGTACTTTCTCTCCGCCAGCCATGGCTTCAATGCGCTCCACGGCCGCATGCCTTCCGTGGCCACGGGTGCGATGCTCGCCAACCACAAGCTCCTGTGCATCGGCATCAGCGGCGACGGCGATACCGCCAATATCGGCATGGGCCAGTTTATGCACATTTGCCGCCGCAATGTGCCAATCGTTTACATCATCGAAAACAACGGTTGTTACGGGCTGACGAAGGGGCAATTCTCGGCGACCGCGGATCTGCACGCCCATCTCCGCAGGCCAGGTGGAGAAGAAAACCAGGTTCCGCCCTTCGATCTGTGCGAGCAGGCGATCACCGCGGGCGCCAGCTTCGTGGCGCGGTCGTTCGCCGGCGACAAGAAACAAATGATCGCGCTGCTCAAGGCCGCGATCGCGCATCGCGGCACGGCCGTGCTCGATGTGATTAGCCCCTGCGTCACCTTCAACGATTTCGAAGGCTCGACCAAAAGCTGGGACTGGGCCAGGGCGCATGAATCTCCCCTGCATGAGCTGGGTTTCGTACCGCGTTTGCCGGAGATCGAGGTCGAGCAGACGCCTGGCGAGCCTGTGCGTGTGCAGCTCCACGACGGCGCATGGATCACGCTCAAGGCCCTGCGGCATGAAGAGCACAACGTCTCCAGCCGCGCCAGTGCACTTGCGCTCCTCGAAGAAAGCCACGAGAACGGAGAGTTTGTGACAGGCCTGCTCTATCTGAACACCACGACGCCTAACTTCACCGAACGGCTCACGCTCGTCGATACACCGCTTGCGCTTCTTAGCGAGGACATGCTGCGCCCGAAGCCGGAGGTCCTCGAGAAGATCATGCAGACGCTCTAGCGCTCGCCGCGCGGTCCCGGTCATTTCGGATGACTGGGCACGTGATCCTTCGCCACGCGAAGGTCGCACGTGGGCGGCACGTCGAGCTTGCGGATCGGATTGGCCAGCACGCGATCGCCCTCCCGCAGACCCTCCAGAATCTCGCTGATGCCGCTCCCAGAATCGCCGAGCTTCACCGCCCGCCATTCCAGCTCGCCGTCTCCCTTCCGCACCGCGACCTGATAACCACCACCGTCATCGCCCACTGAATCGACCGCGGTGCGCGGAACCGCGAGCGCGCGTTTCTTGCGCAGGACGATCGACGCCTGGACCTTTTGACCCGGCCGGAACTTCGCCGGCGGCTTCTCGATCGCAATCGTGGTTGAATAGAACTTTCGCTTGTCCGAAAATATGTTGGTCGGATCAGGCACTGGCGCAATCTCAGAAACATGCCCGGTCGTTCGAAAGATACCCTCCCGTTGCTGGATCTCAAGCTCCACAGCGTTCGATTCGTGAACCTGCCTAACAGCGTATTCCGGCAGCTTCACCTTCACGACCGGGGGAGCATGGTCAACATCCTGAATAAACGCGATGATCTGCCGCTCACGGACAGTCGCTCCCTGGGCGATGTTGATCTTGCTCGGCCGATCGGGATCGTTGGCGTGGACCACAATCCCATCGCCAGGGGAGGTGACCTTGCACGCCTCGACCTGAGCCAGCAGTTTCTTTTCCCGGGCGCTCTCGATTTCGAGCGCACTCTGGCGGGTGATCTCGTCCCCGCGCGCTTTTCGGACCGCTGCCTCCAGCTCCCTGATCTTCCTGGGTCGCAGAATCTTCTCGAATTCGTCCTTCTTGATCTGAGCCTGCTCGTGCGCCAGCCTGTTCAGGTCGTGTTCCTTTCGAGCCTGTTCCAGACTGGCGCCGATCTCGACCGCGGCCTTGAGCTCCGCGAGCGTGGCCTGCCGATCCCGCCCGCCAATCAATCCCTGCGCCTGGCCCTCGATTTCCGAGACACGATCGAGCCACGCCTTGCTGCTATCCATGATCCGCCTGGCCTGCTGGGCTCGAGCATCCAGGAGATGCTGCTCGTTCCTTGCCAGCGATTCCTGATAGTCCGCCAGTGCTCGCTCGGCGGTCTCGCGCGAAAGCCGAGCGCTGGCGAACCCAGCCTCGGCGGAACGGGCCCGCGCGCTTTGGGGCGTAAGCCTTTCCCTGAGCGGCCTGGCGTCCAGCCGTGCCACCACATCACCCTGCTTCACGCGAGTCCCTTCCTCGATCAGCCAGAGGATCCGATTCGTCCCTTCGACCCCGGATTGGGCGTATCTCGTTCGCCCCGCCGCGAGGTTCCCGGTCAGGTCGAGCCGCTGTTCAAGCCCTGTCATCTCCACGGTCACAAACAGGGGAATCCCATCGGCCTGTGGGGTCTTGCCCCCCGGCTTCGCAGCCTTCGTGGTTTGCTCATCGCGCCCGGTCAGGGCTCGACCCGGCGTATGATCAGGACCAGGTTTCTGAACTCCACCGATCGCAATCAAGCCACCCGCGCCGACGCCCACGCCGAGACAGAGGATCGATCCAGCAACTGCAATCTTGCAAAGCCTTGTGATCGTCATGGACGTGAGGACTCCTCGCGCGAGCGCGGCGGCCGCACCGCCGGCAAGCGCCTTCGCTCTCGATTGCTGGAGCATGGCCTGAACAGCCGCCTGCGCAAGCGCAACAGGCACGCTCGAGCTAGATCCAGGGGGCAGGATCAGACCCTGCCCTGGCCCCGGCTCAAAACCTCGCCGTTTCAGACGCTCGCCCAGCCGCTGCCGCGCTCGCGATAGCCGGCTCTTGACCGTCCCCATCGGCCATCCGAGATTTCGCGACGCTTGCTCATGAGAACAACCTTCAAGATCACAAAGCACCACGGCCGCGCGCAGCCGCTCGGGCAACCGCGCGATCTCCTCGTGGACGATCGCGCAAAGCTCGTCAGCCGGCTCGGCTACGGTGTCAGTGGCAATCCGAGCAGCCAGGCGCTCATGGCGCCGCCGCCTCGCCGCCGTCGTTCGTGCGTGCATCGCGGTGCGCCTCG
The DNA here is from genome assembly GCA_027451885.1 of Planctomycetales bacterium. Classification (GTDB taxonomy): domain Bacteria; phylum Planctomycetota; class Planctomycetia; order Isosphaerales; family Isosphaeraceae; genus JAKBAP01. The sequence continues at coordinate 53,886 of DAIDHX010000266.1, forward strand.
CAACCTCGAACAGCCACGGCCCGAGCGACTCGCGCGCCCAGAGCCCTCGCGCCTTGCGCAGCAAGATGAGAAATGTCGCCTGAAACGCATCGTGTGCGTCGGCTTCGTCGTCGAGTACACTCTTGCAAACGCGCAAAACCAGCGGCCCATGGCGCTCGACCAGAACGCCAAAGGCCGCCTCCGCCGCGTCGCCATCCTCTTGCGAGAAACGCTCGAGAAGCTGGCCGTCGCTCAGCTCGCGCACCACCCCCACGCTGAAGAGCGTGTGGATCGGCCTCAGAACCGCGCCCCGATTCGGTTTCCCCATCGCGTTGCTCCGCCGCTATTCGCCCTTGTGCCTCAAACGACGGATAATGCCGCGCAGAGCCCCAGCGGTTCCAATTTTTTTTGCAAGCAAGCCAAAATCATCGCTGGCAGCTTCACTGCATCCCAGCCGGCTGGTGCGCGATCGGGTACTCCGGCTCGGCATCCACCAGTACCGACTCGCCCACCTCGAGACCCTTTTTGACTTCCACCTCACCGACGCTCATCCGGCCCAGCTCCACCGTCCGGATCTCTACCCCTCCACCCCGCTTTCGCACCAAAACCCAGGGCTCATTGTTCCTGCCCTTGCCCCTGTAGACCGCCGTGAGCGGAACACTCAATGTATTTTCAGATTCTGCTGTAATAATCTTTACACCGGTTGAGTCGCCCGCCTTCAGGGTGAGGCCCGCTGGAAGGCGCTCGAATGGAAGGCGCTCGAACTCGATCATGACAGTATAGAGCATCTCATCCCCTACCAGGTTTAGCGGCGAGAGCGCCTTGACTCGCCCCTCGACATGAAGGCCTCCGCCAGTCTCGACCAGCGCCCGCATCCCGGGCAGGACTTCCTTGATCACGGACCGACGCGCCTGAACTGCCAGTTTCACTGCGCCCGGCTTGTGAACTTGCAGAATCGGACGGCCGGGGGGAACAACCGCACCCAGCATCGGGGGGATCCCCGGTGAGTAGACCACCACCCCCTCGGCTGTCGCCCGCACAAGCGCGTTCTCAACCGCGCGTTTGCGGCGATCGAGCTCGCTTTGAAGCTGATTGACGTTCTCGTCTGCCCGCCGTACCACCTCCTGGGCTGCCGCGGCCTTGAGAGTCAGCTCCGCGACCGCGCGTGGGGCTGCGAACCGAGCATGGGCGGATTTTTTGGCCTTCAACTGCCTGAGCTCGATCTGATCCTGCGCGAGTGCGCGCCGCGCATCGACCGCGCGATCATTGATGTCGAGCAGTGACGCGATTTCAACAGCCGAATCGAGCGACCTGCCCTCAACCTTTTTCTGCGCAGCCTCGACACGCTTGAGCCTCCCCTCGTCATCCTGAATCGCGGTCTCGGCTGCGCGGATTCTTGCATCGAAATCCGCCTCTTCCACCGTCGCGTTCTCGCGGGCTTCCGCCACCGCCAGCTCGGCAGACTTGAGAGCCGCGATGACCTTTTGCCGGTCAGCTCTTGATTCGTTGAGATTGATCTCGGCCTTCGTGACCAGATCGCGCTGACCCGACGCGTCGAGCTCGAAGAGAAGATCCCCCGGTTTCACAAGCGAACCGTCGGGCGCCAGCTTGAGGAATCGAGATCCGGTGTCGAGAGAGGAACGCACCACCTGGAGCACGACCGGAACGAATACTCCCTGAACCTCAACCCGCAACTGGAACGTGCGAGGAACCAGCGTCAGCCAGCCGGGCTCGTTTTCCACGGCGTCCGCGGGCTTCTGCTGGGCGGGTTTCTGCTGGGCGGGCGCGTTCGGCGCCGCAGGCCCGTCCGGGGTGCGGCGCTGGGCGACTGCCGAGAGGCTAGTCATGCCGAGCCCGAGCAAGGCCACGGCGGCAACCTTGGCCAAAGAATGTAAGCTCATGGACGTGAGAACTCCTTGTGCAAGTGTGGCGGCAGCGCCGCCGGTCAGCGACTTGATCGAGGATTGATCGACAACGACTTCCACAGTGGCAGCCAGCAAGTGGGCGGGCATGGCGGCCGAGCCCGCTCCTGGATCGCCCAGGAGCACAAGACCCAGCTCCTGGCCATATCCAAGCTTGAGCAAGCGCGCACGCAGCCGTTCCCGAGCCCGGGAGAGCCGGCTCTTGGCCGTACCCACAGGGACACCCAGGCGCCTGGCGGCGTCTTCCTGGCTCAAGCCCTCCAGATCGCAAAGCACGATGATGGAGCGAAACCGGTCGGGCAAGCGCGCGATCTCCTGATGGATGAGCGCAAGTCCGTCGCGACTCGCTTCCGTGCGCGCTTCGGGCCGCTCGCGTGCCGCTGCCTGTTCGTGCTTCTGTCTCCGCGCGTGCTTTGAGCGCGCATGGAGAGCAGTTCTGCGCGCAACCTGGAATAGCCAGGGACCAAGCGTTTCCCGGGTCCAGAGCGAGCGGCTTTTCCGCAATAGAATCAGGAACGTCGCCTGGAACGCATCCTGCGCGTCGCTTGCGTCGTGAAGTACGCCGCGGCACACGCGCAGGACCATCGGTCCATGCCGCTCGACAAGCGCCGAGAACGCTTGCCGGGCGATCTCATTCGAGCCGCTCGCGAACCGCTCCAGGAGTTGACCATCGGAAAGTCCGCGCGTCACTCCCAGGCGATAAAGCGACTCCAGGTCGCGCAAAACCGAGCCCCGGCCCTGGCTCGACATGGCGTTTACCTCCCCTCCACTCTCGCGGAAATCTCCCAAACCACGATGCCTCTCCCTGGATAATGCCGCGCCAGGGGCCGCGAGTTCCATTTTTGACCGAACCATTGCCTGCTCGCACGCCAGGTGCTACCGCCTACTCGCGCGGGAGTCGACCGCCACCACATCGCCGTCCTTCAGGCCCGCCTTGATCTCGACCCGGTCCTGACTCGTGAGACCAGGGATCACCGGGCCATCCTCGATCGATCCCTTTGAGACCCGTACCCGAACGCACACCGATCCCGTCGAACTGCCGGAGCGGATGAGTGCTGCCTTCGGCACCGTGAGCACGTCGTTCAACTGCGCTGCCACGATGGCGGCCTGCACTCTCATCCCCGGCCGGAGCGCGGCAGGACGGCCATCGACCTCGACGATCGCGGTATAGTCAGGGCTTGCCAGCCCAGATAAACCGGACCTGCGCACAGGCGCAAGCGGCTGGACCGTGCCCTGACCCGCGTGTTCTGCCACGCCTGCCTGCTGAAGAACGGCCTTCGTTCCGGGCACAACCCCCTCGAGGTCGGAATCGGCCACCGTGCAAGTCATCCGAAGCGGCCCGTTCGCAGGATCGATCATCGCGAACACAAGCTGGCCCTCGGCCAGGCGCGAACCCACATGAATCCCCGGCGCGGAATCCGAGAGCGAATCCGCATAAACGACCATGCCGTCGCACGGAGCAACCAGATTGGCGCCATCGAGTTTTCGCTTGAGACAACGTTCTTTCATGTGTGCACGCTCCAAATCCGCCTTGCGCTTGAGCTCCTCCGCGCGCTTTCTCAAGATCCGCCTTCAGAGCCTGGATTCTGGCCCGACTTGTATACTGCTCGAGAATCCGCTTCTTCCCTTTCAACTGCTCCAGCCTGACCCGCGATTCCTGGAGCTTCGTATTCAGGGAGTCGACGCGTTCCTCCACTGAAAATGTGGCAGCAATTTCCGTGGGTGTCTGCACGACACCGGCCTTGAGCGCGTTGCGGACGACAGTTAGGCCCTTGCCAGCCTCATCAAGCCGGTCCTCGTTGTATCTGGCCCACTCGGCGGCCTGCTTTTCCTCGTTCGCGATCGCGCTGCGTCGATGACGAGCGTTCCCGGTTCGTACTCAAGGAGGTCGATCTCGGTGATTTCTCGGTTGAGCTGGGCATTCCTCGAAGCCACGGATGCGGACTGGGCGTCGATCGTTGCATGCGAAGTGAGCACGGATTCCTGGTGAGGCAGCGAGTCCGGGTCGTGGAATTGTCTCGCGCTCCGATCCTGCGTGCCAGATTCCAGCACGAGGATTCTCGGACTCTAGAGTTCCCAGAGCCGGCGGCCCTTGAGGAACATGGTCAGGTAGCCGTCCTCGCTGACCTTGAGAACGGGGCCGTGGAGCGAAGCCGCCTGACCGGCGAGGGTGCGCGCTCCCTGGAACGCGCGGCCAAGCTCGAGCGCCTCGGGCGCGATGCGCAGAATCGCGCCGAAGGTGAGCAGCCTGCCGTTCTGATCCACGACCACCGCGCCATCGAGGCTTGCAATGGATTCGAGCACCGCCGGCGCGATCTCGGACAACTTTCGCCCGCGGACAACATGGTGCAGCGCTCGCTTGGCGTGCCGGGGCGAGAGATTCTCCGGATCCTCGGGATCGTCGAACGCTTCCTCGGCGGCAATCTGGTCGACAGGCGCGATGAGCTCGGGAACCGACTCCTCCGGGTCGCGCAGAACCACGAAAAGCGCTCCCGTGCGCGCCTCGCCCAGATTGAGCGCAGCCTCAAAGAGAGTGTCAGCAAGACCAGGCCAGCCGGTGGTTCCAATCGCTTCCTTCCAGACAGCGAACTTGCTCGGGATATCGAGCAAGCGCCAGCGGGCGTCGCTATAGCTGAACATCATGGTTCCCCGCGCGAAGACCTTGATCTCCTGCGCGGGGGTGAGCACGGCCACAACGTGCCCCCCGGCCCGCGTGGCCTTGGCGTGGCTGACATATACCCGGGGACAAGGATGTTCAAGAGGCTCAGTGCCTTGCACCTCGTTCGCCCAGCTCGCGATGTCAATCATGCGTATCAGGTCGCCCTGGCGATCAACCAGAAAGACCGTCCGCACGCCGTCGCAAAGCCGGTGGAATCCCTTGATCCCCGTGAGACGGGCGTTGAACATCGGCGCGCCTTTGCGATCACCCGGAATCAGACCCGGAATCTGATCCTCTGTTCCCAGCAAGAGCGCGCCCGTGGAGACCCGGCGGTTCTCATACGTCGAAAGTGCCGCAACACGAAGCGCCTCGATCGCCGCCGGCAGACGATACGAATCGACCGTGTCCAGATAGTCGGCGACGATCAGGTCTTCGTTGGGATAGTGAAACCGGTCAAAGCGATGGGCCAGTTCCTGGTTGAACAGGCCGCGAAAGCGAATGTCGATCGCACGCACGACGACCTCGATCATCCTCCGCTCGGTTGCAAGCAAGGGAGAAGCCGTGCCCGGCAGGAACGAGAGACGCGAGCCCAGCCACTCGATCTCAACCCCGACCCCGTCGGAGTATTCATGCAGCCGGTAGTAGGTCTCGTCCGAGGAGAGATCCCAATCGATGAAGCTCCGATCACCCAGGAATTCCAGGCGTGCGTCAGGAAAGAAGTGCTCAAGCGCGCGGCGGAGCACCATCTGGTAAACGCCAACCACACGCGAGATCGGCGGTGGCTGACGATCCGGTCGGGCAGGATCGCTGGCGGCATGAAAATGATCGGGTTCCTGGACGCTGGCGATAGGTTCCCGCATCGATCGCTTGCTCCCGATCTCCAGACCCATTCCCGGCTTCCGGGAACCAGAACGATTGTAGCGAGCAGGTCAAAAACCGGGGACGTGAGTTCTTCGGAAACAAGCACAATCGCTCCCTCTCACCGACTCTTTGGGAGCACCTCGGCTTCTGTTTTTTTTGGCACGATCCAGCTAACGGTGGCCGACGATTGCACGGTGGCCGACGATTCCAGGCGCATCCCCACGACACAAGTCGCCCAACTGTCAAAAAGCACCTTTCCGGCACGACCCATCCCACCGATAACCGGCCTCATGACCGAGCGACGACCGTATCCAACTCTCACCGTCACCTCCCGCGCTGGGTGTGGTGGGTTTGGTTCGCCGACCGCAGTTGGCCTCACTCCGAGCCAGGCCGTTGCTTCGGTCTGCGCGGGCGATTGGCATCGGTCTGCGCGGGCGATTGGCCTCGCTTCGTGGATGCACTTAACTTCTCTCTACGCATGAGATTAGGCTCGCTCAACAGACGCGATGGCTTCGGTTCGTCGCGGCTCGATGGCTTCGCTTTTTCCGCGGGTTGGGTTCGGTTTGTCGTGGCTCGATGGCTTCGAATTTTCCGCGGGTTGGGTTCGGTTTGTCGTGGCTCGATGGCTTCGCATTTTCCGCGCGGTGGGTTCGGTTTGTCGTGGCTCGATGGCTTCGCATTTTCCGCGCGGTGGGTTCGGTCCGCGTGGGCCGTTGGGTTTGGTCCACGCGGGCCGTTGGGTTCGGTTCGCACGGGCACAATGGGTTCGGTTCGGAGTCGACTTTTCTCGTTTAATGGCTTCATGTTCTGGCGATCCTGATCTCGATTCTGCGCCGCGGTTATGGCTTCACTTTCTGACAAGTTTTGGCATCACTTTCTGACACGCCTGGGTTCGCTCCGTCGGCGCGGAAACAACACCCTGGCCCGCGCCCCCGATACGAGCGCGCAGCGCGAGCAAGTGCGTGCATTCGTGCCAGGTCCGCCCCACAACGCCGGCGCCCAGCCGGTCACGATTTTTCCGCGCGCTGGGTTCGGTCCGCACGGACACGTTGGCTTCGGTCTGCGCGGGCGCAATGGGTTCGGTTCGTAGTCGACGGTTCTCTTTTTCTGGATTTACATTACGGAGATCCTCGGCTCGATTTTGCGCAGCGCTTGTGGCACCAACTACTGACAAGTTTTGGCATCACTTTTTGACACGCCTGGGTTCGATTTCTGGCGTGCTTGGATTCCCTTCGTCGGTGCGATACAACACCCTCGACCGCGCCTCCGATACGAGCACGCAGCGCGAGCAAGTGCGTGCATTCGTGCCAGGTCCACCCCTCAACGCCGGCGCCCAGCCGGTCACGATTTTTCCGCGCGGTGGGTTCGGTCCGCGCGGGCACAATGGGTTCGGTTCGCGCGGGCACAATGGGTTCGGTTCGCAGTCGACGGTTCTCCTGTAATGGCTTCATATTACGGATAGTCTTTGGTGGATTTTGCGCAGCGGTTGTGGCACCATTTTCTGACAAGTCTTGGCATCACTTTTTGACACGCCTGGGCTCGGTTTCTGGTGTTCTTGGGTTCGGTTCGCGGGCTGCGGAAACGACACCCTCGACAGCGCTGCCGATACGAGCACGACGCGCGCGCAAGTGCGTGCATTCGTGCCAGGTCCGCCCCTCAACGCCGGCGCCCAGCCAGCCCCAATACGAGCACGCCGCGCGCGCTCGTGCGTGCATTCGTGCCAGGTCCGCCCCTCAACGCTGGCGCCCAGCCGGTGACGATTTTTCCGTGCGTTTGGTTCGGCTTGTCGCGGCTCGATGGCATCGCTTTTCCCACGCGCTGGGTTCGGTCCACGCGGGCCGTTGGGTTCGGTCCGCGCGGGAGCAATGGGTTCGGTTCGCAGTCGACGGTTCTCCCTTAGAGGATTCATGTTACAGAGAGCCCTGGCTCGATTTTGCGCAGCGGTTGTGGCACCAATTTCTGACGCGCTTCGGCTTCACTTTCTGGCGCGATTGGGTTCGATTCCTGGCGCGATTGGGTTCGGTTCGCCGCGGCGTACCGAGTTCGCCCTTTCCGCGCGGTGGGTTCGGTCTGCGCGGGCACAATGGCTTCGCTCCGCACGGGCACAATGGGTTCGGTTCGTAGTCGACGGTTCTCGTTTCATGGATTCATGTTCTGGCGAGCTTGAACTCGGATTTGCGCAGCGGTTGTGGCATCATTTTCTGACGAGCTTCGGCTTTACTTTCTGCCGCGTCTGGGTTCGGTTCCTGGCGCGATTGGGTTCGGTTCGTCGCCGCGGAAACAACGCCTTCGACTGCGCCCCCGATACGAGCACGCAGCGCGAGCAAGTGCGTGCATTCGTGCCAGGTCCGCCCCTCAACGCCGGCGCC